>JAZDJA010000111.1:0-9760 GCA_043804415.1 Candidatus Latescibacterota bacterium | reverse complement strand
GAAGCCGCTACAGAATACATGAAGATCACCAGGTCCATTTTTCGACGCGCACAATTGTTAACTGGCTGCCCATTTTCGCAAGCCCACCCATCGGCCAGATCATGCTCGATTGCTGGTGATTCGTGCAGGAGCATCATCGCATTGAGATTTCCGCCTACGTGACCATTGAAAACCACCCGCGTCGGGTTGCCTCAGCTGTGCCCTCTGGTTTGGCGACGCGGAGCGTCGGGAGGTGCCTTCCCACGCAGAGCGTGGGAACGAGAAAGAACGAGAAAGAGAGAGAAAAAGAGTAGCAGAAACCCCGGAGTGGTCTTGCGTGGGGTACTGGAGTGAAATCCCCTCACCCATTTCAGTGGGGGGGGGATGAGGAGTGCAACGACTTAGTCGTTGCATGCGATGATCGGAATCATCGCACTCCAAACAGATCTGTAAACGAGGTGAGCTTTCTGCCTGCAGGGCTCAGGGCCTCAGGCGTACGCCCTGCCGAAGAAAAGGAGCACACCACATACGCCGGTATACCGAAGGGAGGTGAGTTGCGGAGGACCTCGTTGTTTTCGCTGTGATTCCCGAAGGTCTCTCGGGATCACGGGGCGCGCCGGTATGGGCCGCATAGGCGGCAGGCTCGCAGGAGGGTATCGGCGCAGTCACCGAAAGGGCGGTGGAAGGAGTCATTCGTTCAAACTGATGAAAGTGCTGCGGTAATATGTCAAGGGAAAAGTGAATGCAAAGAGAGTTTCTGGCCTCTTTTCTCTTTTTGTCGAGAGGTTCCTTCGAAATAGGCATACTTCTCCCTTGATCTCGCAGGACGTTTGTGGCATTGTCTTAACGTAATGATTGTCTGTGTGTTCTGCCTCGTGCTCCTTTTTGTTCCGTTTCTCGGTTCAGGCTCTAATCCCGAGGCCGATAGATCGTACCATTCTTCTCCATCGTGAAGATCAACCGCACCAGTTTTCGAGCCGTCAGGACCAACGCCCGTTGGTGCTTGTGTTTGAGGGTCTCCTGATGCTTTTTTGGGGGTCGGCATCTCCGAAGTGGGGAGGGATCAAGCCCAAGACGTCGCCCGTCTGGATGTTGGCAGACAGATCCGGGTTCAGATCCAATCGGAGATGGTGGACCTCCAAAGACACACGCAGATCGACGATCAGGAATACGTCCGCACGGAGATCACCAACCGGACCGAGATGCTGGTGGACGAAACCGTCTCGGGGTTGCAGGTGGTGGAGACGGCCGAGGGAGAAGGCGTTTACTATGCGCTGGCGGCATTGGAGCGGCGTCGCTTTGCAGCCGTCCTGGAACAGGAAATCGGGGATGGCGTTCGGGCCGTAACCGGAGGGATGGCGGATGCGGATCGAATGTTCGGGGAAGGACGCATCGCTCCGGCATTGGCGAACCTGACCGAGGCTTTCGATCGGAGTGCGGAGGTGCTCTCCAATCGCGTTTTCATGCAGGCCTTTTCCCCGGCGCCTGACATGGTGGCGGAGTTCGCAGGCCCTGCGAAGATAAGCTCCCGGATCCGGGAGATACTGGCGCATCTTCGCCTGGAAAGAGTTTCCGGAGACGGGCAGACCGGACGGGCCGCACGCGGCCCTGGCGGAACCCTTGGTGGTGCGGCTGGTGGTCGTGCTGCCGGATGGAAAGACCACGGTAGTGGAGGGCATGCGGGTTCGCTTCGAATCGGAGAAGGGGAAGAGCATTCAGGAGGGCATCACCGATCAAGACGGATCGGCGGCAATCGATGCGATGGCCCAACGCGACGAGGGGACAGGACGGATCACCGCACGTCCGCAACTCTCCGGGGTCATCCGGGCGCTCACCCGGGACTTGTCCCTCACCGAGGTGGTGTTCTACTACGCAATCGAACGGGAGGGCTATCCGGTACAAGTCACCGTTGCGATGGAGGACGGGTCGCCCGTTCCGAAACTCGAGGCTGACCTGACCCGGACACTCAACCAACTGGGGTACGTGGTGGATGCCGAATCTCCCATTCTGATCAAAGGGGCGGTGATTCCGGGAGAAATGAGATCCGTCGAGGGGCTCGGAGGTACGCAAACACTCGCACAGGCCCAACTGGATCTGTCCGTCACGGACCTTGGAAGTGGGACCATTCTGGAGCGCCTGACATTTGATGGAAGGGGGATGGACCCAAGCGCGAAGCGCGCGCTTGGGAGGGCTGTCCAACAGATCAAAATCGAAAAGGAACCGTTGGCCTCCTCGCTCAGAAACGCAAGACAAGTTTTTTCTGTCTTCTCTGTCTCTCAGGAGCGGAAGGGACTGAAGAACTTTGAGGAGGGTCGCCAACTATACGAGGCGGGGCAAACTGAAAGTGCCCTGCTGAGACTGAAGAACGTGCCCGTGGGCACCACGTCTTTTCGCAAGGCCCAGGAGTTGATCGGAATCATCCGAGAAAAGATGCCCATGGTGCCCGAAGAGCACATCCGACCGGAGTAGTCTGCACATCAAACGTTTCCGGCCTGCTGACGACATCGAGAGACAAAGCCGACCGACGCCTCTGGCAGGGCGACATGAATTCCGAAATCCTGGTTCCCTCTCCCGACCGCTGACTCCCCATTCCCAATCCCTGACCCCATGACCAGCATAGTCATTCCCCATTACAACGGAAGCATCCTGTCGGATTGCCTGGCGTTCCTCTACCAGCGGACTTTTCACCAGCCCTTCGAGGTGATCGTGGTGGACGATGGATCCACCGACGGGAGCGTGGAGGACGCACAGGCACGGTTTTCCGGGATTAGGGTGCTGCGAAACGCCCGCAACCGCGGTTTTGCAGCCACATGCAATCGGGGGATTTCGGCGGCCCGGGGGCGATACGTCGTGCTGCTGAACAACGACGTGGCCGTGCAGCCGGGGTGGCTCTCCGAACTGGTGCAGTTTGCGGAGGCACACGAAAGGATGGGGGCCTGCCAGCCGAAGATTCTCTCTGTGCGCGATCGGACGCGGTTCGACTATTCGGGTGCCGCAGGGGGTCTGATGGACATCTTCGGGTATCCGTTTTGCCTCGGAAGAATGTTCGGAGAGATCGAGGAAGATCGGGGACAATACGATACGCCGAGGGAGATATTCTGGGCTTCGGGAACTGCGCTGTTTCTCCGCAGGGATTCCCTGAAGGTCACCGGGCTTTTGGACGAGCGATTCTATATGCACGTGGAGGAAATCGATCTCTGCTGGCGGATGCACCTCGCGGGATATGCGGTTTGGTCAGTGCCCGGATCTGTGGTATGGCATCATTCGGGATGGACGCTTTCGCCCGAGCGTTTTTTCAAGATGTTCCTGAACCACCGCAACACATTGATGACCTTGCTGAAAAACTACAGCTTCCGCAGCCTTGCAGGCATTCTCCCGCAGAGGTTTGGGTTGGAATGCGCCACCATACTGGCATCTGTGGCCAAAGGAAACTTCAAGCGGGCCGCTGCGAGTATCTGCGGGATGCTCTGGGTGATTGGACATCTGGGCGAGATCGGATCGGCGCACAGGAGGGTGCAGCGCATGCGTCGGGTCTCGGATGTGGAGGTGATGAGGAAAATGTTTCGAGGAAGTATCGCGCTCCGGCACTTCCTATCCTCAAAAGATACGGAAGACGTCGTGCGCGGAATGTCGTGAGATCCCAAATGATTATGGTGACGCCCCCCTGCTCAGACCCGAAGAGCGCATCCTCCCCCGACTACTCCCCTTCGGCCTCCCTTTCCAAACGTCCTGTATGCCAAGGTCATCCCATCCGAGTCAATTCAGCGCATGGGTCAGGCGAAATTCCGAAGGATCCTCGGACAGTGGTTCTGTGGATCAGGTGGCTCAAAGCGGGATTGGATATCGGACAGTGCAGGATGTGTGAGGTAGATCTATCGAGAGGGAAGCCGGGAGGGTGGCGGTTTTTCGAGAGGATGGCGCGGTGGAGCAACTCGGTTTTCTTTCATTCTGCGAAAAGGGGATACTTCCTGACATACGCCGGGAAGGGAGAAGATGTTCCCCCAGGTTCGTCTGTTCCCGCTGACCTCCGGGGCAGGCTGACCGTCAACAGGGCAACCATGAACCTACGCAGGCCCACCACTTGAGCGTGCGCGGGAGACAAGACGGAAGATGGATCTCCCATATTTGGAGAGCAGGCTTTTGTGTCTGGCAGCGTAGCGGAGGAACAGGTTCGGAGAGCCTGTGCGCGATATGCTGGGATCGAGGATGAATTCGCGGGGCGGAAACAGCAGCCGAAGTGCGGTCCTCGATGCATCGCCGATGTTCTCGGCGAGCAACAGGTGAAGCAGGGTGGCCTGACTACGGGCGTCGGGGGCCTGTTTGAGTGCCGCGTGCAAAATCGTCTTGCCCTCTGTGGCAGCCTTCAAAACAAAACGCTTCCGGAACGGGCTCGGTTCGAGTTGCTTCAGCGTCGCATCGGGAATAGGGGCATGAAGCAGTTCCTTGACGAAATAGAGGGAAACATAAAGGCAACCGGCCACTTTGCGTTTCCTGCTGTCCGCCACCACCCGCTCCCAATCCATCTCCGTCTTCTCGATGAGCCGGGCGATATCCACCAGGCCAATGAGACCCATATTGAAAAAGTGGGTAAAGAAGAGATGCAATGCAAGGTACATAAGGGTGTCTTCGGGAGACAAAACCAGGGCTTCCATACCCGACAGGTTGCGTCGCTTGGCGCAATGGAACAAGGCGTCCACATCGACATCAAATGCGTTGGGAGCGCGCACCAATTCCCAGTGAATATGAAGAGGGATCGTCCTATCGTGATCGAAGTAGTGCCTATAGTAGGATTGATAGCCCTGTCTGTCTTCCACAAATCGAGTGAAGCCCAATCCGAAAAGGCGGGCCTCTACGCTTTCGAGATCCTTCTTCCTGACCAGTAGATCGATATCACCCATCGGCCTGAGCGCTATGTCTTCGTAGACCATTTCTGCCAGTGGGACACCCTTTAGGACGATCGCCTCAATCCCGGCCTCTCCTAGGGATGTCAGGATCTCTTTGAGCTTGCGGGCAAAACGCATGTTGAGGACGGCATGGGTGCAATACGCTCCTTTCAGGTTCTCCATGACCGTCTGAGGGATCAGGCCTTTGTCATCCAGGCTTTTCAGCGCATGATAGAGCAGGGACATCATGCGATGTCGGCAGGCCTTCTCAAGCACCTCCTCCCAGTCCAGATCAGAAGAAAGAAGGGCCTCCACATGGGGGAGTGTCCGATCCTCTCTGCTTGTGCCGATGCAAGAGAGCAAAAGGGAATCTTCGGGAGACCAGTTCATGGGGGGATACCTATTGCTTCACGAGGGGAGTATGCCTGCGTGCTGCCAGATGCTATTTCGTACTATCAGCGTTCCGGCATACGAGAAAAGCAGTAACCATTCTGTTCACGCGAAAAACGAGCATGAGGAGGATCCTTCTGAGAAATGGGAAAATGGTCCTTTCTCGGACTCGGAAAAGATCGGTTCTCAGACACTTTACGATCAGAGACTGAAGCCCTAAAAACCTGCCCAGCAAGCGGTTCGCGTTTTTGAGCGGAGAACGGGCGAGATCGATCCGATGGTCTTTTCGCCTCGTGGCGACCACTTTCCCCAATATTCGGTCTTCGGTAAAAGGGATATCAAAGTCTCTGAAACGATCTCCCTTGGTGAGGTAGAACACCGTGTGGTCCTTGATGAATCGGCGAACAAACCGATGGGTGCAATAGGCAGAGCCATTCCGATACAGAATCACGTCTCCCGGAGACAGGTCCCACCCGCTCGTTTCCCGGACGAATACCTGGTCGCCCAGTCTGATGACAGGCTCCATACTGTCACCGATCACCCGGAAGGCCACATCCTTTCCGGCAGAGAGCTGATCCTTGAGCAGTTGTGCAATGGCTTCTCGCCTGATCTCATCTGATTTCAAGCCAAGTCCCTTTGACTAAGTGCACGAAATCATATATACTATGGCGCAACCTGATTATGGGAGCTTTTTCGGCTACACCAGAATGGCTGGGTTTGTCACTCTGAACGCAGTGAAGAGTCTGCACGCTAAGTCGCAGAATACGTCATCGTAATTGTGATTTCGTGCACCTAGGCAGACCCCATTCCGTTGGCTAGGACTCCCTCCTTCGACTGTGAGTGTTCCGGGGTGGGCCAGCAGCTTCCCAACGGCACGTCATCCGGATTGCTCTCCTTGGCGCACCCTTCCCTCTGCACCACAGCGCCCAGCCGGGAAAGCCATGTCTTCCGGATATCTTCCAAGAAGAGGTCTGTACCGAACCGGACGGATTGCGATTGATTCATGCGTGTTATGCGGGGGGAGGGAAGAACGGGAGGGAGCGGCCACGTCTTCGTGACCGCAGGGATGATGCAGATCAACCAGGCAGCGGGCCTGCCGCATGGAGTGCGCGCATCGATGACCTGGGCACTTCACAAGGTGTGCGGCTTCCACTTCCTCACTTTTCAGTAGCTCTCGGAGGGAGCCTTGCCCGCTGGGAAGACACCTCAAGTGCAAATTGAAATAGGGGGTTGACAGAGTCAAACCCCTATTTCAATATCCAGATTGACCCGGGGAGGCCCAGAATTCGCAAGATCTTTTACATGAATCTGCCAGCGCACGCCAATCTCGCGGAAATGCTCCCGAAAAGGGCATATCACTAACTCCTGCCTGTATCCTCTTGGCCCCATAGGCCAAGAATGCGAGAACACCGGACAGAGCAACACCAAGTGCGATCCCTAAGAACCTCCCTGATTGCAGTCAGAGGTTGGGGTCCACTCAGTAGTAGTTTGGCGTACAGGCAACGGTTTGAATGCAACTCCCAGCCATCGTCTCGATGGACGAGGAGTGGATGATGCCGGGCTTCTCATAAACCTTTCTTGGCATTTCTGCTGCGACCTTCTGGTCCACCTTCTTATCCTCAAAGTGTTCCATTGTGTTTCACCTCCTTTGGTTTGAGACCCCGTTGTTCACGAAAGAACCATCGCTGGACTGCTGTAACCAAACAAAGCTTGATAACGGGTCATTCTGATTGTAGTGGAAAGTCCAGCTCGCCGCTGGAGAAGCGGAGAATCTTCGGTCGCCAAATTCTCGTCAACTGTCGAGCCAAAAGCTCTTTACAGTGGCCAACCTGACGTTCCTCTTTGAGAAGCGGACCTGAGACCTGCTGCTCAGCCAATGCTCCTGGTGAGGACAGATTTCCTCACGCGCGCCTGCCGGCATGATTCAGAAGCAGAGCGCAACACATCTCCCTCTTCGACCAGAGCCAATCCCGGACATGGGTTGCAGTAACTGATGTCTTTGCACGTGGAACAATCCGTGAGCTTGGAGAGTGTCAGCGATCGAAACCGCCTCAGCTCCGGAGAATTGTGCCAGATTTCGTGAAAGGACTGTTGTCTCAAATCCCCCGATTTGACGGGAATCTGCACACAGGGGAACACCTCTCCATGGGGATTGATGGCAACGACACCTCTTGCAGCATTGCAGACGGGCTCATTTTGTGCAGGCACTTTTGACGCCCATTCGCGATCGTACTCTTGAAAGTACTCCGTCAGTTCCCGGTCAGTGATCCGGAATTGGAGGGGCGCTTTCGAGCCCTCACTTCCTGGAGACAGCATCGGATTGGACCTGAAACCCACTCCCAACTCCGCAGCGAAGTTCTTCAGTTGTCTGATCTCAGAGACATTTTGGCTCATGATGCAGGATTTGATCACCAAGTTCCGGCCCAGAGCTGCCATGCATCGGATACCCCACAGAGTGCGTGCATAGGAACCGGGAACCCTTGTAACAGATTCGTGCACCTCCGGTGTGACTCCGTAGAGACTGACCTCCACGGTCAGTGGATTCAGGTCGGCGATCCGTCCGGCCACCTCCCGATCAATCAACGTGGCGTTGGTGAACAATCGAAGGGCAAAGCCCTTCTTTCTGGCATAGGTGGCGAGTTCAAAAAAATCCTTTCGGCCCAGAATTTCGCCGCCCGTCATACCAAGATAGAGCGTTCCCTCCTCTGCAAGCTGATGCAATATCCGTCTGAATGCTACGCCAGTAAGCTCTTTCTTCTTCTTTTGTTGTGTGACGTAGCAATGCACGCATCTCAGATTACAGGTATGCGTAAGTTCCAGATGCGCAGAGACCGGGATGTTGCGGTCAGCCGCTTTTCTCACAAGCGCTGCATATTCGTGATCTGTACTGGGGGCGTTCATTCGGGAGGCCCTGGTTCATCCCGAATGACCAGCATATCCTTATCTGCCAAGTCGTAGACAAACGCGAGTGTGTCCGTCTCGGCCTCTTTCCGGCCCACCTCAAACTCACCATGAATCATGCTGACAATTTCGGAGAGCCGGGTCCGGCCATCCGAGAGCTCCCAGATGCGCGTGCCCACAGCATTCAGGATATTTACGGCGCTTTTTTGTGGGAACACCACCACACCCTCCCCTTCCAAAATCCGAGAAGCTGTGGCGGGACTTTTATCCGGGTATTTATTAAGCATTTCCATCGATATGCCTCCAGAACCCATCATCTCGGGTAAAATGCATGTCATAGCAGGGGATCTGATGCACCAGCTCTTCGCAGAAGGCCAGAGCTCTGATGCTTCCCAAACGGTTCTGATCAATGAGGGGTACGCTCGCCAATATCTCAGCCAATGCCATGCCCGAACGGATCGCTTTGACAAAAGTCGTTTTGTCTTTCCTCAAGCGATACAAACCTCGAATTGCAGACCCATCTCGCGGCGAACCCGCGCGTTCCGAGTCCACATTAAAAGGGGTGGCATATACCCGGAAACGGCCGTTTATCCTTCTGATCATGATCAGGTCGTCGCCGAGAACGGTGCAATCCGAAGAAAGAGCGGTCACGGTACTTTTGCCGCTTTTCGAAGGGCCAAAGAACAGGTAAGCGCCATCGTTTCTGAGCAGCCCCGCACCATGAAACAATATGCCATCCCGTTCCAGCGGCAGTCAGGAATAGGCGATACGAAGAAAATGTTCCAACCACGATGGCGTGTCCAGGTCGGAAACAATGACCCTGCCCCTGTTAGCTTTCTTGTCGACATATCCAGCAAAACCGGGGGAGTATACCATGTTCTTGTCTTCGGTGAAGCTTTGCTTGTTGAAGAACTTTCTGCTCCCGTCCGGATCGGAAAAACTTAAGCCGGGTGAAACGTGAACATCGAGACTCAGATCAACGGTGGTTTCGGAAGTCAGAAACCTACCGAACCGCCTTTTTAGGGCGGCTATTAAGGTTTGTTCCCCTGCAGAGATACGAGCGGATATCCCCGCAATTTCTATAACAACACCCTCATGAGCCCGATTGTGCTGAAAGGATTCGATGAAGCTCAGATCCATATCTGTGGCTCTCAGTGACCTGGACGCCCGCAAGTTGAGTCGATTCATTCCCACGTGCAAAAACCAAGGACTTACGAGGGGCATCCTCGTCAAAAGCTTCCCCAAAATCTGCCTGGACAAGAAACGACTATGTTGCAGCTCCCCGGTGGCACCCAAGGGAACGGAATCAAGACGGATATCCCTGACGCGTCATCAGACCGAACCACAGCGTTCGAATTATCCCAGCTCGGATTAAGTGGCCAACAATATAATGCGAGAAATTGTTTTTGTCAAGGAAATGGGAAAGGGAACAAACATGGTATCCCCGTAGAGTGGTTGAACATTTTTGGGAAGCATGGAATGGTAGCCATGGAACGATGGGGATCAATCAGGGCTGTAGGATCACGAGAGACGGGTAGACGTGAACCGATAACCCCAAAAGAATTCTCGCGATCAAGTCTTCTCCCTCGCATCTTCTAGGAAGAAAG
>JAZDJA010000110.1:0-5300 GCA_043804415.1 Candidatus Latescibacterota bacterium | reverse complement strand
GAAATGTGCTGTCGGAGTTCGCCCAGGAAGGGGTCATCAAGGCCTAGCCAACGGTTTGATCATGGACCGGGATCCTGGGATCTCCTGCCCATTTTCTCACAGACTTTCCCCTCATGAAGGGAGCTCAAATGTGCGGCATTGTGGCGTATCTGGGTAGAAAGGCTGCGCAACCCATCCTGGTGGAGGGGCTGAAGCGCCTCGAGTATCGTGGGTACGACTCGGCTGGTGTGGCCCTGTTGGGTGCAGGTTCGATGAAGATCCAGAAGACCAGTGGCAGAATTGATGCGCTTGAGAAGATTTTGGGGGCAGCGGATCGCCGCGAGGTATTGGGAATAGGGCATACCCGCTGGGCTACCCATGGTGAGCCGAATACGGTAAACGCGCACCCCCATTTGGACTATACGGGTAAGATCGCTGTGGTTCATAACGGCATTATCGAGAACTACGGCACGCTCAAGACGTGGCTCCAAAAGGAGGGAGCCGCCTTTGCGAGTGAAACCGACACGGAGGTTATCGCGAACCTGATCGGTTATTTCTACGCCAAGAGGGACGCGGTCCAAGGAGCGACACGCCGTGGGGAGCAGAACGGATTTGAATGGGCGATCCAGAGAGCCCTTCACGAGCTCCATGGCACTTATGGGTTGGCGGTGATTTGCACGGATTTTCCCGATATGCTTATTGCTGCTAGAAATGGGAGCCCTTTGATTTTGGGGGTCGGCGATGGCGAGTATATTCTGGCTTCGGATGCCTCAGCCATTGTGGAACATACCAAGCAGGCCATCTATCTTTCCGACAACGAAATGGCGGTGATCGGTCCGGAGGGGTTCCGCACCACCACGATTGACAATGTCGCAATCAGCAAGGACGTGGAGGAAATTGAGTTTTCACTGGGTCAAATCGAGCTGGGCGGTTTTCCGCATTATATGCTCAAAGAGATCTTTGAGCAGCCGAAAGCCTTGAGCACGTGCATGGGGGGGCGGATTGATCGACGAAACAGCCGAATTGTACTCGGTGGCTTATCCGCCCATTTTCGGGATTTGACCCACGCCAAACGTCTTATCTTGACCGCCTGCGGGACCGCCTTTCATGCGTGTTTGGTCGGTGAATTTCTGTTTGAGCAATTGGCACGCATCCCGACAGAAACCGAATACGCGAGCGAATTCAGATACCGCAACCCGATCATTGAGAACGATACCGTGGTTCTAGCCATCAGCCAGTCCGGGGAAACAGCGGACACGCTGGCGGCTGTGGAGCAAGCCAAAGAACGAGGTGCCACCGTGCTCGGCCTCGTGAATGTGGTGGGCTCCTCGATCGCCCGAGCCACCGATGCGGGCATCTATCTGCACGTGGGCCCGGAGGTAGGGGTTGCCAGTACCAAGGCATTTACCGCCCAGGTGGCGGTGCTGACCATGATGGCGTTGGAACTGGGAAGAAGAAGGCACATCAGCAGCGACGAAGCAGGCAAGTATATCGAGGCGCTTGCGCAAATACCCGACCAGACCAGCCGAATACTGGGGCAGTCCGATCATATCCGGGAAATTGCTTTGGCAAATATCGCCAAAGAGAATTGGCTTTTCCTGGGTCGCGGTTTCAATTACCCAGTTGCTCTTGAAGGGGCTTTAAAGCTGAAGGAGATAAGCTACATCCATGCCGAGGGGCTCCCGGCTGCGGAGATGAAGCATGGTCCGATTGCGCTGATTGTCGACGATATGCCCGCGGTTTTCATTGCCACGGCCGGGCCGCAATACGAAAAAATAGTGGGCAATATCGAGGAGGTTCGGGCTCGGGGCGGGAAGATTATTGCCGTGGCAACCGAAGGGGACGAAAACATCGGGCGATACGCCGATTATTTGATTACCATCCCGGATGTGCCCGAGCCTCTGCAGCCGCTCCTCACTGTCGTTCCGCTGCAACTGTTGGCCTATCATGCCGCAGTGCTCCGCGGGCATGATGTGGACAAACCCCGAAATCTGGCTAAGAGCGTAACGGTGGAGTAGCGATGGATAAACACGCTTGTCCGTCCGCTGTTGCCCCCGGCCATTTGGGTCCACAGTGACACGCATGGGGACGCTGTACTTACCGTTTATCAGAATCTGCCTGGGCTTTCTTGATGAAAATTCTCGTGGTCAACTGCGGAAGCTCCTCGATGAAATACCAGCTTTTCGAGATGCCCGAGGGCGTCGTGCTGGCGAAGGGGGTTTTGGAGCGCATCGGGGAGGCAGAATCGCTTCTGTGCCACCAGGCGGGTGAAAAAGGGACGGAGATTCGACTGGGAGTTCCCGATCATCGGGAAGGGTTTGATCGGGTGATGCAGATGCTGCAAGATGAGAAGGTCGGCGCGCTTTCAGACATCTCAGAGATCTTTGCCATCGGCCATCGGGTGGTGCATGGGGGAGAAAAGTTTACCGAATCCACGTTGATTACCGAGGAAGTGATCGAGGCGATTCGGGAGTATGGTCACCTGGCGCCGCTTCACAATCCGCCCAATCTGACCGGAATCGAGGCTGCGGCAAGCCTGCTGCCCAAAGTGCCTCAGGTGGCGGTTTTCGATACGGCCTTCCACGAGACCCTTCCCCCTTACGCTTACCTCTATGCCTTGCCCTACGAGTACTATGAGAAACATCGCATCCGAAGATACGGGTTTCACGGCACCTCGCATCGGTATGTTTCTGGCAAGGCCGCGGCGTTTTTGGAGCAGCCGATAAAGAATCTGAACATGGTGACCTGTCATCTGGGGAACGGGTGCAGCATCGCGGCGGTGAAAGGCGGCGAGTCGGTGGACACCAGCATGGGTTTTACGCCGCTGGAGGGATTGGTGATGGGCACGCGGTCGGGGGATCTTGATCCGGCGATTCTGCCGTTTCTGGCCGAGGAGGAGGGGCTGGATGTGCGCGAAGTCGTCGCCATCCTGAACAAAAAAAGCGGCCTGTTGGGTCTTTCCGGCGTCAGCAATGACATGAGGGAAGTGCAGCAGGCGGCAAAAGGCGGGGACAGGCGCGCGCAGCTTGCGGTGGAGATCTTCTCGTACCGGGTGAAAAAATATATTGGCGCGTATATGGCCGCACTGGGGCGGTTGGATGTCCTGGTGTTTACCGGTGGGATCGGCGAGCATGCATACGGGGTGCGGGCTCTGATCTGCTCGGACATGGGGGAGATTGGGATCGAGCTGGACCCGGCGAAGAACGAGGAGTTGGGCTCACGGGGACCGCGGAGGGTGAGCACCGATCGCTCGAGAACGAAGGTGCTGATCGTGCCCACGGACGAGGAAGCGATGATCGCGCAAGATACCTTTGAGATAGCAAAAAGGAGTGCCGGAAGCTGAAAAAACGCACCTATTCGGACTGGGCCACCTTCGGTTGGCAGGGGATCACGTTTGACGTCCCGGAAGAGTGGAATTTGGGGAAGATCACAGGGGATGCCGCAGCGGGGTATCTGCGCCTGGACGATCTGGAGACCGTGCGCGTGGAGGTGGAGTGGCGGCCGCTAAAGGGGAGCTTCCCGACAGGGGCTTTGGGGGTCTCCCAGATGGTGGACAAATACGTGGCTCGTTTGGGGGAAAAGGCGAAGAAAACGGGAGATGCCCTGCACGTCGACAGGAACACCGGTTTGTTAGAGGGCGGCCTTTTTTCGGACAAGGACATCGAGACGTTCGCGTGGGAGGCGGACTATCGGGTGGTTGTACTGGCGTGGCGGTGCAGGACGTGCAACCGGATCGGATTGTTGCGCGTGTTCTCCAAATTGAGCGAGGACGTATCGGAGGTCGCGCTTCAGATCATGCGTTCGCTTGGGGATCACGCGGAGGAAGGAAGACAGGTCTGGGCCGTTTATGGACTGATCTGCGCGATTCCGGAGGATTTTCGACTTGAGGAGCCGTTTCTGCGATCCGGACACATCCGGCTCTCCTTCCGACGCGGGAAGGAAGCCCTCCACGTGGAGCGCCTCGGACCGGCCTCGTTGATCTTGAAGGGTGCCGCATCGCTTCAGAGCTGGTTCGGACCGTTCTACAGGAAGGCGCTCAAGGACCAGCGGTACACTGCGGAAGAGGGAGAGGTTGGGGGTCATCGCGGGTTTCGGATCGAGGGGGCGCCTCAAAACCTCCTCAAGCGGATCCTGGTGCCCACCTTCAATCGGGCCCGCCGCTCGGCGTACTTAAAGGGATGCATTTGGCATTGCCGGGAGTCCAACCGGATCTTTGTAGTCCGAACCACCTCCAAGGAGCAAGATAACATCGTGGCCGAATCGGTCGCCGAAGCGGTTCGCTGTCACAGGCCATAGAAAGGGATCCATCGGGAAGCACGGTTTCTTTGCCCCCCTTTTTTCGAACCACCGGGGGACGCCAGGCACGACGCGTCACGTACTCATAACTAACGGACCGACAAGACAATGGGCGCAAAACAAATCAGCCGGGAAGCGATGCTCTCCTCCAAGCCGATCCGAAATGTATTGGTGCACTGGGAGCGGGACAAAAACGGCGAGGTGTTGATCACGTTTAGCGGAGCGAAGGGCCGGACGATCAATCTGTTGGCGAGAATTTTCCATGTCCCGAAGGAGCGGAAGATCAGCCTGGATGAGATCGGCTCTGCAGTCTGGGAGATGTGCGATGGGAAGTGCACCGTGGAGCGGATGATTCGCAATCTGTCGGAGACCCATCAGCTGAACCGTCGGGAGGCCGAGGTGGCGCTGACGACCTACCTGAAACAATTGGGCAAGAAGCGACTGATCGGATTTGCGGTGTCCAGGACGAGGAAGGCGTAAAGATCCGTTCGCATCCGGTCCGCTGCGACAGGGCTCGGGATGTGCAGACAAGGAGTGATCCGGTTTCTGTCTTAGTGCACGAAATCACAGCTATTATGGCGTAACCTGATTATGGGAGATTTTCAACTACACCAGAGTGGCAACGTTTGTCACTCTGAACGCAGTGAAGAGTCTCCACGCCAAGTCGCAAAAACCGTCATCGTATTTGTGATTCCGTGCACCTGGGCATAATGGACAAAGGGAACGCTACGGGAAATTGACTTGATTCCCATCCGTTCCCCCTATCTCCTGAAACGACAGGCCTTTTTCCGCGGACCGACTTGGGTGCGCCCAGCGGATCCCTTCTTCACGATTCGCTTCGGGCAATAACCGCGGCTCCGACGCAGTCGCCCCACACGTTTACCGTGGTGCGGCACATATCCAGGATGCGATCCACGGCGAGAACGAGTCCGATGCCCTCCAGGGGAAGGCCCACAGCCTTGAGCACAATGGCCATTGTCACCAGCCCCGCGCCGGGGATTCCAGCGGCGCCGATGGCCGCTAGG
>JAZDJA010000109.1:0-2856 GCA_043804415.1 Candidatus Latescibacterota bacterium | reverse complement strand
AAATGAAGGCGTGCTGTCGAAGGAACTCAGGACCAGCAAGACGCCCATTCGAGAGGCCATGCAGCGACTCGAAAAGGAAGGGTTTATCGAAAACTTTCTCGGGAAAGGGGCGTTCGTTTCGCGAATCTCCGTCGAGGACATTCTGGAGATCTTTCAGATTCGAGAGATTCTGGAATGTGAAGTCATTCGGCGGGTGGCCGCGAAAGAGGAACTAAACGTTGCGGAAGCGGAAGCGGTTCGGAAACGGTTTGAGTCGTCCGAAGCGGATGAGAACAAGACTCCGAGAAGCTCTTTCAAGCCTGGGGACCAGATTCACACTTTCGTGTTCGAGGCATTCGGGAATAAGCGCCTCCTCGAATACTACCGGAGGCTCCAAGGGCACATCGAGCGAATGCGGCTCTATTTCTTTAGCCAGCTCCGCCCCGAACGGTCAGAACAATCTTCCCTGGAGCATTTGGAGATCGTGAACGCTCTCATCGCGCGGGATCCGAAACGCGCGGAGAACGCCATGCGGGCCCATCTCCGAAATGCCACGGATTACCTCAAGCGCATCATCTAAGCGAGAGAGCGAGCGAGAAAATGATTCACGTGATCAACAAGATCGAACGGCCTTCGAAAGAAATCATTGATCGATTCCGGCCGATGGGATCCGCAACCGTCCATGAGGCGTCCGGCCGGAAGGGAGCCGTCGACGCGGGGATCAAGCCGATTGCACGGGGGGTTCGCATCTGCGGCCCTGCGTTTACGGTGCAGTGCCACCCGGGAGACAACCTGATGCTCCACAAGGCCCTCGAGCGGGCTCAGCCTGGAGATGTCCTAGTGGCTTCGGTTGGAGCGCATTATGAAGCCGGATATTGGGGCGGTCTGATGGCGACTTCCGCGCAGGCTCGGCAGCTCGGCGGACTGGCCATCGATGGGTGCATCCGCGACTCCGAAGAGATTGTCGCGATGGGCTTTCCGATCTTCTGCCGGGGATTCTCCATCCGGGGAACGGCCAAAGCCGTGCTCGGGCTGATTAATCATCCGACTGTTTTTGGAGCGGTTGTCGTCCGTCCTGGCGATCTGATCCTCGGCGATGATGACGGGATCGTGGTGGTCGATCGGAACGAATGTGCCGCAGTCCTGGAGAAGTCGATCGAGCGGAAGCGCGCAGAAGAGAAGAAGGCAGAACAACTCAAGGCGGGAATTTCCAGCGTCGAATTGAACAAACTGGAGAAGGTGTTTGCCGCTCTCGGCCTGGTCGAAGATTGACACTCCTCATCCCATCCCTCCCCCCAGGGGCGAGGGAGACAGCCCGTTGGGTGCGGTCATGAGAGTTACGTCAGCGCAATTGAAGGAAGTCGCGGTGGAAATCCTCAAGGGGTTCCAGGCCACTGATGAGGAAGCGGACCTGGTAGCGGAGAGCTTGGTCCGTGCGGACATGAGAGGGATCGACACGCACGGCGTCCATTTCCTAACGCTCCTTTCGCGCCGAATTGATGCCCGAATGATCCAAGTCCCAACACGAGTGAAGGTCGTCAAAGATGACGGCGCTATCACCCTCATCGATGGAGGGAATGGCCTGGGGCAGGTTGCGGCCCATCGCGCCATGGAAATGAGCGTTCAGAAGGCGCGTTTGTACGGTATCGGTGCCGCGCTCGTACGAAATACGAATCATGTGGGGATTCTGGCTTTCTATGCCATTCATGCGGCGAGGCAGGGCATGGTCGGGATTGCGATGGGCAATGCGGCGCCCGCCATGGCGCCGTGGGGCGGGACTGAGCCCTTCTTCGGCACCAACCCCCTCGCCATTGCCGTTCCAAATGGCGCAGAGGAACCAGTGGTGCTCGACATGGCCTCGAGTGTTGTCGCCCGGGGAAAGATCCGACGCGCCGAGCGGATGAAGGAATCCATCCCGGCTGGATGGGCCCTGGATGAGACGGGAACGCCAACCACGAATCCCACGGCTGCCATGAAGGGGACCCTGTTACCCATTGGCGGGCCCAAAGGGTATGGACTTGCATTCATGATCGATGTCCTCAGCGGTTTACTCTCGGGATCCCAATACGGTCCCAGCGTGAAGACCTTTCATCAGCCTGTCGGGCCCACAGGCGTCGGCATGTGCGCAGTGGCGATTGACATTACTCGCTTCATGCCCCTGGACGACTTCCAATCCCTGCTCAAACCCTATCTCCGCATGATCCGGGATTCGAAAAAGGCCCGTGGAGTCTCCCGAATCTACGTCCCTGGGGAAATCGAGTCCGAAAAAGAGAAGAGGAGCGAGGCCGAAGGCATTGAGCTGAACGCAGCAAGCGTCAGCAATCTCAACCAACTCCTAGAATGCGTGCAGAGTCCTCTGCGGTTGGGAGAGGGAAGTGCCTAAATGAAATGGATTATCCGGGTCAATACTCGCACTGGGAAAATCGCCAGACAGGAAGCCACATCGGAGGAACTGCGCTGGGGAGGACGGCTGTTGGTTGCCAAGCTCCTCCTTCGAGAGGTGCCCCCAACGTGTGATCCGTTGGGACGGCGCAATAAGCTGATCATCACCCCCGGGCTGCTGGGGGACACGCCCGTGACCACGGCCGGGAGATTCTCGGTCGGCGGGAAGAGCCCCCTCACGGGGGGCGCCAAAGAGAGCAACGTGGGGGGTGAAGCCGGCAGACAACTCGCGCGCCTTGGCATCAAGGCCCTGGTCCTCGAGGATCTCCCCGACACTCCGCACACGGACGTCCTCAGTATCACCGCAAACGCCATGACCGTCTCCGCCATGCCCGAACTCAAGGGCAAATGGGTGACGGAAACCTTCCAGATCCTCCGGAAGCGTTTTGACCCCAATGCGGCGATCATGTGTGTCGGACCGGCGGGGGAGATGAA
>JAZDJA010000108.1:0-2899 GCA_043804415.1 Candidatus Latescibacterota bacterium | reverse complement strand
CACAGATGTAGCAACAGTTCCGAGAGTGTATCCGTCAGGCTTCGCTTTTGCGAGACTATTCATCATGAGCGTTCCACTCGCACCAGTAATGTACTCCCAGACGATGGGCTGCCCCAACTCTTTCTCCGCTTCAAGGCAATGAGTTCGTCGAATGACATCCCCCGTTCCGGTACTGGTCCAAGTGATTATTTTAACAGGTCTGTCAGGGTAAGAACTCTGCGAGAAACCAGTACCGACAAATATACTTGTGACCAGGAAAATTACCGCAATAAATATTCTTAACAACTTCCTTAACGTGTTCATATCCACCCTCCTATTAAAAGTCCTGGTAACCACTTTCGTAATTACTCAGGCAACCCCACAATGGACCCACACTTGACTATGTAGCAGTATATACCCCTTCCCACCACGTATGCAAGCAAAAAAACAATTGCGCACAAAGTATGAGGTGCGTTTCAGATAACTCTAAACATCACAGCCGCCGCAAATTCTTGCTATCGTGCACGCGACCAAAAAAACTTGCACTTCCTAAATGACTGCACTGAATCATTTATCTCCAAATCACTTGCATACCACTGTCGAAGCCGGGTTTTCTATATAGCCGACTGAAAATGATAAGGCCGGAGGGTGTCAGGGAAGCATCCTTTTTTTGGAGGTGTGTAATGCATTCACGGAGTCCATATCGGGGGCCCCATACCCCCCCTTGTTGTGAATTCCAGGTGTATGGGGGTCAATTCGTAACTCGGGTTAAGGAATGGATCGACGCTCCCGCGGTCGACGTGGTCATCACCACCGGCGGCACCGACCGCGACATCACGCCCGAGGCGGTCGAGCCGCTGTTTGAGAAGAAGGATGAAGATGGCTGCGTTTGCAGCGCTATTTCTGACGGTGAGTTTCCGCAACATCGGCACGTCGGCGATACAGACCCGCGCCACCGCGGACCTCGCCAACTCGACCTACATCCTTTGTCTCCCGGGCTCGCCCGGCGCCTGCAAGGGCACCTGGGACGAAATCCTCATCCACCATCTCGACTACCGCTACCACCCTTGCAATTTCGTCGAGATCATGCCGCGGCTCGATGAGCACCTGCGCCGCCCAGGCTAAGGGGACGACGGTGTGAGGGTTGACCTCTCGCACGTGGGGAAGAGGGATATTGCTCGCGTCAGCCGGCCGGCTCCAGGCCCTTCGCCTTCATCACCCGCACAGCCTCGGGCGAGGCGAGGAACTTGAGCAGCACCTTGGCGGCATCAGCTTGCTTTGCGCCTGTGACGATGGCTCCCGGAAGGATCGTGTAGCTCTGAATCTCGGACGGTAGCGGACCGGCGAAATCCACACCCGCGACCGGTAGGATTTCGCTCGCCTGCGTTACGCCGATTTCGGCCTCGCCATTGGCGACAGCCGCAACCGCGGAGGTGTCCTTGGTTTTGGGCGTGAGCTCGTTGGCAATCCCGAGCCGCTGAAACAAGCCCTTGAGATAGACACCGGTGAGGCCTTTCTCGGTATAGGCGATCGACTTCGCATTGATAAGCGTGCGCTTGAACGCCTCGGTCGTGCTGAGATCGGGCCGCGGTGCTCCCTTGCGGATCGCAACGCCGAGACCCGAGCGAGCAATGACGGCACGGGTAGCGGCAACGAGCTTGCCTTGCTTGATGAGATCGTCGGTGGTTGCTTCACCGAGGATGGCAAAGTCGATCGCCTCGCCCTTCTCGATCCGGACCTTCAAGGGATCAGTCGAACCGAACGTGATCTTGAGCTTGTGCCCGGTCGCCTTTTCGAACTGTGGTGCGAGCTCTTCCATTGCCGTCTTCAGGGAATTGGAGATCAAGGCCGTGAGCTCTGCGGCGTTGGCGGTTGCCGGAGCCAGCATGAAGACCAATCCGATGGCAGGACCGAGAATATCATGCCGCCATAAACGGGTATGGTCATTGCCGATGCCATCGGCATTGTCATCGGAATCGTCATCGGGAAAAAGATTCCCGAGCGGGTGGTGAAATGGTTCGCCGCTATAATATTTATACTTTTTGGCCTGATAGATCTCTATCAGTATCTGCCGGGAACGCTTCTGACCCCCGTTAATATTGCGGTCGCCATATTGTTCATCAGCGCGGCTGTTTTCATTGTCGCCCGCATGGGAAAAGTGTAAAAAGAAGGGGACGCCCTTGACGACCCCTCCGCACGGAACAAGCTGTTAATGAACCTTCGGATTAACCGCATAGCTTTGATGCTGGCTGTAGCTGCCGATAGTGTTTGCGGTGTTTTTCCCAAGGTAGCAAAATCGAATGCTGCCTCCTTGGCTGCCGGATGGCTGATATGGCCTGGGCGTCATGATGTACGCAAACGGCAACATCCTGGACGGCTTTACCTTCCGCGGGCTGCGGGATACCCTGGGGGCTACGATTGAGACGCCGGGCGCCAATAAGGTATGCCGGGCCATGGGCGTACCTACAGGAGAGCCGGGGATCATAGAAAGGGGGGCTTGATTATGGCGTGTATCACGAAGAGAGGCGGGCGGTACGTCCTGGATTTTTACGATCAGGAAGGCAAACGGAACCGGTCGACATTGCCGGAGGGAACCACGAAAGAACCAGCACGGCGGACGCTTCGAGGGATCGAGGAGAAGGTGGAAAATCGGACCTTCATCGTTGACAAGCAAGTGAAGCTATTTCAGTTTTCATCCGGCCGCCTGGAGTGCATCCCCTCTGCTGACGGCGCCTCGAAGCGCCCCGGTTGTCTGGGGAATGGCGTTCGGTACGCAGAGGCTCCCTTGAAACGTATGGACTCCGGCCTCCGCAATGTGCTGGGTGCATCTCGATCTAATCGGTGGTCGGAATATTGGCTTCCTTGATCACCTTAGCCCAGCGGACCGTTTCCGACTTGATGAATTCGGCAAATTGTTCGG
>JAZDJA010000107.1:0-17581 GCA_043804415.1 Candidatus Latescibacterota bacterium | reverse complement strand
CGGTTCCTGCCTCCGGCGATCATCCTTCCCCCTTCCCGCAAACCCACACTTCTCCCCTGCCCTTCCCTTTTCGCACCACCACCTTCTGGACCTTGATCAGCTCCAAGATGGCAATAAACGTCACCACCATCACGATTCGTTCCACGCCCTGCATCAGGTCGACAAACGCGACCCGTCGCTTGCTCTGGAGGCAGGTCAGCACAAACGCGATGCGCTCCTCCACAGACACCTCCGCATCCACCACCTGGTGGGTTCCAAGTCTTGGAAGGTTTCCCATCACCTCCAGAAACGCGCGCGTCAGCTCGAACACCCCAATGTCCGATTCCTCCTCGTTCCGCTCGACCTCCAACCGGACATTTCGGCTGAACACCTGCCGCTGCGCCTCCTCCTTGGCCCGCAATTCCCCGGCCAGGTCCTTATACTCCTGATACTCCAGCAGCCTGCGGACCAACTCCTTCCTGGGATCTTCCTCCACCCCTTCCTCTTCCTGGAAGGGCAGCAGCATCCGCGACTTGATTCCCATCAACGTGGCCGCCATCACCAGAAAATCCCCGGCTGTCTCCAGGTCCAGCTCCCCAATCCCCTCCACATAGTGCAAATACTCCGAAGTAATATACGCAATCGGAATATCGTAGATGTCCAGCTCGTGCTTTTGGATCAAATACAGCAGTAAATCCAGCGGACCCTCAAACACATCCAGGCGCACCGCGACCCCATCCGGTTCCATCTCCCGCCGCAAAAAAGATCGCTGCTGCATGGGTCCTCCCCTGTTCAGACTCCTCAAACTGACTGGTGAGCGGCATCACAAGCCCCACCCATCGATCGCCTCTCACCCATCACCAAAGCCCCATATGTTCCTTTACTTCAGCCATCGTTTCCTGTGCGGTCTTTCGGGCGCGGATGGCCCCGTCTGCCAATATATCCTCGATATAGCCGGGCCTGGATTCGATCTGCGCCCGGCGCTCACGGATGGGCGACAAGGTCTCCACGATTTTCGCGCTCAGCGCTTTCTTGCACGCCACGCAGCCCAGGGCTGTGTTCCTGCATTCCGCCTCGACCTGCTCGGAATCGGACCCGTTGTAGAGTTCGTGATATCGATACACCGGGCATCCGCGCTCTTTGGGATCGCCGGGGTCGGACTTTCGTATGCGCGTGGGATCGGTGAACATCGTGGCGATCTTCTGCCCGATCGCCTCCACATCATCCGAGAGGTAAATGATGTTTCCCAGTGACTTGCTCATCTTCTTCGAGTCCAGGCCCGGAAGGCGCGCGATCTTCGTCAGCTTGGCCTTCGGCTCCGGAAAAACCTCGCCGTAGAGAAAGTTGAAGCGTCGCGCGATCTCGCGGGACAGCTCCACATGGGGCACCTGATCCTCCCCCACGGGCACATAGTTCGCCTTGTAGATCAGAATATCCGCAGCCTGAAGCACCGGATAGCCCAGCAGGCCGAAATTGATCTTGACCAGATCGCTCTCGTCCTCCGCCAAACCCAGGTCCCGCGCCTGCTCCTTGAGCGTAGGATTTCGGATCAGCCACGGAGTCGGTGTAATCATCGAAAACAGGAGCGCCAGTTCGGCGTGCTCCTTCACTTCCGACTGGACGAAGATCGCGCATTTTTCGGGGCTCAATCCCGCGGACACGTAATCTATGGCCACCTCCCGCACGAATTTCCGCATCTCCCGCGATCTTTCATAGCCCGTGGTCAAGGCATGCCAGTCCGCAATCATCGTGAACATCTCGAACTCATCCTGAAGCGCAACCCAGTTTTTCAGTGCGCCCTCGTAATTCCCCAGATGCAGCCGATCCGTGGGCCGCATTCCGCTCAATATCCTTCCTTTTGGCATACACTCCTCTCTCTAAGCTCTTGAAATAACAGATAATTCATACTACAGACACGTAGCTTCGGTGAAGAAGGGCTCGGTGAAAGAGTGCGCGTGGAAAGGTGGGTTGGACCGCTTCGCCCCACTGCCTCTCCCACTTTTCCACTTTCTCATTTCCCTCGTTCTGCAGCCTATTCCATGAACAGATACGGCTTCCATCGGTGATCGGACACCCCGATGAAGTGCCGGATAAAGGTGATCGTGCTCGGCCGTCTCGGCATCCGCAATAATTCCAACCCCATCTGCTCGGGTGCATGCTGGCCCTTCCGGTTGTTGCACTGGGCACATGCGCAGACCAGGTTCTCCCAGGTATCCTTCCCCCCCAAGGCCTTCGGGATCACGTGATCCAAGGTCAACGGTCCGTCCACGGTCCCGCAGGATTGGCAGCGATGCCCATCCCGCTTCAGGATGTTCCGCTTAGAGAGCATGAGATGCCTTAGAGGCATGCGCACGTAGAGATCCAACCGCACGACGCTGGGCAGTTGGAAAGTGGTGGAGACGGAGCGCACGACCATACTCGTATCCTCCACCACCTGCGCCTTGCCCAGAACAACTAGTACAATCGCACGCCGTGCGCTGCAAACGCTCAACGGTTCGTAATTCTGATTCAGCACCAAAACGCTTCGATTGAGCATTGCGATCCCCCTTCTCAGGGCTCACCGGAGACGCCGAATTCGTAAAGGATCTCAAAGGTCTCCCAACCTTGCCCACTCCCGATCCGCTTCGTGGCTCCCAAAAGGTGCAAAACATCCAAAGCTTAGAAAAAATACGACATTTAAGACGCAAAGTCAAGTATTTTTTGGCGGGCAGAAACTTCCCCCGCTTTGGCTTAACCGCCTCTCAGCGAGGCGCTTGCTCAGGATCAAAGGCGACCCTCCACCGAGAGGCAACGAGAGAGGCGGCTTCCCGTCACGGAAAAATGCAGCTGAGACAGGGATAAGGGGCACTCATCTCAAGGCGTTTCATCGTGAGAATCGGCAAGGACCTCTTCTGTCGGACTTTTCGCATGAAAGCTCCCCGATTGTGCTTGACATATGGAGGCCAAAATGTTATTTTTAGGGCTGGCTATTCAGATTATCGCTCGCCCCATCAATAAGTCGCATCCGCATCAATCCATTGAAAGAAAGGAGTATGAAAGCATGGAGAAAATCGGCATTTTGACCGGTGGTGGAGACGCACCGGGCCTTAACGCCGTCATCCGGGCCGTTACCGTCAAGGCCGTCCGGGAAGGATATGAGGTAATCGGCTTCAAATCGGGCTGGAAAGGCATGTTAGAGCAGGACTACCGCAGACTCTCACTGGAAGACGTGGAGGACATTCATCGCCTGGGCGGCACGATCCTGGGCTCCTCGCGCACGAACGTATCCAAGGTGGAAAACGGCTTCGAACTCGTCAAGCAAAATCTGGCCGAGTTGAACATCCACGCCCTGATCGCCGTGGGTGGAGACGACACCTTGGGCGTGGCCAAGAAGCTCCACGAGGCAGGCGGAAGGGTCGTGGGAGTGCCCAAGACAGTTGACAACGACATCAACGCTACGGACTACACCTTCGGATTTGACACCGCGATCAACCGGGTCATGGACGCACTCGACTGCCTGCATACCACCACGAGATCCCACAATCGGGTGATGGTCGTGGAGATCATGGGTCGCGACGCAGGATGGATCGCGCTGCACGGCGGGATGGCTGGCGGTGCTCACGTGATCCTCATTCCGGAGGTGCCTTTCGACATAGATGAAGTATGTGCGGCAGTAAACAAACGCTATGAGGATGGCAAGGAATACGCCATCATCGCCGTGGCGGAAGGCGCAAAGAACGCTCAGCTTGCGGAAAAGATGAGAGAATACGAGGTCCTCGACGAATTCGGGCACATACAGAAAAGCAAACAAAAGGTCGGCATTGCCCAGGTGCTCTCCGAGATAATCGAGGAGCGGACGCAGCGGGAAACGCGCCACCTCGTACTGGGGCATCTCCAGCGAGGCGGCAATCCCAGTGCGTTCGACCGGGTGTTCAGCACGCGGCTGGGTGTAAAAGCGGTGGAGATGGTCATGGCCCGGCAGTTTGGCATGATGGCTGCCATGCACGGCGGAGAGATCGTGCCCGTACCTTTGGACGAAGCATTGGGAGAACCCAATACGGTGTCCACCGACCGCTATGAGGTCGCCAGGCTGTTCTTTGGATAGCGGTCGGATTTTTCGGCACAACCCCGAAAATTCTTCGAAAAGAATAAGGAGACGAAAATGCCCTTAGTACCCATGAGACAACTGTTGGACGAAGCCACCAGGGGAAATTACGCGGTGGGTGCGTTCAACGTGAATAACATGGAGCAGATTCAGGCCATCATGACCGCGGCCCGGGAGACTCGGTCCCCGGTGATCATTCAGGCCAGCCGGGGCGCGCTGAAATACTCCAATCTGGTTTACCTCAAGCACCTGATGCTGGCCGCTGCGGAGGAAAACCCGGACATTCCCCTGGCCATGCATCTCGATCACGGAAACGCGCTGGAGGCCTGCAAAATCGCCATCGGCCTGGGCTTCACCTCGGTGATGATCGATGGTTCGCTGCAAGAGGACGGAAAAACCCCCACCACCTACGAAGAGAACGTGGCCGTAACCAAACAGGTGGTGGCGTACGCCCACCCGCTGGGCGTGACCGTGGAGGGCGAATTGGGCACGCTGGGCGGTATAGAGGACGGCGTGGGATCCGGCGTGGTGCGTCTGACCGATCCGGATCAGGCCGTGGACTTCATTGCGGCCACCAAGGTCGATGCCTTGGCCGTGGCCATCGGCACGTCCCACGGAGCCTACAAGTTCCAAGTGGCTCCCACGTTGGCGCTGGACATTGTCAGAGCCATCCACACACGGATGCCGGACACGGCGCTGGTGATGCACGGCTCATCCAGCGTGCCGGAGGACCTGGTTGCCATCGTAAACCAGTACGGCGGCCGGATGAAAAAGGCCATGGGCGTGCCCATGTCGGCGATCCAATCGGTGATCCCGCACGGCGTACGCAAGGTAAACATCGACACGGACGGACGCATCGCCATCACGGGAGCCATCCGCAAGGTCTTCTCCGAAGAGCCCGAACAGTTCGATCCCCGCTCCTATCTCGGCCCCGCGCGGACCGCGCTGGCCAAACTCGTAGCAGGCAAGATGCGCGATCTGGGCACAGCCGGACACTCCGGGGATTTTGCCCCTGTGACGCTTGAGGATATGAAGAAGCGGTATCTGTAGTCCATCTTGCCCCGGAGAACGTCTAACCTGACTGGGGAACAGAATAACTGGTGAGCGGTGAGTAGTGAGTGGTGTCCAGATCACCAATTACCAATCACGAATAACGAAGAAGGGAGCACGCATATGGCGATCAAACTCGGCATCAACGGATTCGGCCGCATCGGGCGGCTGGTTTTCCGCGCAGCAGTGGCGGACGGCAACATTGACATCGCGGGCATCAATGACCTCTCCGATGCCAAGTCACTGGCTCATCTGGTCAAATACGACAGCACCCACGGACGGTTTAAAGGCACGATCACCTCAGAAGGGAACAACCTCGTACTCAACGGCAGGAAGATCCCGGTCAGCGCGGAACGCAACCCCGCCGACCTTCCGTGGAGGGCGCTGGGCGTGGATGTGGTGCTTGAATCCACCGGCATCTTTCGGGCGCGGAAGCAACTGGAAATGCACCTTCAGGCCGGTGCACCCAAGGTGCTTTTGTCCGTACCCCCCAAGGATGAAATTGATGCCGTGATCCTGCTTGGGGTCAACGACGAAATCCTGAGGCCGGAGCACAGGCTGGTATCCAATGCCTCGTGCACGACCAACAGCCTGGCCCCGATGGCCAAGGTGCTTCACGAGCACTTCGGCATCCGCAAAGGGTTTATGACGACCATCCACTCCTACACGAACGATCAGAGCATTCTGGATATGATCCACTCCGACCTGCGCCGGGCACGCTCGGCTGCGGCCAATATCATCCCTACCAGCACGGGCGCGGCCAAAGCCATCGGTCAGGTGCTTCCCGAGCTGGAAGGAAAACTAGACGGTATGGCCATCCGAGTACCCACACACGATGCCTCCCTCACCGATCTGGTCGTGGAAGTGGAGAAGAACACCACCAAGGAAGAGGTCAACGCAGCGTTTAAGGCAGCCGCGGAGGGCAGGCTGAAGGGCATCCTGGAGTATTGCGATGAGCCGATCGTCTCCTCGGATGTGATCGGAAATCCCGCCTCCTCCATCATTGACGCACTTTCCACCAACGTAATCGGCGGCAACATGGTAAAGACTCTCTCATGGTATGATAACGAGTGGGGCTATTCGAACCGTTGCGTGGACTTGATCAAGCTGATGGTTGGGTAGACCGGTGACGGTATCCTGCGCGGCCTGCGTTTCGGGACCGATTCCGTGCTGAATGTCAAACCGTATCTCTCCTGTACAAAAGGTGAGACACGCCCATTCCGGTGGGGACGGGTCAATCCCTGCGCAGAGAGGCCGCATTATCCAGTCGGAGATGGGAAGTGGCGAATGGCGGAGAGGCTGTTCGCCATTTCTCTATCACTTGAGGTGAGGTCCCACATGACGGATACAAAGACCTTGTTGGCGTCGTATCAAAACTGGACGGTACCGGTGACCGTGGCACATCCCGGCCTGTATTTCTCAGCAGAGGATGTGCCGGGGTTGCGGGCAAAGGCTGCAGCGCTTCCGGCAATCTTTGGACCCATCGTGGAAAAGATCGATGCGCGGCTGGAAGACTCCCAGATCAAAGGACGGGCCTTGGGGGCGGAGGAGCTGGCGTTCGCGTATAGCCTCACCGGAGAGGAACGCTACGCCCAGGCCGCCAAAGAGGCCGTCCGGGCGATCCTGTCCGAGACCGAATGGGTGGCGCTGGCTCACAAGCCGCTCCGGGTGGATCTGATGGTCGCACGCAACGCTCGCGTGTTGGCGGAGACATACGATGGGCTTTACGACGTGCTGAGTAACCGGGAGCGAACCCGCATCCGGGAAGGGATCATCGAACGGGCGCTGAACCTGTTTCTTGAAATTGCCCAGAAAAAATCCGAGTGGTGGACGGGGTCTCAGAACAATTGGCGAAGCGTGATCTGCGGAGAAATGGGAATCGCTGCACTGTGTATGCGCGCGCACTATCCGGATGTTCGGGAGTGTGTAGGACACTCCCTCGAGGGCGTGGTATCCCTGCTCGATCTCCTCGGGCGGGACGGCGGCTATTACGAAGGCGTGGGATATTGGGGATACGGGATCGGAGAGGCGGTTCGATTTGGGGAGATCCTGCGACGGGTCTCCGACGGGGCAGTGGATCTCTTTGACCATCCCTATCTGAAGGTCGCGGGAGATTTCGGGCTCTACTGCACCACCGGGGATGACGGGTGTTTCAATATCGGGGACTGTGGATACGAGCCGGCCGATTCCACGTTGATGGCCAAGTTGGCGGCGCACTACAAAAATCCTTCCCATCAGTGGTATGTGGAAAAACACCTTCCAAAGAATCTGTATGGATTGCTCTGGTTGGATCCGGATCTGAAAGGCGAAAAACCGTCGGACGATGCGGGATCCAAACATTTTAGAGATGTGGGCGTAGCGGTCATGCGCAGCGGATGGGAGAAGCCAGACACGTTTTTTGGGTTCAAAAGCGGATGGAGCACCGGCGGACACTGCCACCTGGATATCAATTCCATTGTGCTGACCGCCCTCGGGGAACGGCTCCTTTCGGACTATGGCGGGTGGACCTATGCGCATTATCATGGATTTTTCGACTATCGGGGCGGCCGCTGGCGCTTTGAGGGCAACCGGTCAGAGGCGCACAATACGCTGCTGGTGGACGGACAGGGACAGACTTGGGGCATGCCGGAATACGGAGACCGGTATTCGTGGAAGAAACTCGGGTACATTCAGCGGTTCTCCAGCTCCCAAGCTTATGACTACGTGGTGGGAGACGCAAGCCGGGCCTATGGGGATCTCTTGGGCAAGTTCATCCGATACGCCGTGCTCGTAAAAGGGGACCACCCCTACGTGGTCATTCTCGACGATCTCAAATCCAATCCCGCGCGGAGCTTCGAGGGCCGGCTGCATCATGTGGCAGATACGGTGGAGATCGGAGACGGGATGGCTTCCCTTACAAAAGGCGCCGTAACACTGGACATGTCCTTCGTGGATGCTTCCGGGCCCGTGGGCTGGCACATCGCCCAAGTAAAAAAACTTTCCACGTATGATGCAATATCAGGGAGAGCAAGCGGCCAGCGGCAGTATATCAGCTATGAGCCCTTCCGGAAGATTCTCGAGGGGCAGCTGGTGACCGTGCTCGTTCCAAGACCGGCTTCGGAGCCCGGGGAGACAATCGTCCAAGTGAGCCGAAATAGCGAAGATCCGGACAAGGAAAAGATCGTAACCGTAAAGATCGATACCGGGCGTCGAAGCGATACCCTTCGCTTCGATCTGGCCTATTGGCAGGAGGGCGGGACGGTTTCGCTGAATTCCTGACGGTTGGAATGAGCATTGGGGGCCCGGAACTCGTGGATGCCCAAGTGGCGAGCAGAGACATTCGTGATGGACAAAGGTATAGTGACACGTGGCGTGGAGCCGCTCTTTCGGCTTCTCCCGACAAAAGGAAAGCGCGCAGATGACTCACACAGAAACCTTGTTGGCATCGTTTCAAAAGTGGACGGTTCCCGAGACCATGGCGCATCCCGGCCTCTATTTTTCGGGGGAGGATGTGCCTGGGCTGCAGGCCAAGGCATCCGCACTTCCCGCCATTTTTGGGTCCATTATGGAGGGCATCGATGAGCGGCTCAACGACCCCGAGATCAAAGGGCAGGCCCCAAGAGCGGACGAGCTTGCACTCGCCTACACCCTGACCGGGGAAAGCCGCTACGCGGATGCCGCCAAAGAGGCCACCTGGGCCATCATATCGGACCCCGATTGGGTGTTGCTGGCTCCGCTTCGGGTGGATTTGGTGGTTGCGCGGAACACCCGGGTAATGGCGGAGGTGTGCTACCGGCTCCACGAAGTGCTGACGGAAACAGAACGCACCCGCATTCGCGGATGTATCCTTGAGCGCGGCCTGAGACCGTTTCTTCAGATCGCCCAGGACAAGTCCGAGTGGTGGACGGGTTCGCAGAACAACTGGCGGAGCGTGATCAGCGGAGAAATGGGAGTTGCCGCACTGGGCATGCGCGCGCACTATGAGGATGTTAAGGAGTGCGTACAGCACTCCCTTGAGGGCGTGTTATCCCTGCTCGATCTCCTTGGGCGGGAAGGCGGCTACTATGAGGGCTTGGGATACTGGGGATACGGGATCGGCGAAGCCGTTCGATTCGGGGAGATTCTGCGACAGGCCTCCGGCGGTGCGGTGGATCTGTTCGATCACCCCTATCTGAAGGTCGCGGGAGATTTCGGGCTCTTCTGCACCACCGGGGATGGCGGGTGTTTCAATATCGGAGACTGCGGATACGAGCCCGCCCATCCCACCTTGATGGCCAAGCTGGCAGCGCACTACAAGAATCCCTTTCACCAGTGGTACGTGGAGAAGCATCCCCCTAAAGATCTGTATGGATTCCTCTGGATGGACCCGGATCTGAAGGGAGAAAAACCGTCGGACAATGCGGGATCCAAGCACTTTGAGGATGTGGGTGTAGCGGTCATGCGCAGCGGATGGGAGCGTTCCGACACGTTCTTGGGACTGAAAAGCGCCTGGAGCACGGGCGGACACTGCCATCTGGATATCAATTCCATTGTGCTGACCGCCCTTGGGGAACGGCTCATTTCGGATCACGGCGGCTGGACCTACGCGCATCATAGCGGATTTTTCGACTACCGCGGCGGCCGCTGGCGCTATGAGGGCAATCGGTCCGAAGCGCACAATACGCTCCTGGTGGACGGGCAGGGTCAGACCTGGGGCATGCCGGAATACGGAGACCGGTATTCATGGGAAAAACTGGGGTACATTCAACGGTTCTCCAGCTCCGAAACCTACGACTACGTGGTGGGCGATGCGAGCCGGGCCTATGGGGATCTCTTGGGCAAGTTCATCCGATACGCCGTGCTGATCAAGGGGGAGAATCCCTACGTGGTCCTCCTCGATGATCTCCGATCCAATCCCGCCCGAAGCTTCGAGGGCCGACTGCATCATGTGGCAGATACGGTTAAGATCGGCGACGGATTTGCCTCCCTTACCAAAGGCGAGGTAACACTGGAGATGGTTTTCGCAGATTCAGCCGGCCCCGTGGGTTGGAGCATCGCTCAGGTAAAGAAGCTTTCCACGTATGAGGCCGTATCCCAAAGAGCCAGCGGTCAACGGCAATATATCAGCTACGAGCCCTTCCGGAAGATACTCGAGGGACAGCTGGTCACCGTGTTGGTCCCAAAGCCCGCGTCGGAATCCGGGGAAACGAGCGTCCAAGTAAGCCGAAATAACGAAGATCCGGACAACGAGAAAATCGTAACCGTGAAGGTGGATACGGGACTCAGAAGCGATACGCTTCGCTTTGACCTGGCCTATTGGCAGGAAGGCGGAACCGTTTCAGTGGGTTCCTAAGCCCAGAAATTCGCGTTTTGGAGTATGGAACCAGTGGAAAGCAGAAATCCTGCCTAGTGGGCAACGAGAAAACGGCACACGGCGCAGAGCCGGTCTTTCGGCTCCTTATGGCAAAAGGAGATTACACAGATGACTCACACAGAAACCTTCTTGGCGTCGTATGAAAGGTGGATCATGCCACAGCGGGCCGCGCATCCCGGCCTGTATTTCTCGAAAGAAGAGCTGCCGGGGCTGCGGGAAAAGGCAGCTGCCCTTCCGGCGGTTTTTGGCCCCCTTCTGGAGAGAACCGAACAGCGGATGAAGGACCCCCAGATCAAAGGGACGCTGATGAAACCGGAGGAGCTCTCCATCATCCATGCGATTACCGGGGATGCGCGGTATGCCGAAGCGGCAAAAAAGGCCATTTGGGAGATTCTGGCGGAACCCGATTGGGTGCCGCTGCCTCACAAACCCCTTCGGGTGGATCTGACCGTCGCCCGAAATGCCGGGATCGTGGCAGAGGCCTACGATGCGCTCTATGACGTGCTCAGCGATTCGGAACGCACGCGCATCCAGGAGGCTCTGATCGAACGGGCCCTAAAGCTGTTTGTGGAGATCATTCGGGATGAGTCCGAGTGGTGGACCGGTTCGCAGAACAACTGGCGCACGATAATCTGTGGCAACATGGCCGCAGCCGCGCTTTCCCTGAGGGATATTTATCCCGATGCCCGGGAGTGCGCGACCTCCGCGCTGGATGGCGTGCTGACCTTGCTGGACGTTTGTGGAAAAGACGGCGGGTACTACGAGGGCCCTTCGTATTGGGGAGCCGGCATCGGAGAATGCATTCGATTTGCGGAGATTCTGGGACGGATCTCCGATGGGACCGTGGATCTCTTTGAGCACCCGTATCTGAAGGTCACAGGAGATTTCGGGCTCTGCTGCACCACCGGGGATGGCGGGTCCTTCAGTTTCGCAGACGCGGGATATTCGCCGGCCGACCCCACCTTGATGGCCAAGTTGGCGGCGCAATACCAGAATCCCTCCTATCAGTGGCACGTAGAGAAATATCCCCCCCAGGATATCTGCGGTTTCCTCTGGATGGATCCGGACCTAAAAGGCGAGAAACCCAAAGACGATGCGGGATCCAGGCATTTTCGAGGCACCGGTGTGGCCACCATGCGCAGCGGATGGGAGCCCGAGGGCACGTTTCTGGGGTTCAAGAGTGGATGGAGCACGGGCGCGCACTGCCATCTGGACATCAATTCCATCGTGATAACCGCCTTGGGGGAACGGCTGATCTCGGACTTTGGCACGTGGCCTTACGCCCACTATCATGGGTTTTTCGACTACCGGGGCGGACGCTGGCGTTTTGAGGGCAACCGTTCCGAGGCGCACAATACGCTTTTGGTGGACGGACAGGGACAGACCTGGGGCATGCCGGAATACGGAGACCGCTGGTCGTGGAAGAAACTCGGATACATCCAGCGGTTCTCCAGCTCCGATACCTACGACTACGTAGTAGGCGATGCGAGTCGGGCCTATGGGGATCTCTTGGGCAAGTTCATCCGATACGCCGTGCTGATCAAGGGGGAGAATCCCTACGTGGTCCTCCTCGATGATCTCAGATCCAATCCCGCGCGAAGCTTCGAGGGACGACTGCATCACGTGGCAGATTCGGTTCGCATCGGGGACGGATTTGCATCCCTGACCAAAGGCGAGGTGACTCTGGACATGGTTTTCGCGGATTCCTCCGGTCCCGTGGGTTGGAACATCGCGGAGGTGAGGAAACGGTCCACCTATGACGGATCAGCCGGGAGAGCCGATGGACTGCGCCAATATATCAGTTACGAGCCCTTCCGAAAGATGCTCGAGGGACAGCTGGTGACCGTGCTGGTTCCAAAGCCCGCATCGGAAGCCGGAAAGACACAGGTCGAAGTAACCCGCAATAGCGAAGATCCGGATAAGGAAAAGATCGTAACAGTAAGGATCGATACCGGGCGCCGAAGCGATACGCTTCGCTTTGACCTGGCCTATTGGCAGGAGGGCGGAACCGTTTCCCTCTCCAAGTAGGATGAAGAACGGGAAGTGGTGGATGGGCCCATGGTCGTCTGCCGCTTCCGCGCCCCATGAATCCGAGAGACGATCGGTGAAGCCGCGCCCACATTCAGCAATGGCAACAACCCGGAAGGAAAGTGCCGATTGCTGTTGACACCAGCTGCTTCGGCAGCACAAAACAGCCCAGGGGCGGGATACGACAGGACACGCACCTTGGGCGTCAGGAACGGGAGACGAAGTGCCATGATCTTGGACATACGGAAAAATGCACACTGCTATCTGCCCCTGAGCAAGGGATTTGAAAAAGCTTTTGAGTTCCTGATGCGACCGGATCTGGAGGAGCTTGAGCCGGGCCGGTATGAGATCGATGGCACCCGGGTCTATGCGTTGGTGATGATCCAGAACGGCCGCCGGAGAGAAGATGCCCTGTTGGAAACGCACGACCGCTATCTGGATATCCAGTTGATTCTGGCAGGCACCGACGAAATGGGTTGGAAGCCGAAATCTTCGTGCAAGAATCCCACAGCCGCATACGATCCTGATGGGGACGCGCAGCTTTTCGCAGACCAACCGGATGCATGGGTCGCCACCGGGCCCGAGGCCTTTGCCATCTTCTTTCCGCAGGATGCACACATGCCCATGATCTCGTCTGGAGAGCTTCACAAAGTCGTCATAAAAGTTGCCATGGACCAAAGCTGACGAGCTCTTTTCGAGCGGTATGGGCAACATGGTCTGCGACATCAGTCAGATGCCGATTGCCTGCTGGCTGATGGGATGCGTCAGATCGGCTCCCTTTTCGGGAGGCAGAATCAGACGAAGGTGACAGATGGTCTGTGGGCTGAGGTTGATTCGTAGCAATAGATGTCGAAGAGAGGGTGAACGGCTTCAGGAGCGTAATGCAAGGCTTTTTGTGTCTCACCTCTTCATGGATTCTCGTTTTCAATACGTGTAAGAAAACATACGGAGTTATAGTAATCTCTTTTGGTTTTGAGGAGGCAGAAGAGTGACAGAGGATACACAGGTGAAATTCCCCATCAGCTGTACGCTCCAGTCTGGGCATAGGAATACGAGGAGGATCATTCTATTTGCTGGCCATTTGACTGGAACACGGTATTCAACCTGTCCAATTCATTCGCTATGAGCATAACTTGTGTGATAAATAGGACATCCAGCAACCTTCCTTATTTGACGGCTATTTGACTGGATGGAATGAGCGTCGGCGAATACGCGCCAGCCCCTCCGATTCTCGACCGTATAATCACGATTTTCGAGCAAGCTTGGGTCAATGGAACCCAATGGAACCCGCAGTGTCAACAACCAGATGAGGATCGCCTGCTGGCTGATTGACTAGGTCAGATGTGCTCATCGTAACAGGAGACACGATCAGACGGAGACGATCGATACCTTGAAGGCTATGGCTGATTCGCTAAATGAGACGTCCGGAAGAGGGTTGATGGTTTCAGGAGAGTATCTTGGGACATCTTTTCTCGATACATTTTCAGGCAATCCCATAACATATAGATACTTGCTGACAGGAGAAAACTATGGCAAAATTGACCTTAAAGGATTTGGAACTTGGCGGCAGACGGGCGCTGATGCGCGTGGACTTTAACGTACCCCTGGACGAAAACGGGCAGATCACCGACGACGCCCGGATTCGGGCCGCGCTTCCAAGCATCCAATATGTGATTGGGCATGGCGGGAAACTGATTCTGACGTCCCATCTCGGACGTCCCAAGGGAAAGGTGGCCCCTGGAATGAGTCTGGCTCCGGCAGCAGCGCGTCTGAGCGAGCTTCTGGGGAAACCGGTGCCCTGGCTCCGGACTGTGTGGGTGGTCAGGTCGAAGCGATGGTTGCCCGGCTGAATGATGGGGAGGTGCTGCTTCTTGAAAACCTTCGTTTTCACCCGGAAGAAGAGAAGAACGATCCCACATTTGCCAAGCAGTTGGCCGGGTTGGGCGATTGTTTCATCAACGACGCCTTCGGCACGGCCCATCGGGCGCATGCCTCGACTGAGGGGGTGACACACTTTCTGGATCAGTGCGCGGCCGGATTCCTGCTCCAAAAGGAATTGGACTATTTGGGCGCGGCCATGGGAGATCCGAAGCGACCCTTTGTGGCAATTCTGGGCGGCGCGAAAGTGTCCGATAAAATCCCCGTGATCGAGAGCCTTCTCACCAAGGCCGATACGCTCATCATCGGCGGCGGCATGGCATACACGTTCCTCAAGGCACAGGGGAAGGAGATCGGAGACTCTCTGTTGGACGCGGACCGGATCGCATTTGCGGGGGATCTGCTGGCCCGAGCCGGAGAGAGGCTGGCCTTGCCCACAGATTGTGTGGTGACCGACAAGTTGGACTTCGGCGCCCGCACCGTGGGAGCTGTAAAAACCGTGCCCACCGACCAGATTCCAGTAGGCTGGGAAGGGGTGGACATCGGGTCGGAGACCATTGGGCGATTTTGCGGGATCATTCGGTCGGCCAAGACGGTGATATGGAACGGGCCGATGGGGGTGTTCGAGATCAAGGAGACGGCCAAAGGCACCTTCGCCATCGCCGAAGCCTTGGCCGAAACCACCCGGAAGGGCGCAACCACCATCATCGGGGGGGGCGATTCCGCTTCGGCCGTCAAGCAGGCGGGTGTGGAAGAACAGGTGTCCCACGTATCTACCGGGGGCGGTGCGTCCCTTGAATTCCTAGAGGGAAAGATCCTTCCGGGCGTGGAAGCCTTGACCGAGCGATAGAAGACCAAGCCTGCACCAAAAGGAATGAAAAGAAGGAAGCACGGAGATCCTGACTCACCTGCGGGCCTTCTGCTGTGCTGTTTCGCGCTTCACGTTTCACGCCTCATCAAAACCGACATCCCCTTTCAGAGAGGATTCCCAATGACCCCTTTCAATCTTTTGAAGAACAAACCGATCTATCCACTTGTAGAAGTCGGGGAACCCAATCTCCTGTTGGACATGTTCGACTACGATCAGGTGCCTAAGATCGTCTTCGATAACCAGGTGATCCTGCCGGATCCGGCCGGAGAGATCTGGATTACGGATACGACCTTCCGGGACGGACAACAGGCGCGGCCACCCTATACGGTTGAACAGATTGTGCATTTGTTCGACCTCATGCACCAACTGGGAGGACCCAAAGGGATCATCCGCCAGAGCGAGTTTTTTCTGTATAGCGCCAAGGAAAAGCGGACGGTGGAGCAATGCCTGGAAAGGGGCTACCCCTATCCCGAGGTAACCGGATGGATCCGAGCCGTCCCGAAAGACCTGGAACTGGTCCGGGAAATGGGATTGAAGGAAACGGGCATCCTCACCTCGGCTTCGGACTACCATATTTTCCTGAAGCTGAACTGGGACCGCAAGAAAGCCCTGGATACCTATCTGGGCCTGGTCAAGACGGCACTTGCTGCGGGCATAGTCCCCCGGTGCCATCTCGAGGATATCACCCGGGCGGACTTCTACGGATTTGTGCTCCCCTTTGCCCAAGAGCTGATGAGGCTGTCCGAGGAAAGCACCATCCCCATCAAGATCCGGGCCTGTGACACCATGGGATACGGAATCACCCACCCCGGCGCTGCCTTGCCCAGAAGCGTGCCCAAGCTGGTGTATCTCCTTCGCCATGAGGGCGGCGTGCCTCCCGCCCAGTTGGAATGGCACGGTCACAATGATTTCCACAAGGTGCACATCAATGCGGCGGCGGCATGGCTCTACGGCGCGTCCGCAGCCAATGGTACGCTGCTGGGATTCGGCGAGCGCACCGGGAATCCACCCATCGAAGGGCTGATTATGGAATACATCGGCCTGAAGGGCGATATGGACGGCATAGACACCCGAGTGATTACAGAGATTGCCACGTATTTCAGGGACACGATAAAGGCGGACATTCCCGCCAATTTTCCCTTTATGGGAGAGGATTTCAACGCCACCCGCGCAGGCATCCACGCGGACGGGATGATCAAGAACGAGCAGATCTACAACATCTTCAATACGGATAAACTGCTCCGCCGTCCGATCAAGGTGATCATCACGGATAAATCCGGAGCTGCGGGAATCGCCTACTGGATCAACACCACGATGAAGCTTCAGGGGGAGAACAAGGTGGATAAACGCCATCCGGGTGTGGCGAAAATATACCACCGGATCCAGGAGGAATACGAAACTGGACGCACCACCGGCATCTCTTCCGGGGAAATCCGCCTGCTCGCAGAGCGTTTCCTTCCCGAGCTGTTCGAGTCCGACTTCGATCGACTCAAGCGAAAGGTGGCGCGGATCGCCACCCTGCTTGCGGAACAGTTCATCAAAGAACCGGATATCCAGTCTATGGATCCTGTCCGCCAGGAACCTGCGATGGAGCGTCTCATCGAAGAATATCCGTTTATGCAATTGCTCTACGTAGTGAACCCCGAGGGACACAAGATCACGAAGAACATCACTCAGAGGGTGGAAAGGGCGGCATACGGACGATTCGGAAAGAAGCGGGATTTCTCCGACAGGGACTGGTTCATCCACCCGATGAAGACCGGAAAGGTGTATGTCACCGATTTCTACACATCCAGAATTACGAACGCCCTATGCATCACCGTGTCCGCCCCGCTGATCAACGACCAGGACAAGATCGTGGGCATCTTCGGAATTGATATGAAATTCGAGGAGCTGGTCAAGGTAGAGGAGCAGTTCGAGGACTGGCTGGCTCAGTTGGAGCGGGAGGCGGAAACCGGAGCGCTTCAGACGGAAAAGGATGCCAGTCTTTCCACGGACTATATGGAATAGCAGGCTTGGCTCGGGAAAAAGGAGGGGCGATCATGCATTCCATGGGCTGGTTATTCTTTTGGGTCTGGGGGGGTCTGCGCGTTCTTTTTGTCGCCGCGGTCATTTACTTTGTTACGGTGGAAATAAGGCGAAACAGGAGGAAACCTTCCAAGCCCGGAGGCAGGTTATGAAGACCGCCTTACAGGCTATTCTTGAGGTAGAGGAGAGCGCCCGGGCACTGATCCTGGATGCTCAAAAGCAGGCGGATGCAATCCGGCTTCAGGGCAAAACGCGCTCCGAACAGATCCTCGCCCAGGCGAAATCGGATGCCGACTCACAGTGCGAAGCGCTGACCAGCGCCTTTCGTGCG
>JAZDJA010000106.1:0-15780 GCA_043804415.1 Candidatus Latescibacterota bacterium | reverse complement strand
TATGAGATAGGGGAACTTCCCAACTGCATCTGGCCCAGTTATTCACATCAGAAGACCCATTGTGGATAACTGGGCCCATCCAGATAGGTTCACATCCAACTACAGTGGTATCAGTATGTTCGCATATTTCTGATCTGGCTCCCCGGACCTTGACACCACAACATTGTGGATAACTTTCCCCACCATCGAAACGTGGACAGATCCCGCCTGCATGTACGCCATGCCGGGTTGGCGCTTTGTGTCAAATCGTCCGGTCGGACCGGCATACAGCCCCCACCCTTTATGGGTTCCGGGGAGAAGGATGAGCCCAGGGCTCCGGGTCGTCTTGCTCCTCAGCACGACCAGATCAGACTCCGGAGCTGCCACCCAAGCCCTTCGGCTAAGGTTGCGCATCAGATCTTTCCGTCGGTCAGGGAATCCATGCGAAAAGGATGATCCCTCGTGAAATGTCCTCGTCATTTTCCTATGGCAGGAAGGAGCAAGGCGCTTCCTGATAGACGAACGGCTCTTTGGGCCCTGATAGCGCACGGCTCGCAACGCCAATGTTTGTTGAAAAGTCACCAAACCGGGACCGCCTGACAGGATTCCTCAACAAAAAATCGCCCGTCGCGCAAGAAACTCCTTGACAACAAAGGATCGAACGGGTATATTTAGAGGCAACGTGAACAAGTTGGGGACGGTTTTTGCATGGGAAGTGTCAAGAACATGGACCACAAAAGCAATGTACTCCGCTTTTGTGGTTTTTTTTGGCGTTCTCTAACAAGGACACCCTCCGCACCACATCCAATAAAGAAGCGAGGTGAGTACTATGGCGTCAGGAACAGTGAAGTGGTTCAGCGACAGCAAGGGATTCGGGTTCATCGAGCAGGAGGATGGCGATGATGTGTTCGTTCATTTCTCGGCCATCGGGGGAGAGGGATTCAAATCGCTCAGCGAAGGCCAGGCGGTTGAGTTCGACATTCTCGACGGCCCCAAGGGTCCCCAGGCTGCAAACGTGGTAAAGGTATAGTCTGGCTGGACCAGGGAAACTCCATGCTCCTTCCGGAAAGTGTTCCGGAAGGAGCATTTTTTTTGGGGGCAGCGCGCCTCAGATCCGGGTCCAAAAGACGAGAGGGAAGAACGGACCCGCTGGTCTGACCAGCTCCATGCAGCGGCACACAGGCAACCTACGCGAGAGAAGTCTCGCAGATCTTTCTGGTTGGCTGGTTCGGCGCAATGCCCTCCGTCACGCTACTGCTGCGGAAGGGACAAATCGCAGAAAAGAACGGAGCCCCCGTTCGGGCAATGGGATTTCCTTTCTCCGAACTTTCGGCTTGACATTTCCTTGATAGATCTTATATTATGGTCAACCGGCGCGAGACCGATTTCTCCTTTGTATTCCTGGCCCTGGCACGCCCCGACGGCCCGGATCATCCTGGATAGATCATTGTCCTCCGTACATCCGCGACAAACCTGGATCGCAGGCCTTTGGCGAACCACCCCCATTTGAAATGAAGGATTCGGTGATGCCCACAAAAAGGATGCTCAAACTTCGGGAACGTGCGCTTCACAGAGACGTACAGCCATCCTTCCACCAAGCGATTATTGAGGCGGAGGCCTGGCGGGCCGGGGGAAACGACGAGCCATGGCTGATCTGGCGCGCGCAGCGGACAGCGGCCCTGCTCGAGCGGCTTCCGATAGAGATCGAATCTGAGGAGCTCCTGGTGGGGCGCATCTCGATGCAAAGCGCCACTGCGCAGGAAATACAGCGTCTGGAGGAGGCACGGCAGACGCTCAAAGAACTCCCGCCCTGGCCAGGCGGAGACACCGGCCATTTTTCAGCGGATCACCCCAAGCTCTTGCGACTCGGAGTGGGTGGATTGATACGCGAGATTGAGGGGTACCAGGCCCGTCTGGACAAGAAGTCGGCGAAAGACCGGGAAACAGAGACGTTCTACGAGGCATGCACCCTCGCACTGAGCGGTTTGAGCCGATTCATTGAGCGGCATGCGGAGGGCGTCGAAGCACATGCCATGACGGAGACCGATCCGGCGCGAAAGGCCGAACTGAGGGGCATCGCTGCGGCGTGCCGGCATGTGTCCCAAGGCCCCGCACGGACCTTTCACGAGGCCATCCAGTTGATGCATTTTGCGATTCTCGCCCTGCATGCTGGAGAGGATCATGTCCTGAATGTGGCCGGCCGGATGGATCGAACGCTCTATCCGTATTACCAGGCGGATCTGGAAACCGGCCGGATCACCCCGGAAACGGCTCAGGAGTTGATCGATTGTTTCTACATTCTGATCAACGAATACACCTGGCGGGGACTGGCGATCTCCGTAATGGTTGGAGGCCGGGATGCGGCGGGACGGGACGTCACCAATGCGGTGTCGTTCATGTGCCTCCACGCCCTTGAGGAGGTGCGTCTGGTGTATCCGACGGTGGGGATCTGCTGGCACAGAGGCACACCGGAGGCCTTGATGCATCTGGGGTGCCAGGTGATTGCCCAGGGACTGGGAAGCCCGGCCATCTTCAATGACGAGGTGATCGCGCGGGGATTGCGGGAATACGGCGTATCCGAGGAAGATTCGGTGTCGTATATCAACAGCACATGCGTAGAGATCACGCCCATCGCCAACAGCAATGTCTGGGTGGCGTCTCCGTACTACAACTGTCCGGGCGCACTCCTCGAGGTTTTGGAACATGCGGATTCGGACAGCCCCGAAACATTCGAAGGGTTGGTGGAGGCTCTTGAAGCCAAGCTTTCGGCCCAAGTTCGGGAGGCGGTGTGCGGCATTGATCGCACATGGCGGGGACGGGAGATCTGGGGCGGCATGCCGCTCCAAAGTGCGTTGACCGACGATTGTCTTGCGCGGGGGAAAGACATAGATTCCGGCGGGGCGCGCTATAACTGGGTGGAGTGTTCGTTTGTTGGGTTGGCCAACCTCGTGGACAGTCTGGTGGTGCTCAGACAGTTGGTGTTCGAACAGAAACGTTTCTCCCTGCCCGAGTTCTACCGGATTCTGCAGAATAACTTCGACGGCCACGAATCCCTTCGGCAGGAGATTGTCAACCGCATGCCCAAGTATGGAAATGACGACGACCGCGCCGACAGACTGGCCGTGGAGATGACAAAGGCCTTTTCGGATATCTGCGCGTCCCAGCGCATCGGATCCGGGAAGCATCGATACGCACCAGGGCTTTTCTGCTGGGTGATGCACGAGCAATTGGGAAGAGAAACCGGCGCCACGCCGGATGGCCGTTTCGCGGGGTTTCCGCTGGCGGACGGCGCGGGCCCGGCCCAGGGACGGGAGCGGCACGGGCCCACCGGAGCGATCAAGTCCACAACAAAGTGGCCCCACGAGCCGATGCTGGGGGGGCTGGTGCTCAACCTGAAGTTCAGCCCGTCGGCGCTGGATGGGGAAGAATCCATGGCGAAGCTTCGATACTTGATCGAATCGTATATGCGTCTCGGAGGCTTTGAGGTACAGATCAACGTGGTGGACCGACAGACGCTGCTCGATGCGCAGATGCATCCGGAGGCGTTTCAGGATCTTTTGGTGCGGGTGGCTGGATACAGCGACTACTTCGTCCACCTGAGCTCGAATATGCAGACGGAAGTGATCGCACGAACCGAGTATGGAGCGCTATAGATTTCGACTTGCGGGTCTTCAACGTGCGTTTCATGGTCCTCACGTTGCCAGGGCGACGCACGCCGCGCGAAAACCACGAGAGTTGAGTACACGCGGAAGGGAAGAAGGATATGAATGGAACGCCCAGAATGCTTGGAATTCGACTTCGGTTTGACGCCCCGGTGGTGGAGGATGTGGCCCAGAAAGTGCGGGAAGAACTGGATGCCTTAGCGCTTACCAAGCGGATCAAGGCGGGGGATACGGTGGCCCTTACAGCTGGAAGTCGGGGCATTACCGATATCGCCTTGATTCTAAAGACGGCCGCGACGTGCCTGCAGGAGATCGGAGCGCGGCCCTTCATTGTGCCTGCGATGGGGAGCCATGGGGGCGCAACCGCCGAGGGACAGATGGAGGTCCTTCGCCATCTTGGGATCACGGAAGCGCAGATGGGCGTTCCGATTCGCTCCTCCATGGAGGTGGTCAAGATCGGAGAGACGCCCGAGGGATTTCCGGTGCAGATGGACCGGTATGCGGCCCAGGCGGATCACCTGGCGGTGATCAATCGCACCAAGCCCCATACGGATTTCTATGGCGATGTAGAGAGCGGTTTACTCAAGATGATCGCGATCGGGCTGGGGAAACGCCAGGGGGCGGAGATCTACCACAAGGTCGTGGTGAAACACCCTTTCAGTGAAGTGGTCGAGGCAGTGGCTCGCGTGGTACTGCGCGAGCGTTCGGTGCTCTTCGGATTGGGGGTGGTGGAAAACGGATACGAACAGACCGCTTGCCTTCAAGCGGCAGGACCGGAGGGGTTGATCGCGCTGGATAAGAAACTGCTGAAAGACGCCAAACGCCTGATGCCCCGGCTGCCGTTCGATGAGATCGATGTGCTCATCATAGATGAAATGGGGAAGAACATCAGCGGCTCGGGAATGGACAGCAACGTAATCGGACGAAAGAGTTGGGCGCTTCACGTGGGCGGAGACGAGAAACCACGGATCACGCGAATTTTTGTGCGCGATCTTTCGGAGGAAAGCGGAGGGAATGCCTGCGGGGTTGCATTGGCGGATTTCACCACGAGGCGCTTGGTGGACAAGATGGACATGGAGGTCTCCCGGCTCAATGCGCTCATTGCAACCCGGCCGAGATGCATCATGGTCCCGCTGGCGTTCGATGCGGATCGAGAGGCCATAGATACGGCATTGGCTACGGCCGGGGTGATGGATCCCGCCCAGAGCAAAGTGGTCTGGATCAAGAATACGCTTGAACTCTCGAAGATGGAAGTATCGGAGGCGTTTCTACCGGAGGTGGCGGGACGCGCAGATCTGGAGATTCTGACGGGGCCGAGGGAGTTGCGCTTCGACGGGAACGGGAATCTGATCCTTCTGGATAAGGGGGAAAACCCCCTCGAGAGTCAGGAGGAGAAACAGAACCGAAACCATAGGAAATAGCTCACCGGAGAACGCGTATGAAACCCGAACTGATTGCCGACTATGCATGTCACACAGGAGAAGGTCCCTTGTGGCATCCGGGCGAAAAACGGCTCTACTGGCTGGATATCCCCGCCGGACGGATCTTCCGGTACACGCCCGCCTCCGGTACGCACGAACAGGTGCACGAAGGCGAGGCCATCGGAGGATTCACCATTCAAGCCGACGGGGCGCTCCTGTTGTTTATGGCCCGAGGGGCGATCACAATCTGGCGGGAGGGCACACTCACCACGGCGATCGATGAGATTCCGGATGAGCGCGAATCGCGTTTCAACGACGTGATCGCCGACCCGGCAGGGCGGGTGTTTTGTGGCACCATGCCCACCGAGGATCGTTTGGGGCGGCTCTACCGTCTCGATCTCGACGGCACGTTGACCCGGGTGCTCGATGGCATCACCTGCTCCAACGGGATGGGATTCTCTCCGGACCGGAAGCACATGTATTACACGGATTCGCATAAATACGAAATCTATGTGTTCGACTACGATGAGGATACCGGCGCGATCGCAAACCAACGCCTGTTTGTGCGTGCCCCCAAAGGGGAAGGCGTGCCCGACGGATTGACCGTGGATGAGGCAGGCTACGTCTGGTCTGCGCACTGGGACGGCAACTGCCTGGTCCGGTATACGCCCGATGGCGTGGAGGATCGCCGCATTCCCCTCCCTGCCCCAAAGGTCTCGAGCCTGACCTTCGGAGGGGAGGACTACACGGATATCTATATTACGACCGCGGGCGGCACAAGCAAAGAGACGGAAGGTTCGGGCGCGGGCGCGCTCTTCCGGGTAAATCCCGGCATTCGAGGGGTGCCGGAGTTTCCCTCCCGAATCGGCCTGTAGATTCACCGAAGGCATTCGGGAAGAGGGTCACAAACAGAAACAAACGGAGCGCAGACACGCCGGAAAGAAGAACAAAGCCGTCCTGAATCATGTTGGGGCGGCTTTTCTTTGCGCGAAAAAAGCGCTTGCCTTTACCTCTGGATTTGGCTATATTTCCATTTGGGAACGCACCGAAAAGGCGCCGAGACCACCGCGCAGAGAAGCCAGCGGGAAGCCAGAATCATTGGACACGGATTGCACGGATCTTCACGGATCAGACAAAGCGAATAGGGGTGGGAAGCGGAACAATCGTCAACGCACTTTTCCCACGCGAACGTTTGCAGCCCAACAGACTGTTGTGGGGAGGCACGTCAGTGCGTTAAGGCCGCGACCCGGGAACACACACTCGAATTGGACGCCTTCCAGAACACAAACTTTGCCATGAAATCAAGTTTTCGCGGGGTTCCGGTAAAGGGAACGTCCGTCCTCCGTTTCACGCTTTACGTTTCACGTTTCGCTCTTTTCATCTACGCTTCATCCTTAGTGGAGGATTTTCGATGAGCTTGATCGTTCAAAAGTATGGAGGAAGTTCCGTGGCGACGCCGGCGTTGATACAGCGCGTGGCGAAACGGGTGGTGGCGGTGCGGCGGGCCGGAAACGATATGGTGGTGGTGGTCAGTGCGATGGGAAAGACCACGGACGGCTTGCTTGCGTTGGCGGAGGAGATTACCGATCGCCCAAGCAACCGGGAGATGGATATGCTTCTCTCCTCCGGGGAGCGCATTTCGATGGCATTGTTGTCCATGGCGATCAACGAGATGGGGTGTGAGGCGATTTCGCTGACCGGATCGCAATGCGGGATCATCACGGATACGGCGCATCGGAAAGCCCGGATTATGGAGATCAAGGGAGATCGGATCGTTTCGGCGCTGGCGGAGGGGAAGGTGGCGATCGTAGCGGGCTTCCAGGGAGTCAGTCTGGATCACGAGGTAACCACCCTGGGGCGCGGCGGATCGGATCGGACGGCGGTGGCGTTGGCCTATCGGCTGAAGGCGGCGCTGTGTGAGATTTTCACGGATGTGGATGGGGTCTTCACCGCAGATCCCCGAATCGTCCCCAATGCGCGAAAACTCGACACGATCTCCAGCGACGAAATGCTCGAACTGGCAAGTTCCGGGGCGAAGGTGATGGAGGCAAAATCGGTGGAGTTTGCCAACAAATACAATGTGACGATTCACGTGCGTTCGAGTTTCAACGAGCACGCTGGGACGATAATCAAACGGGAGGATGCCATGATGGAGCAGGTTCTTGTGCGGGGAATCGCACATGAGTTGAAAGAGGCCAAGGTGACGTTTCGCGGAGTGCCGGATCGTCCGGGAGTGGTTGCGGATATTTTCTCCCGTTTGTCCGATGCGAACGTGAATGTGGACATGATCGTCCAGAACGTGAGCGAAAGCGGGGTCACCGATGTATCCTTCACGGTAATGAAGACGGATCTTCCCACCACCCGGGGAATCTGTGAGGGGGTCCGGGATCGGGTTGCGGCCAAAGACGTGAGCGCGGACGAGGACATCGCCAAAGTATCGGTCATCGGTGTGGGCATGCGAAGCCATTCCGGCGTGGCCGCGAAGATGTTTCGGACGCTGGCGGCTGAAGGGATCAATATCGCGATGATCAGTACATCTGAGATCCGGATCTCGTGTGTGATCCAGGCTTCGGAGGTGGAGCGGGCCGTGCGCGCGCTCCATGCGGCATTCGAGTTGGAGAAGGAGGCCGTTTGACGGAGAGGGCCGAACCCCGATTCGCCGCTCCCAGGAAGTGCCAATGTTCTTTCGTATATCCCCATCTGGTATAAGCCTATGAAAATGACCGATTCCTTCGGAAGAACGATCTCCTATCTCCGCATCTCGGTGACGGACCGGTGTAATCTGCGGTGCCGGTATTGCATGCCCTCAGACGGGATTTCGCTGCTGGGGCACGACGAGGTGCTCAAATACGAGGAGATCGTGCGGCTTGTTCGGATTGCGGCAGATTTGGGATTTGACAAGTTCCGACTTACCGGGGGAGAACCTCTGGTCCGAAGGGGAGTCGTCGGATTGGTGGAAACGCTTTGTCGGCAAAGTCTGAAGGAACGCAGCATGTCCCTGTGCCCTTCCAAAACCACCAACGGGAAAATCCGGTTGGCGATGACGACCAATGGCGTGTTGCTCACCGAGCACGCGGGCGCGCTTAGGAAGGCCGGGCTGGATCGCATCAATGTGAGCCTGGATACGCTGGACCGGGCAACCTTTCGAAGGATCACGGGGTTCGATGGGCTCGAACGGGTGATGTCTGGGATCTTAGAGGCAAAGTCCGTGGGATTCGAGCCGCCCAAGATCAACGTGGTGGCCATGCGGGGGATCAACGATAACGAATTCGGAGATTTCATCCAGCTGGCGAAGGATGGCTTTGAGGTGCGCTTCATCGAGTTGATGCCCTTTCGGATGGAATCGGGGAACGGATCCGACCGCTACATCTCCGGATCGGAGATTCGGGAGAAGATCGCCAGGCGCTATCAGCTTCGCAGGATGGAGGAAGGACCGGCAACCGGTCCCGCGAGAATGTACCAGGTGGAGGATTGGCCAGGACGTGTCGGGTTTATCGAGCCCATTTCCTCGCGCTATTGCACCGCGTGCAATCGGCTTCGGCTGACTGCCGACGGATTCCTGAAGTCGTGCCTGCTGTCCGACGATGAGGTGGATCTGAAGACACCGCTTCGGACGGGCGCTACGGATGAGGAAATCGCGGAGCTTTTTGCGCAGGCGGTGCGGGAGAAACCCGGGGGCCATCGTTTGAGGGAGCGGAAAATCCCCATGCGGACGATGGCGCAGGTGGGGGGGTAATGCCCAGTTTGATAGATCCCGCCCAACCGGAGAGGACCCCATGAAAAATCCGAAATCCGAAAGCCAAAATCCCCAATCCACACAGGGACAACTTTCCCATCTCGATCGGGATGGAAACGCACGGATGGTGGACGTGACGGAGAAAGCGGACACCCAGCGACGGGCCAGAGCGTGCGGAAGGGTCACCTTCAGCAGCGAGGAAAGCTGGAAGGCGCTCAAGCAGGGCCAGTCGAAAAAGGGAGACATCTTGACCGTGGCTAAGATCGGAGCGATCGGGGCTGCCAAGCGGACGGGAACGCTGATTCCGCTCTGCCATCCCCTGAGCCTCACGGGGATCGAGGTCACGTTTTCTCTGGACGATTCAGTCAGAGCGGTACAGATCCAGGCCGAGGTGCACTGCACGGGAAGGACCGGCGTGGAGATGGAGGCGCTGACGGCCGTATCCGTCGCCGCGCTGACGATCTACGATATGTGCAAAGCGGCGGATAAGGGGATGGTGATCTCCGATATTCGGCTGATCGAAAAGACGGGTGGAAGGAGTGGCGCAGCAGAGATTGCTGACTGATGGGCAATATCCCATCGCTTCAGCGCAGCGAGAGATCGCTCTCATAGGGGATTTGCTCCAGATTTACGGCATGGAGTTTATGGATTATGGAGGCAACGTGTATCCTATTGTAAAAAAAACAAATATTGCTCCGGACGTGCTGGAGTTGGAGGTTTCGGCTCCTCAGATCGTCCGAAAGGCGCAGGCCGGGCAGTTCATGATTCTGCGCGTGGATGATCTCGGAGAGCGGATCCCCTTGACGCTGGCGGATTGGGATGGCAAGCGGGGCACCATCACGCTTATTTTCCAGGAGGTGGGGGCCAGCACGAGAAAGCTGGGTGCGCTTGAAGAAGGAGAGGCCATCTTGGATTGCGTGGGTCCCTTGGGCCAGCAAAGCGAGATCAGGAAGTATGGAACGGTGGTGTGCATCGGAGGGGGCATCGGCATCGCCCCGATCTATCCGATCGCGCGGGCACAGCATGAGGCCGGAAACCGGGTGATCTCCATTTTAGGCGCGCGCACTAAGGAGTTGTTGTTCTGGGAAGAAAAGCTCCGTGCGGTCAGCGACGAGGTACTGGTCACCACGGACGACGGCTCCAGTGGGCGGAAGGGATTTGTGACCGATGTGCTGAAGAATCTTGTGGAGGGCGGCGTGAACGTGGACATCGCCTACGCCATCGGGCCGGTGGTTATGATGCGCGCGGTGAGCCACCTGACGCTGACCTATGGGATCCACACCGTGGTCAGCCTGAATCCCATTATGATGGACGGCACGGGTATGTGCGGCGCGTGCCGGGTGACCGTGGATGACAAGACCCGATTTGCCTGTGTGGATGGCCCGGAGTTTGACGGGCATAAGGTTGATTTTGTGGAATTGATGAAGCGGCAACAGATGTATTTGGGGCAGGAGAAGGAGGCGGCCCAGAAACGGGAATGTTCCTGTTCGACACGAAATAGGTGAGAAGGAACGCGAACGCAGGGCACGGATAAAATCGCACAGCAGGATCTAGAGAATTCCGCATCCAGCAAGGGGAGAACGCATTGGCAAAACGAATGGGGGAAATCCCGAGACAGAAGATGCCGGAACAGACGCCTGAGGATCGAAGAAAGAATTTCGACGAGGTCCCTTTGGGATATCCGGTTGCACTGGCTCAGCAGGAGGCGTCGCGGTGTCTTGGGTGCAAGAAACCTCCTTGCCGCGAGGGCTGTCCGGTGGAGATCGATATTCCGGCCTTCATCCGGTTGATCGAAGAGGGTGATTTTCTCGGGAGCGCCCAAAAGATAAAGGAGACGAACAATCTTCCGGCGGTCTGCGGTCGGGTATGTCCGCAGGAGGTGCAATGCGAGAAGCACTGCATCCTGGGGAAACGGTTCGAACCGGTGGCCATCGGACGGCTCGAGCGGTTCGTGGCGGACTGGGAGCGAGAGCACGGGGGGACCTCGCTTCCCCGGATCGCGGCCCAAACGGCAAAGCGGGTGGCCGTGGTTGGAGCCGGGCCCTCGGGACTGACACTGGCTGCGGATCTTTCAAAGATGGGACATCGGGCCACGATTTTCGAGGGACTGCATACAGCGGGCGGCGTGTTGGTATACGGCATTCCGGAGTTCAGACTGCCCAAGGCGATTGTCCAGGCGGAGGTGGATTTTGTACAGAGCCTGGGCGTCCGGATCGAGACCAACCATGTCGTGGGCAAAACGGTGACCGTGGATGAGCTCTTGAAAACCTTCGACGCGGTGTATATCGCCACCGGAGCGGGTGCGCCGGTTTTCCTGAACATCGAAGGCGAGAACCTGAACGGCGTCTATTCGGCCAATGAGTATCTCACGCGCGTCAACTTGATGAAGGCGTATCGTTTCCCGGAGGCGGATACCCCCGTGGCACGAGGCAGGCACGTGGTGGTGGTCGGCGGCGGAAACGTGGCAATGGATTCGGCGCGTACGGCACGGAGACTGGGCGCCGAGGTCCATCTGGTGTATCGGCGCTCCCGCCGAGAGATGCCGGCGCGGGACGAGGAGATCCATCATGCCGAGGAGGAGGGGATTCGGCTTCAACTGCTGACCAACCCGCTCCGCTACCTTGGGGATGAGCGGGGCTGGGTCACCGGTGCGCAGTGCCTGCAGATGGCGTTGGGCGAGCCGGATGCTTCGGGACGGCGACGGCCGGTGGCCATCCCGGGATCGGAGTTTGTCATCGAGGCGGATACCGTGATCGTGGCCATCGGCAACCAGGCCAATCCCCTGGTGCCTGCCAGTACGCCGGGACTGGAGGTGAATCGCTGGGGAAACATCGTGGCCGAGGAGGAGACGGGCGCCACGAGTCGGGCGGGCGTATTTGCCGGGGGGGATATTGTGACGGGTGCCGCCACGGTGATCGAAGCGATGGGCGCGGCAAAACGGGCGGCGCGGGCGATGGATCGTTTCCTTAGGGGCATGTAAACAGCGTCTAAGCACACCGACAAGCCGGAAAGAAAAGTACCGCCGGTTCGTTTCCCGGAAGTGATGGAGGCTTCTTCCGCACGCCATGTGCCGATTCCGAAGCTCAGGAGGACACTCGGCGTGCACCACCTCGTGCTGCGGAAATACGAACGTCTAGCCCGTTCACAAACCCTCTTGCCAGAAGAAACTGTCTTATGCAGGAAATCTGGAGTAGAAACGCCATCGCTCAGGCCCTTTCCGATGGCATGTACGTAGCGGATGAAGCGAATGGATCATCGCCTCACCGGAACTCCAGATCTATCCACCAACGCGCCGAAACGCTGGCAACACAAAAACCATTTGCTCGATGAAGAGAACCCCAGGATCTCTCACTTTTAAGAAGGAGAGAATGCCATGCGTATCCGAAGCTTCAAAGTCCTCCCCAACATCCCCGAGCGGCTCAAACCCCTCCACGATATGGCCTTCAATATGTGGTTCAGCTGGAACTGGGAGGCGGTGCGGCTCTTCTCCCGACTCGATCCCGAAATCTGGGATCAATCCTACCAGAATCCGGTGCACATGCTCGGACTGATCTCGCAGGAACGATTGGATGCGGCGCTCAAGGACGACAGTTTTCTCGCTTCTATGGATCGGGTACACGAGGATTTTCTCGGCTATATCAAGCCCAAAACCGGAACCTGGTTCTCTCAGACCCATGGGGAGACCGAAAACCGTACGGTGGCCTATTTCTCGGCCGAATACGGCGTGGACGAGGGACTGCCCATCTATTCTGGAGGATTGGGCATTCTCTCGGGAGATCACCTTAAATCCGCCAGCGACCTTGGAATACCCTTGGTCGCCGTGGGCCTGCTCTATCGCCAGGGCTACTTCCAGCAATACTTGAACAGGGACGGATGGCAGCAGGAATTCTATCCTGAGAACGACTGGTATAACATGCCCGTGCACCATGAATTCGATGCCGAGGGGAAACCCATCCGGATCGTCGTGGAAATGGGCGACCACAACGTGACCGCTCAGGTCTGGCGCGTGGAGGTGGGGCGCGTGCCGCTCTACCTGTTGGATACCAACATCCCCGAAAATACGCCGAACGACCGAGTGATCACCGCCCAGCTCTATGGAGGCGATCTGGATATGCGCATCCGTCAGGAAATGTTGCTTGGCATAGGTGGTATCCGGGCATTGGCTGCCCTTGGGATCGAACCCGCGGTCTGCCACATGAACGAGGGGCACTCCGCGTTCTTGGCATTGGAGCGCATCCGTCACTTCATGCAGGAATACAAGCTATCCTACGAGGCGGCTCACGAACTGGTGTGGGCTTCAAACGTGTTCACGACCCATACCCCGGTGCCCGCGGGAAATGAACGGTTCGATGCGGACCTGGCCTGTCGCTATTTGACTGGACATGCGGAGAGTGTCGGCCTGACATGCGACGGGTTTTTGGCCCTGGGGCGCGAAAATCCAAAAAACGCCCACGAAAGCTTTTGCATGACCGTGCTGGCCCTCAAAACCGCGGCTTACCGAAACGGGGTCTCCCAGCTTCACGGTGCGGTCTCCCGGAGCATGTGGAAAAACATCTGGCCAGGGGTGCCCGAGAGCGAGATTCCCATCTCCTCCGTCACCAACGGAACCCACATCCGGTCGTTTCTCAGCCACGATATGGCCGATCTTTTCGACCGCTACCTGGGGCCGCGATTCGCGGAATCGCCCATGGCGCATGAGGTTTGGAAACGCGTCAATAACATCCCGGACGCCGAACTCTGGCGCACCCACGAACGACGGCGGGAACGGCTGGTGGCCTTTGCGCGCCGGCGCCTGCGCGGTCAACTGGAGCGACATGGCGCCCCGGCAAGGGAGATGGCCTTCGCGGACGAAGTGCTCGATCCCAGGGCGCTGACCATTGGCTTTGCGCGGCGATTTGCCACGTACAAACGCTCCACGTTGCTCCTGCAGGATCCCGACCGATTGTCACGGATTCTGACCGATCCCAACCGTCCGGTGCAACTGATCTTTGCCGGAAAGGCACATCCGGCGGATCATCCCGGAAAGGAATTGATCCGCAAGCTTATCCACTTTTCCAGAGACGAGCGGTTCCATCGCAGCATTGTGTTTCTGGAGGATTATGATATCAACGTGGCACGCTACCTCGTGCAGGGCGTGGACGTATGGCTCAATACGCCCAGACGTCCTCTCGAAGCCAGCGGCACGTCCGGGATGAAGGCTGCGGTCAACGGCGCGATCAACCTCAGCATCCTGGACGGGTGGTGGGACGAAGGATACAGTCCGGAGGTGGGCTGGGCCATCGGCAGCGGAGAGGAATACAGCGACACGGAGGCGCAGGATGCCATCGAAGGTCGCGCGCTTTTTGATCTGCTTGAAAAAGAAGTCATCCCGCTCTTCTATCATCAGGGGCGAAATGAACTTCCCAGAGGCTGGATCGCCAAAATGAAAGCCTCCATGAGCACGTTGGGCCCCGTGTTCAATGCCCATCGCATGGTTTCCGAATACACCGAACGCTTCTATCTTCCTGCCGGAGCATCCTACGAGAAACTGAAAGCCGATGGGTTTGCATCCGCGAAGTACCTGGCAAGCTGGCACGAGAAGGTCCGCACGAACTGGGGAGCACTGCGCATCCAGAACGTAACCGTCGATACCGAAGCGGACCTGAAGGTGGGCGCCCATCACGCTATCTCCGCCGATTTGCTGCTGGGGGTGCTCCAACCCGAGGATGTCTCCGTGGAACTCTACTATGGACCACTCGATTCGGAGGGTCAGCTTACCGAAAAGGCAACCATCGTGGAAATGGAGAGGACGCCATCCGCGGATGAAAGGACATTCACCTTCGCCGGAAATATCCCCTGCGATCAGAGCGGACGCTTCGGCTTTGCAGTACGGGTGCTTCCCAGGTTCAGGGATTTCCTCCATCGATACGAGCCGAATCTTATTCTGTGGGAGTAAAGAGGGAGATGGTAAGAGAGTGAAAAGGTGGAAGAGCGAGAAGGTGAGAGAGCGGGGCGATGAGACGGTTTTCTTTGTTCCCTTTCCCCTCTCTTGCGTTCGAAACACGCGATGCCGTGATGCGGCATGAAGGAATGCGGGAAGTTATGTCCAACGAGGTATTTCGTCTCCATCAGATTGTAAAACACGCCGGGCAAACCTTCACCCTCGACATACCCCATCTGTCCATTCAGGCTGGCCGGATCTATGCGCTGGTGGGCGCCAACGGATCCGGCAAAACGACGCTGCTCAATCTGTTGGGACTATTGGACGAACCCACCGAGGGGCAGCTTTTCTTCGAAGGCGAGGACGTGCACCGGACGTCTCCGGCACTTTTCCGTGCCCGGCGACAAATGGCGCTTGTGTCCCAGCAGCCGTTTCTTTTCACCGGGACGGTGCGATATAATCTGGAGTATGGATTGAAGGTGCGCGGTGCAGATCGGAGTGAGACGCGCAAGAAGGCGCTGAATGCGCTCAAGAGTGTGGGACTGGAGGAGTTTGAAAAACGGAAGGTGTCGGAGCTTTCCGGGGGTGAGAGCCAGCGCGTCGCATTTGCCCGAGCCATGTGCCTCGAACCCAAAGTCCTGCTCTTGGACGAGCCGACGACCAATGTGGATCGCCGTTATGTGGCCGTTATCGAGCAGCTGATCGGGACGATCCGGGAACACAACGGAACTACGGTCGTGCTGACCACCCACGATCTGGCCCAGGCCCGCCGGCTGAGCGATGCAGTCTTCTCCCTCGTGGATGGAAGGATCGTAGAGCGACCGTTGGAGAATGTCTTCTCAGGCCCTGTTCTGGAAACGAACGGACTCAAACAGGTGGCGATCTCCGAACACCTGCGCTTGAGTGTGATCACGGATAAGGTTGGACATGTACACGTGGGCATCGAACCGGAAGAACTCATCCTATCGCATCTTCCGCTCGATTCCAGCGCGCGGAATGCTTTCCAGGGCCGTGTAGTGGAGATCGTGGAGGAGGGCGTCCGCATACGCGCAAGGGTGGCAA
>JAZDJA010000105.1:0-2362 GCA_043804415.1 Candidatus Latescibacterota bacterium | reverse complement strand
ACTGGATCCGGTGACAATGGCCACTTTGTCGGTGAGTCTCATCACAGCCCTCCTCGTGTCCAGGCCGAGAGGGTTCAACTTCCAAAGCACGGTGAACGATTCAGCTCACCCCCTTCGCCGTTCCCTGCAGATCCAGAATCGCCTCGGCCGCGATTCTGGCGGCAACCCCGCACACCTCGGGGCATCCGGTCCGGCTGTGGCCGCCGTCACGATGGAAGGTATTCCGCTCTTCGGGATCGATCAGGTGGTAGACCTTGCCGAACCGGATACGGATTGGGTTCACCCAAAGTAGTTCATGTCATTGTGCAGGGCCGACTCGAAGACCTCCCCGAGAAGCTTCTCGCGATTGTCCATGATCTCCCTTTCTGTGAAGAGGGCCCCTGGTTTTTGCGCGAAGCGCACAAAAACCAAGATAGAAAAGCATCAGGGAACCCCTGTGGGATTGGCTGGGAGTAAACCACAAAGTTTGCTTTTTGCGCGCCCAGCGCAAAAACCAGGTGGTCCCCTTGCCGGGACTGCTTTGGCGTGCCGCCGTAGTGCCGCCGGCCGCCCCCCGACCCCGGCCCCGATCCGCCGCCGCCGCGGGCGGCTCTACGATGGAGCCGAGCCTGCCGCAGACCACCTCCCAGTGTCAAGGGGAAATAGACGCGGATCTGCGATTCAGACAGTAGCGCGGCCAAGCGCTGGCCGGGAGGTATCCATCGCTGGCATGGGGGCCGGCCACGGCAGCTTTCGCCATGCATCAGGGTGTCCGGTCCTAGGGGGATGCACCTAGGGCGGAGCGCAGAGAGGAAGGGAGACCGACCGAGGAGCCCGCCAGCGCGACACCCCGTCGCAGGGAACCGGAGGAAGGACCGGTCGGGGGCGGGCCTGTCCCTTAGGATTCGGTAATATATTAACTTTACAAATTAGCTGGGCTACGACGTGGAGCAATTGTGTAGTTCCATTCGCCATGGAAGGCCAGCGGCGTGAGATTGATGGCGGAAAACTCCTGGTCGCTCACCTTGCGTCCGGATGGATAGGCTCTGCGATCCAAGCGACAGGTAACCGACAGGCCCTTGGCGGCGGTGGTATGGCTAATCAAACGCACAATGGTTTCATAATCCACCAACGGCTCGCCTCGCCAGTTCGAAGAAATGAATGCGAATAGGCGATGCTCAACTTTGTTCCACTTACTTGTACCGGGAGGAAAATGACAGACCGTGATCGAACGTCCCGTTTCGTCCGCCAACTGTTGCAGTTCCAGTTTCCAGAGTCGAAGCCGGTATCCATTACTGCCCCCGCCATCCGCAGTGATCAATAGGTCTCGGCATGCGGGATACAGCCGTCGCCCTTCGTGGCGCCACCACCCCCGAATGGATGCCACCGCAAAACTTCCCGTGTCATGATCCGTCCCCACATTGACAAAGCCCTTGTTCCGCCCGAGATCGTAGATGCCGTAGGGGTAGGCACGCGGAAGCTCCGGTGCCGCGAAGTCATGGCCATTCACAGGCCGGGGCGACTTGGCTTTCCTCCATTGGCGGCCTTTGTTCTCATAGTTCCCAAGCAACTCCTTCTTCTTTGTATCCACCGAAATAACGGGCCAACTCCGCGCCAATGCCTGTCGCACCTGCCGGTTGATGTACCCAAATTGTGCATCCCGATCCGGATGATCTTCCCCCTCCTCCATCTTCCGGTTGCTTTGCAGGCTATAGTCCATGTCGTGCAACAATTGGGCGACTTTCACATGGCTGATCGGATGCCGTCGGTGCGTCAGTTCCCCCGCCAGTGTCCGCGTACTCTTGCAGGTCCAGCGCAGGGGCGAGTCCGGATCGCCACGGGCCGATGGATCGACCAACCGCTCCAAGGCGCGCACCAAGCCTGGATCTTTTCGCGTCAGTCGGGGACGCCCCGCACCCCCTCGCCGAATCCGCCCGGCCGGCAACGGCTCCTGACGCAACTCTTGTATCCCCTTCGTGATGGTCACACGCGACAACCCACAGGCACGACTGATTTGTGACACCCCTCCGTATCCCAGCCGCACCGCTTCGCTGGCCGCAGCCAGGCGCTTCCCTCGTTCATCCAAATGCCGGATAAACTGCCCGATTCTCTGCTTGAGCCTAGATGTCGTTTCCATGCTCATAAGGATGGCATATTCGACACTAGTTGTAAATGTTAATTATTAACGACTCCTTACGGGGACCGCGGGTTGGGCAGGGCGTCGCGCAGTTCGCGCCGCAGCCGCCGCGCCTGGGCGAGGATCCGGCGGCGGGCCGGCTCGGCCAGGGTGAGCACCAGTTCGGTGTACTCCAGGGGGGTGAGGATCGCGAAGCGCTGCTGGCAGTAGAGGAGGATGACGGCGGCACTGGGGAGGAGCTGGTCC
>JAZDJA010000104.1:0-2035 GCA_043804415.1 Candidatus Latescibacterota bacterium | reverse complement strand
AAAACAGTCTTATCTTTCCCATTGGGAGCCTCCTCTGTAAAACAGGTTACGGGTAAGAAACTCAAGTTGCTCTGGGACATCACTTAGAAAAGTGATCTGTCAAAATAACAAATGTCCGGAGGCTTGTCAAGTCTTTTTTTTCTGAAGTTGGGAAAGGGAACAAGAGACTTGGCGCCCTTCGGGTGGGCTTTTAGACCTCCGAGGTCTTGAAGACCTCGGAGGTCTCTCGAAAGGGCGAAAATGGAAATTCCTATTACAATCATGAGGTTCCCCCTGATGGGGTTGAAGGTTTTTTGGAAGCATGGGAGAGAAGCAGTGGAACAGGGGGGGGCCATCTATCGGGCTGTGCCGATTTCTCATGTCCACAGGGGGAAATAGAATACTTTTCCCTACTTCAAACACAGCAGCGTGAAGAATCCCCCCTTCGCATCGGAACAGGCCAGCATCTGCCGACCTGTTCGATCTCGATGGAACGAAGCGGATCGACACGCTCAAGCTGATACCGCTCCCGGTTGTCGTCCACCAGCAAAATGGCTTTGAAATCCCAATTGGAGGAGGCTTCGCGAAGATCATTGAAGAGAGGTAAGGTAGCCATGCCCATAATCTGAGCATAACCACACCCGTCCCGCAACTGATTTTATAGATTCCTATACACCAAGAAAAAGGTCCTCCCATAGGATTACCAGGGAGGGCCTTTTATTTTCTCGATCGGGGAGCTTTCGGGTTATGAAACGACGTGGGTTTCTCCCACGGATCGAACCTCCCACGAATCCCCGGACTTCTCCACCGTCGCCCAGTTCAAGACCTCGGCTTCATCTCCGATGCCATAGTCATACACGAAGAATTCGCTTCCCACCGGATAGCTTGCACCGAGTGTTGTCTCATCCACCTCCGGATGCACCTCCCGGTCTATGTGGACATCGTGCGGCTGGTTGTAGTAGGCGATGATGCCTGTGATGCCCCGGATCACAAATGCGCCCTGACCGGAAGCGTTCTCCACTGTGGCTCCGGCGTACTCGGAGTAGCGGTCCACAAACGTTCCGTCCTCCTTGGCCGTAAGCCCGGCAAAGACCATCTGGCCGAAGCTTCTCAGGATCCCATCGGCCACTCCCGTGACTTTCCCGGCACCGATCAGGGAATCGAAATCCAGTTTCACCTCCCAGACCCCTTCCGTCAAGGCCTGCGCGGATCGGATGGTGTATATCGCGCTGTGCCGCCGGTTATGGAACCGGATGCGCTGTCCGACCAGATTGGCCTGAGGGGGAAATCCTGCGATCTGCACCGTGCGTCCGGCACGATCCAGGGCCAAAACCTGGCCCCGCAGATAGGGGACATCCAGGTTGAGGGACACGTTTCCGATCCGGGCGAACGTGCCTCCGAAGAGGGCCATGCGCTTGGGGCGTCCGGCCGATGAAGTGGCTATCGCATACGCCGCGTCTGTGGAGAAACCCTCCGATTCGACCGTTCGTCCGGCGCTGCCCGGCTGCATGACGATCAAATCCGTTCCGCCTTTGCGCTTGATCTTAAGGCATACCGGCTCGAACGCACTGGCTTCGGATTTTGCATTTTGCGTTTTGCACTTCACCCGCCGCCTCCATCTGCACCTCGAGGCGCTGGGCACTTGTGATCACCGTCTTTTGTCCGCGCGGCGCCACAATGGTGACAAACTGGCTGGTGAGGCGGTTTTCCTCGGTGCGCAGGACAAAGGTGTTGGCGAGCGATTCGTCCCCTTGTCGGGAAAGATAGGCCATCTTGAGTTTGTAGGCCTTCGGGTTGGCCGGCGGCCGACCGTCCCCCACCTCCAACAGCGTGCCCGCCTCCGGCAGGGCGATCACCTGCATGCCCGCGTTCGGTTCCCCGTCTGCGGCATAGGTGATGCTCGCGGGCCCGTCCAATCGTCCGCGAGAGACATGGGTGATCATCGAAAAGGGATCCAGCGCGCTTTCGCCGAGATTGTCCACATAGGGCTTTCCGAATAGGCCGGTCGGATCGCCCAGCGTGCCTCCTGATTGTTTTTCCAGTCGAACCCCGGAGA
>JAZDJA010000103.1:0-2123 GCA_043804415.1 Candidatus Latescibacterota bacterium | reverse complement strand
GGCCTTGAAACCTGCCGTGTGATTCCGTCTCGTGCCTTTCATCTACCGGTCCTCCAAAGGGGTCATCTGGCCGACCCTGTGGGCCCCGGATCTTAACTTAAGGACCTGTCCAGAAAATGGGGAGCACTACACGGTCATGCTGCCTCTTTGAGATTGCGGCGTTCCCAGAACGATTCAAAGCGGCCACCGGACAATTTGCAGCAACGGAGAGCGATGATGGCGTTGGCTCCCATGAGGGTCCAGTGCATGCCGGGTCGCTTGAGACGGGTTCCGATGGCATGCTTGCATCCGGCTTCGACGACGCCAGTCGACGTGCAGAGTCCCCTTTTGTGGAAGGTCTTGTAGCGCATCCGGTCCCGGTTGCGCCGGAAATACTCGATGCATTGCCTGGCTTCTGGAATCGAGTCGGCGTAGGTGCCCAAGGCTTGGTAAAGGGCCTCGAACTTTTCGCAGTCCAATTCGTCATGACGCGCGTGAGCCCATGGAGTTGCGAGGGCAGCAGATCCGGGATAAACGAGCTTTGAAACATCGCTCAGGTGCTGCTTGGCGTGGAATCGGTCGACGATCTGGATGGCATCCGGGAAGTAGGTGTCTGCAAGGTTCCAGATCCAGATGGCACCATCACCGAGAATGACTCGGCGTGTTGCTTCCCCGAAATGTCTTCTGGAACTTTCCCGCTGGACCCGCTGGGCGAAATCCGATGGGACATCACCCGGTCCTTCGGCGGCGCTTTCGATGGCAGCGGTGTAGCTCACACTGCCGGGATCGCGAACGGGAATCCCGTTCTCGTCCCGCCCTTCGGCCGTCCAGAACGTGCAGAGCTTGACCTCCCGACTCTTGGAACTGCCATCGGCTTGCTTACCCTTCCGCCCTTTGACTTCCTCCGCTCGCATCGGCGCGGCGGTCCCATCCATGCCTAGATAGGTCGTAGGTTTCAGTTCCCAGAGATCTTCGGGAGCCCGGACCTCCTGCTCGTCCTTCGCCATTTCACGACCCAGCGATTCCGCCTCCCGCTCCACTTGCTTCGGGCTGATCTCCACGGCCCCCAGTTTTTTCAGGAGTTCGCTGCCCTCTTCAAAGCTAACCGTGGCCCCGACAATTCCCACCATCCGCAGCACCCCAGGGGAATGGGATCCTCCTTCGAGTCCCAGATCACGATCCCGGGGACAAAATCCCCGCCCGCACGGTTCGCAGTGGTAGTAGGCGCGACAGAGGGTGAGGGGACCGAGCACCGTCGTGAAGGTCTTTTCCCTGCGTCCTGCATATACGGCCATTCGTCCACAGGTGCATGGCCCCTGGCTTTCTGTGTGATCGGAGGTATCCGCGTTCAGCTCGGTTTCAAACAGGTTCGCGGCGCTGCGAAGTGCACGATGCTTCAAAGACGTCTCGGCGGCCTCGAAATCTAGATCTGTCAGACTTTTGTCCCCTAAGATCCCTTGAATTTCACGTCTGATCTCGCAGGCAAAGGCTTCTGCAACCTCCGGACCATCGCCCCTTTTTTCGCCATCCCTTCGGAGGCGGTTCCAGTGGCTACCAGCCGAGCATCCGCTATCTCCTCGCTCACCTCGATCAGCTCCTTCTCCACCGACCGAAACCGCTTGTATTCCGTGATCTGGGCCTGAACTTGGGGAAGTGCCGCAGCGGGCACTCGCAAGCTGATGGTCCGACCCCCCTCCTTCCGAGTCAAAGACCAGTGGGGCCCATGCCCAATCGCACCGGGCTGAGCACAGCGACAATTCAGCTTGCCGCATCGGGTGTAGCTCTCCACCAGCGAACCCGGGCGCATATCCCCGATGGAAGCGAGGCCGGTCAGCAGGGATGAACGGCGGGATTCCAAAGATTGAAGGTTGGAAGTTGGTTTTGGCATCCGACAGATCTCCCTTGAGGTATTACTACTTCAAGATGTATATGCCAAAAACGGCTCCCCGCAAGTGCTTTGCTATCTCCTCACAATTGGGACGTGCGCCCGTCCTAGCCTTCTACGTCCATACCGAGCTGGAAAACGAAGCCGATGGACTCCGCCACATGGACTACATCATCGACGCCCACTCCGGGCGGATCCTCAACAAGTGGTCCTCCTTGCACACCAGCGGCACGACCGGACCGGGATTAACCAACTTCAG
>JAZDJA010000102.1:0-22074 GCA_043804415.1 Candidatus Latescibacterota bacterium | reverse complement strand
TCATAGGGCTTGGCAAAATAAGGAGCAGGCATGGAGTCCTCCTCTGAGGGCTGGGTAAAGGAGAAAAAACTTACGAATACTTCTCTAACCTACTGCCCTTTCAACACAAAGTCAACTAAAATATTTCAAGGAGTGGTATATATCCGAGATCATTCCGAAGCGGAATTCACCCATGGCATCTGTCCGGAGTGCATGCAGAAGCTCTATCCGGAATATGTCAAGAAGGTGGAACAGGGATCCTCGGCAAACTCGTATGATTCGTCCGACTAGTAGCACTGCGCAGCCATCGACACCATTCGATATAGACGGGACCCAACCCATGACTTCAAAAGAAAAGGTACTCGCTGCGGTCAACCACCAGGAGACAGATCGCATTCCCATCACTTTTGATGCGGAGAAAGAAGTCTATGCGGCGCTGTATGAGCATCTGGGATTGGACACCAAGGAGGCGCTCTTTGACAGACTCCATGTGGACACCTGGATGATATTGCCGGGCAATTTTGTATTCACCGCGGAAGAAAAGGGGAAGAAGGAGAAGACGACTCTATGGGGATATCGGACGAAAGTGACGGAGTATTCGGGGGGCACGTATGACGAAGTGTGTTTCAATCCGCTCGCGGGCAAAGACACCATTTCGGACATCCGGGCACACCTGTGGCCTTCCCCCAATCCCCTTGATTTCTCTCATTTCCCAACCGAAGCAAGGAAGCATTCCGACCGGGCGGTGATCGGGGTCTTCACATGGGGCGCCTACTTCATCGCCTCCTTTGTGCGTGGGCTGGAAGACCTCATGATGGATTTTGCCCTCCGGAAAACCTATGCGGAACACTTGATCAAGACCATCAACGAAATCTGTTGCTGCGCACTCTCCACCATGTTGGAATCCTACGGAGAGGGGATCGATATCGTCTACATGGCCGACGACTACTGCTCCCAGCAGGGCCCTTTGTTCAGCCCGGCATCCTTTCGCGAGTTTGTGATGCCCTACCTGAAGGAGGTCGTGGCCATCGCGCATCATTACAACAAGAAATTCCTGCTACATTGTTGCGGCGCGGTGCGCCCCTTGCTGCCGATGATCATAGAGGCAGGCGTGGATATGCTGGAACCGATACAGATTCGTGCGGAGGGCATGGAACCCAGCGGTCTCAAGAGAGATTTCGGCAAAGACCTCTGTTTCTACGGTGGGGTTGATCTCCAGCACATCCTGTGCAGAGGGACTCCCGGGCAGGTGGCAGACGAGGTAGAAAGACTCATCGACCTCCTTGGCCAGGATGGGGGATACCTATTGGGTCCCGGACACACCTATATTCAGGTGGACGCGCCCATGGAGAACATCGTGACCATGTATGAGACAGCCCATGCCTATATCAGATAGGGAATGGCGGGAGTTTTCAGCATCAAACAAATCGTTCATTCGGCCATCTGTTGAGGCTTGCTGCCAGCAGATGAGCCGTTTCATTGACGCCCAAGCGAATCGGAGCATTCATGAATCATGTCGAAAGATTCCGTGCGGTGATGAATTTCCAGGAGGTGGATCGCCTGCCGATGTGAGAATGGGCCATGTGGTGGGACCAAACTATTGCGCGCTGGCGCGGCGAGGGTCTGCCCACCCAACTGAGAGAAGTCTTTGATATCCACGAATACTTTGGCCTGGATCCGTACAGGCAATTCTGGTTCAGCACCACAGATGCCTCGATCGAGGCCGAACAGCACCATGTGGCAGGGATCATCTCGAACATGGACGACTATATCAAGCATCGCGGCAACCTGTTTCCCGACCACAGCGAGGCGATTGAGGGAATGAAGCCGTGGATAGCCCGACAGAAGAAGGGCGAAGCGCTCGTATGGATCTCCTTGGAGGGCTTCTTCTGGTTTCCGCGCACCCTGATGGGATTCACCAAGCTCATGCTGGCGTTCTATGATCAGCCGGAACTCCTCCATGCCATAAATCGGGACCTGCTCGACTTCAATCTGAGGGTGCTCGGACAAATGGAAAAGATCGGGTGTCCGACGTTTATGACGATCGCGGAGGACATGTCCTACAACAACGGACCAATGATCTCGCGCGATCTGATGGACGAGTATATGACGCCCTACTACGCCAAGATGGTGGCTCGGGCAAAGGAGATGGGAATCTGCACGATCGTGGATACCGATGGCGACGTGACGCTTCTGGTGCCTTGGCTTCTGGACAACGGGGCAGATGGGGTGCTTCCGCTGGAACGACAAGCGGGTGTGGATGGCACGGCGCTGCGGGAGCAGTTTCCTGACCTGGGGATGGTCGGGCACTACGACAAGATGGTGATGAACAAGGGGGAGGCCGCGATACGAAGGGAGTTTGAGCGGCTCCGCCCGCTGATGAGATCAGGCGGCTTCATTCCCAGCGTGGACCACCAGACGCCGCCCTCCGTTTCCTTGGAGGAATATCGTACGTACCTGCGCATTCTCGCCGAATATGTGTAGCGGACGGCTGCAGGGGGTGATACCGTCGCCGGCAATATCTGGCGGACACCCGCAACCCACGGCTGACTACTCCCCTGCATACAATCGCCACAGGGGCGTTTTTTCGTTCATTGAGGGGGAAGATATTCTATGACCAAACGAGAAAGGTTTCTCGCATTTGCCCATTTTGAGCCCGTTGATCGGGTTCCCCGGCGCGCAAACTATGTCGAAGCCGAGAGAAAGACCATGGCCGAGCATCTGGGCGAAGACCCGCTGACTTATTTTGACATGGATGCCGGCAGCGGGAGTAGTCTGCGTCCGCCGGATGGGTACGAATCACCGGACTTTGCTGCGTATCACCGGGAGCATATCGACAAGGAGTCCTTCACCATTGATGAGAACGGCTGCGGCCATCTGGGGCACGGCTTTCACCACTTCACAGAGTATATCAGCCCTTTGCGACATGCCGGAAGCTTTCGGGAAATTGAACGCTACCCCTTGCCGGATAAGGCCACCTGGCTGGACGATAGAATGCGTTCCGCAGCCGCAATGGCCCATACGGCGGGGGATTTTGCGTGGGTCTTTGTCGGACACATGTACGAAAATGCCTGGCAGGTGCGAGGATATGAGCCCTTCCTCATGGATCTGCTGACCCAGCGGGAATGGGCCGAGCTTCTCCTGGATCGGTTCTGCGAAAACAATCTCCACGTGGCCGTGGCTGCGGCAAAGGCCGGATATGATTGCATCCAAACCGGGGATGATGTGGCCAACCAGCATGCGATGATGTTTGGGCCCGACCTATGGCGCGAAGTCATGAAGCCCAGATGGGCGCAAGTCATCGCGGCCGCACGGGAACACAAACCCGACATCCACGTGTGGTATCATTCGGACGGGAACATCTGGGATATCCTGGACGACCTGGTGGAGATCGGCGTCACCATCCTCAACCCTGTGCAACCCGAGTGTATGGACCCTTTGGCGATCCGCAGACGCATGGGCAAGCGGTTGGCCTTTGACGGGTGTGTGGGCACCCAGACGACTTTTCCTTTCGGCACCCCGGATGGCATGCGCCGAACCATTCGCGAACTTGCAGAAACACTGGATGCCCTCGGCGGGGGGCTCATGCTCTCCCCCACCCACGTACTCGAGCCAGAGGTCCCACCTGAGAATGTATGCGCCTTTTTCGAGGCGTGCGATGCACTGAATCGGACAACCAGCGAATCCCCGCAAGCTGCCCGGACCTGAGGGCGGCGAGGACACGTGATGTAGGCAAGAGGAAATACGGGCAATCATTGAAAAATCGGGAGGCAGATCCATGACATCCAAGGTAACCGAACTGAGCGAGCCGCAACCCGGATGGCGGTATCACTCGGGCAATACAATCTACGTGGAACGTTTCTCCGGCGGTCGGCTCATCGCCGCTTCCCTGCAGGACACGGGCGTGCCCTTCTACCCTCAGGACGAGGAAGGGGAGCTCTCGGCGTTTGATCTGCAAGTGGACGGCGAGTCGCTGTATTTCGGATGGAATCTCGTGAGATCCACCGTAACGGACGAGAGAACCGCCGAGACCTTGCCCGAAGTCCAGTTAGTGCTCGAACACACCCTCAAACCTCTGCAGATGGAGATCGTCACGCAAGCCTGCGGGGAAGGCTTTTTCCGTCGCCGGATGCGTCTGACCAACACCTCACCCAGCCTCACGCTGGGGTTGACGTCTACAAGCCCTCTGGCCGGCGCGCTTTGGCCTATGAGCGACAACCTCCGGGAGAACCTGGAGGAGCGGGGCGACGGTGTGCCCTACCGGGTGGGGTGGTTTCAGGACGGAGACTGGGGAAATGAGGGGAATTTTCAGTGGCAGCCCATCCCGCTAAACTCAGAACTGGCGTTCGGTTCTGATCGCGGGCGCAGCGGACATACCAGCCCCTTTGCCATTGCGCACAACCAGGTGTATGGCGGCTATTTCGTGGCCGGCTTGTCCTGGTCCGCCAACTGGCGCATGAGTTTCCGCTGCGATTACAGCCGGCAGAGCGGTCAGGGAAGGCTTCGGTTTGGCATAGCGCCGGCCGCGCCCGCGCCGATGCGTCTTATCGCACCTGGGGAGACAGTTGCGCTGCCGGAGACCCATTTTGGCCTCAATCACGAGAGTTTCGATGCGGCCATTCAATCCTGGCATGGCCATCTGCGGAAGAACGTCCTGCCCCAGGTCGGTGAGGGCAGGCAGCCGGTCATCTACAACCATTGGGGCTTCATGGGGCACGAGCAGAGCGAGGCGAGGCTGCAGCATGAGGTGGACATCGCGGTGGAGATTGGCGCCGAGCTGTTCATGGTCGATGCCGGTTGGTATGCTGATGCGGACACTGCCTGGCCGGATACCAGCGGGGACTGGCAAACTGGAAACCGACTGCCGAACGATCTGTTCCCGGTGTTCGAGTATGCCCGGAAGAAAGGGCTCAAGTGCGGACTCTGGGTGGAGATCGAGAGCGCGGGCAAGGACTCAAAGGTGGCCATCGAGCATCCGGACTGGTTCATCACGCGATATGGCAAGCCCATCGAACGCGTGCTCGATCTGGCCAAGCCCGAGGTGCAGGCATACGTGGAGGGCCACATCTTCCGAATCATCGAACGCTACAAGCTCGACATGTTCCGGCTGGACTATAATCTCGATGCGCAGGAAGGCGGGTTCAACCTGTGCGACGACCGCATGGAGAACACCCTATGGCGACACGTGGAGGTCATCCATCAGATCTTCGACAAGGTGCGGGCACGATTTCCGGACCTCCAGCTGGAGAACTGCTCCAGCGGCGGCGGGCGTACAGACCTGGGGATGCTCAGTCGCTTCACGACGGCCTGGATTTCCGACTGGATGCGGATGCCCCGTTCGTTACGCATCCTCAACGGCATGAGTATGGCGCTGCCACCGGAGTTTCTCAATCGGATGTTTGGGGTCTGCATGAGCGGCAGTTATCGAGGCCATCCGGAAATGCAATTGCAGCTGATTGTGCTGGCGCATCCGGCACTCTCGGGACTGACTCCGAGTCTCTCCGAGGCCAACCCCGAGCTCCTGGCGCTGGCCAAAAAGTATGTGCGGATATACAAGGACTTCATCCGACCCTTTCACCGCGAGGCGCGGGTGTACCATCACACGCCGGTCATCCCGGGCCCGGATGCGTCGGGCTGGTGCGGGCTGGAGCTTGTCGCGGCCGATCGGTCCCGGGCAGTGGCTGGCGTCTTCCGGCTGGTCAATGCCACAGAAAATACCTTCCTGCTGCGATTCCGCGGACTGGATCCGGCGCGGCGCTATCGCGTCACCACCGAGCCCGGTGGCCAGACGGTCCTCGTCGAGGGCTTTGCACTGATGGAGCAGGGCGTGACCATACGACTCGACACCGCCCTCACCTCCCGCCTGTTGCTGTGCCAGGCCACGGACTGACGACCCGTCCCGATGATTCCGGGCCGAAAAACAGGAAGGATAGCAGATGTGTTATCCTGGGAAGGACGGACCCACAAACTCATGCGAAGGAGAGTGTCGAGAATGAAACTTCCCGACAAATACTGCGGGAAATGGCGCATTGTGCAGATGGAGAAATGGGACCATGAATACATTGATCTGGTGTTCCCGGGGAATCTTACGCTCACGAAAAATGAGATGGGCTCCCTCCATTTTGGCGCGATTGATGCCGATCTGGACTTTCGATCGGAGCCTTTTGAGGACGGGGTCCGAATAGATTTTTCGCTGGAGGGGGAAGACGATGGGAGTCCTGTCAGTGGTCGCGGGTGGGCCAAAGTGACGGAGGGAAAAATGAAAGGAAGGATCTTCTTCCATTTTGGAGAGGAATCGGACTTCGTGGCAGCCCAAGAATAATCCAAGTCGAGCGAACACGTCGCCCCATCTGAGCGCGGGAAGAAGACGGCCTCAGTCAGCTGAAATCGGAGCGCCGGGCCCAGCCAGCTCTTCGGTATCCCCCCCCTAAAGAGCCTATCTTCGAGCAAGCGCTCCAAAGTGGGGAAGACGTGCTCCGGAGAGAGGTGGGGACTCCTCTGAGCTCGATTACACCGAACAATCCCCGTGGACACTCTTCCTGAAGTGCCTTGGCGATCTGGAGCCGGAGCGGGCGACTACCTGCGCCACGGTCCACCCGGGATCGCCAATTTCCTGACTGGCCATTCTCCTGCCTCCACGCCACAAGCAGGCAATGGGTAGGAGCGTCAAAGGCTTGGAGGCGGAAACCGAACAACGCGAAATGGCTTTTGCCGGCGAACTGACCGCTGACCCGGAAAAGCTGGAACCTGTTCTGCCATGAACGAAGCAGCCACTCCCCGGGGTCGCCGATCTCCCGATCGGCGCTTTTCCCAAGCAGACGAATGCCAATCAGGAGATTGGCGGTCCCAGAGCCAGTCAGAAGATTGTTGTTCCCAGCGGCGAGGATGGTATTCCCGGGGGCATTTGCCGCATCTTGATGCGGAGTCACTCATCCAGCACGTTACGGTGCATCTTGCCGACAGTCTGCCGAAGACAGCCATTGACCGCATCGAAGATTCCATGGATGGCATGCCGGGGGATCGACGTCAAATCGAGCAGCGAAAACGCCTGCACGAATGGATTGACGCCGGGCATGGGTCCTGCATCCTGCGGAATCCCGATATCGCCCTTATGGTACAGAATACGTTCCTGCACTTCGACCATGCGCGGTATCACCTTCATGCATGGGTGGTGATGCCGAACCATTTCCACGTGCTGTTTCAACCAATAAACGGCTGGTCCCTGGCGAAGATCGTGGCTTCGTGGAAAGAATTCACAGCGCGCAGGATTGGGGACTATCTGAGAAGTGCCCATCAGAAGATTGACACACCAGAAAATGCCAATCAGGAGATTGGCGTACCCGGAAGTGCCGATCAGAAGATTGACGGTCCCGGAAACGATAATCCCCCAGTGGAAGGCAAGACGGTGTGGCACCACGAGTATTGGGATCGCCATATTCGAAACGAACAGCACTATGCAAAAACGGTGAGCTATATCCACAACAATCCCGTGGCAGCAAAGTTGATAGCGCGCGCCGAGGACTGCCCATGGAGTAGCGTGGGTGGAGCAAAGGTATGAACGACGCCGAAACACGCGCAGAACGGATCGACCCGGCCATCCAAGCTGTGGACTGGGGAGTCTTTGACAGCAACAGTGTTCGACGCCACGTCATCACCCCCGCGTGCCTTCAGGCCGCAGGCACTCGGGCCCAGGGGAACCTCGCAGACTACCCCCTCACCCACAAGAGCCAGGAGCTTGCGGTGATCGAGGGGTACAAGCGCCACACGAAACCCGGCTCTTCGACGGCATCGGCACATCCTGCGACCTGCCCTGCGGGCCAACAGAAGGGATTCGCATGATTGATCTCTCGCAAAACCTGTCGTCCTTGTCGCTGACGCACGCGGTGCCCACAGATCCGGGCACATCTTGGAAGAAAGACACCGCGGTGGCGGTGGATGCACCCCCGGATGACCAAGTTGACCCTGTGCCCGAAGCCCGGTGGCCCGTGCATGCCGTGCGCACCGGCATTTTTGGCGCGGTCACTCCGAGAGTGGTCACCCTCCCAGGCGGCTATCGGCTGTATTACACCCAGATCCTGCCGCGCCCCGGATTTCCCGCAGGCGCGAACGACTACGATAATTCCGCAACCCGTATACTCAGCGCCACATCCGCCGACGGGGAAGCCTGGACTCCCGAACCGGGGGTGCGCCTCTCCTCCCGGAAAGGCGGCGCCGGGGAGTTCCGCGTAGTCTCCGCCGACGTCGCGCCCATGGTCCACGGGAACGGACGGCTCCGCATGTACTACGAGTGTTGCAGCGGGGTCACATCGGGGCCAAGTTCGATACGGTCTGCCCTTTCCGAGGACGGTGGCTTAGTATGGACGCCGGAGCCGGGAGTAAGGCTCGGGAGCAACGGGCAAAGTTTCATCTCGCCCAGGATCACATTCTTGGACGACGGACGGTGCCGGCTCTATTGCGGGGAACGCGGGCGGGGCATCATCAGCGCCGTATCGGAAGATGGCGGCCTGACGTTCCGCCAGGAGCCGGGTTTGCGGGTCGCTCAGGGCGGTCCCCACGACGCGCTGGTCGCCTTTGCCCCGGAGATCATGCGCCCGGATGGCGGCGCGTACGTGATGTATTATGCCGGATACAGCGCGTCCAATCGCGCATACATCCTAAGAGCGATCTCCGAAGACGGCCTCACGTGGCAAAAAGAGGCCGAACCGGCCCTTTCTCCGGGACCCGGTGGATGGGATGGGGCGAAGTGTTCGGAGATGTGCGTGTTTCGCCTGCCGCAGAGCGAGGGACAGGAACCCCGCTATCGCATGGTGTACGAGGCCTGCGACGGAACAGCCCAGGACGAACGGGGCGTGTGGCGCATCGCCAGCGCAACCTCAACAGTCTGAGCGCAACGCGAGGACGGGATGCTCCGTCGCTGGGGAATGACGCCTGACCCGCTCCCAAAAACGACCCCGGGCGGTTGGGCCATGGACAATCACCTCGCGGCTGTCCCCAATCGGACGCGTGGGCCCCAAGGAGAGAGGAATATGCGGAGATCATTTGAAACAAGACTTTTCAAACGGGTACACGAAGAGATCAGCAAGATAGCGATGATCGATTGTCACGAACACCTGCAGCGTGAGAGTGAACTCCCGCAGGGAGCGGAGGTCCATATCGGGCGCTTTTTTACCCACTATGCCAGTTCCGACCTGATAAGCGCCGGTATGCCGGTGTCGGATATGAGTCGCGTGCAAACAGACTCACAACTCACCCCCAAAGAAAGGTGGGGCCTTCTGGAGAGGTGGTATGGGAAAGCCCATAACACGGCCTACTGTGAATCGTTGCGGATCGCCATCCGTGAGCTCTACCACATTGAGGACTTCAGAGCGGATTCGGTTGCGCAACTTACCGACAGGATGCGTGAGGAGATCAAACCCGGTTTCACCCGCAAAGTGTTTGATCGGGCACATATTGACTATGCCATGACCAACCCCTTTGGCCCAAAGCAGATCTACAATCCTGATTTTGCCTTCGATTGTTTCATCTGTGATATGGTGGATACGTTTACCGATCTCAGTCTCTCGTCCCTTTCGGAGGAGTCGGGGATCGACATTCTGTGCTTGGACGACTATCTGCATGTCATTGATTTCTACTTCGAGCGGGATGCCCACGCAGCCAGCGCCTTTAAGGTGGGTCGTGCCTATGACCGTGTGCTGACGTGGGAAGATGTACCCAGGGAGCGGGTCGCCCATGTTTTCAACCGTCTCCTTGCTGCTGGGGACCGACCGGACAGGCGCGATATTCAGAGGCTCGAAGATTTCATCCTGCATTACCTCTGTCGCAAGTGCGGAGAATATGGGATCAGAATGAAGTTTCACACGGGCATTCAGGCGGGCAATGGAAATGACATCAAGAACAGTCGTGCCGCCCTGATGAGCAATCTCTTCCTGAAGTACCCGAAAACGGGATTTGACATCTACCACGTTTCCTATCCTTACCAGGAAGAGCTCGCTGTGCTTGCGAAGAATTTTGCCAATGTTACGGTGGATTTCTGCTGGATGTGGATCATCAATCCCTCGGCCGGTCGGCGGGCGCTTTCAGACATGCTGGATACTGTTCCTGTCAGCAAAATCCACGGATTCGGAGGCGATTACATATTTGTGGAGGGAACCTATGGGCATGCGATGATGGCGCGCCGTGAAATCGCACGCGTGCTTTGTGAGAAGATCGAGGAGGGCAGGTTTTCCGAGGAATACGCCGTGGAAGTTGGGAGTCAGCTTTTGCGGGAAAACGCCCTCGAGAATTTTGGCCTCGATGAGCGACGTAAAGCCTTCGCTGACAGGATACGGGAGGACGAGCAGGCAAAACCATAGACCGGGCACCCAGAGCGGAGCATCCACTGACGACAGATGGCTGTCTCTTTAAGCACCCTTTCGATCTGACCTTCTTTACCTCGAAAATCTCCACATTGGGGGATTCTCAACACGGACGCGCGGATCCGTCAGAGTCCACGGCCCCCCGCTCATACCTCAGCCCCTTGCCATCGCCTCCAGCAGAAAATGCGCAGCCCGCTTGTCCGGGATTCTGCCGCGCACCGCAGAGTCCAGGTCGGTCATGGCAAAGGCAGGCACCGCGGAACCCACGCAGGAGGGACAGCCGTCTTCGCATCCGCAGTTTCGGATCACCTCGGCTACGGTCTCTATGATCTCCTCAAAATGCTCCAGGCAGCGACGCGCATATCCCATGCCGCCGGGATACCGATCGTGCAGGAACAGCGCATCCCGGTCGAGATTCTTGGCGTCCACCACGGTGCCGATATCCTGGGTATCGCACATCACGAAAAGCGGCGCCACCTCAACCAGCACGTTGGCCATCCCGATCAGGGCGTCGCCCACCAAGAAATTCTTCTCCGCCATCTCCCGCACCACCTCCTCCGGCGGGGCAAACCAGAACGCCACGGTCTCCAAAAGCTGCGGGGGAAGCTCCAGTTTCTCAAAACCGAGGCTGTCCCTTGCGTGGAAACGGATCTTCTTGAACATCGGTATGGAGGTGGTGATCGTCACGTCTCCATATCCCAAAAGACCGCCATGCCACGCCTCTTCCAGTTCCTTCTCATCGATCCGAATCTGTGAGGTCTGGACCGACTGAGTATAGTAGTCGAGATCGCGACGCACGACAAAGGCGATCTTCTGGTCCAGATCCAATTTGTCCACAAAGTAGGTGTCCGCACCGTGGAGATACACCGCGTGGCTGTGGAGCTGCGACATCGCGCTGATCTCGTCCATCGTTCCGATCACCCGCTCCCCCTCAGATTCGTCCTGAATCGTATACACCGGCCCGGCAATGTTGCGCAGATTGACGTTTGCAGCCGGATACTCCGAACTCGCCCAGTACCAGCTTCCCTCTATCCGACGCACGCTCTCCTCCTCCTCGAGCAACTCCAGCACGGCCCTCGCATAGAGACCGAAGGATTCCGCCTCGTCATCCCCCAGCGGAAGTTCGTTGGCAGCACACTTGAGATGCCCCACCACAATGTGGGGATTGTCCGGATCGATCACCGCATTTTCGGGATTCTGCGCAAACAGATACTCCGTATGGGCCATGAGATATTGATCCATGGGCGCATTTTGAGCGATCAGAAAGACCACGGATTCTTCGTTTCCGCGTCCGGCGCGCCCGGACTGCTGCCACAAGCTGGCGATCGTTCCCGGATACCCTACCAGAATGCAGGCATCGAGGCTGCCGATGTCAATGCCGAGCTCCAGCGCGTTGGTGGACGACACGCCCAGGATCTCCTTGGCAGCCAATTTGCGCTCGATTTCCCGCCGCTCCTCCGGCAGATACCCGCCGCGATAGGCCTGAACGGATTCGGCCAACCGGCGCGACACGGGCCGGAGCTTGTCCCGACAGCGTTTGAAGATGAGTTCTGCGGCCAGCCGCGTGCGCACAAACGCAATGGCCTGAACCCCCTCCTTGACCAGCATGGTCATCAGTTGCACCGCCTCGCCCACAGGGCCTCTCCGATCCCCGCCTATGCGCCAGTTTCCCGATGTGCCACTTGCGGCAGTCGTTATGGGTGGCGGATTCCACATGACGAATCGCTTCGGGCCACGGGCGGAACCGTCGTTGTCCACCTGCGACATCGGCGTGCCGCACATCCGCTGGGCGTGTTCCTTGGGATTGGCGATGGTGGCGGAAGAACAGATAAACTGCGGCGTGGCCCCATAGTGCCGGCATATTCGTGCCAGACGTCTCATGACATTGGCCAGATGAGAGCCGAAAACCCCCCGGTACGCATGCACCTCGTCGATCACCACATAGCGGAGATGGGTGAAGAAACGATTCCAGCGGGCGTGCTGAGGCAGAATGCCCTGGTGCAGCATGTCGGGATTGGTCAGCAGGATATTCGCATTGTTCCGAAGTTTTCGGCGCAAGTTCTGCGGCGTGTCCCCGTCATACGTTCCCGCCAGGAAATCGATGCCCAGATCGTCGGACTGAAAGGAGGTCAGCGCGCGAAGCTGATCCTGAGCCAGCGCCTTGGTGGGATAGAGAAACAGCATGGTGGCCTGGGGATCCGCCAAGAGCGCCTCGAGCACGGGAATGGTGTAGCAAAGGGTCTTACCGCTTGCCGTGCTCGTGACAATCACGATGCTTTCCCCCTGCCGGATCTTTTCGATGGCCGTGGCCTGATGGGAATAGAGCTGCTGGATGCCCTGCCTGTTCAGCGCTTTTTTGGTCGTTTCGTGCAGTCCCCCTTTCACCTCCTGATACACCGGGGCACGTGCCAGAAGTTCCTCAACATGCACGATCTGATCGGCAAAAAAGCGTTGCTGTTTGAGGCGGTCCAGAAAAGTTGCGGCTTCCATGGGTTCGGGTGTCCCTTTCGATTTAGAAACCAGGTTTTCCGCGTGCCCGCACAAACTTCCATGCACATGGACATCTCTGGAGGACACGCTCCTCTGAGCGAAAACAGCCTCGGACCCCTTTCTCTTGGGTCCTATCCAGCGTTCTCTTTCTCCTTCTTCTTCCGAAGTTTCCTCGCACGGGATGCCAACGCATCGCCGAGTGCAACCGGTGCCTGGAGTGTTTCCTCTTTTTCCGGTGCGGGCGCAGGAGAGAGCGCCTTGTCCTCAGGCCGTCCCGGGAAAGCCCCGGGGCGAAGATTGCCGTGCCGCGTCTTCATGCCCGGGGGGCGCTCAGAACGCCCGGCTTTTGGGGGCAGCTCATTGGGTTGGATATGCTTGGCGATCCGCTTGTGCAAGGCTCTCTCGAAATCCACCCGCCGCGCTGCTCGTCTGGACACATCCGGCATGTCCAGCTGCTTGCCCTTTTCGATCGCGGGATACCCGGTCACCACCTCCGGCCTCGGAAGGATGGGGTGGAATACCTGGGGTTCGCGCGTCCGCTCCAACCGCCGGCGAAGCGCGCGTTCCAGCCGAAGGTTGCGATCCCCCTCGGAATCCGTTAAAGACTCGGCATCCGCGTTTTTCAGATGGGTGCCGTCCCCGAGCAATCCCTCGAGGATCATACGCGCAGCGGCCTTGCTTGGAATGGATGACTCCCCGCGCTCCACGTTCCACGTGGTAAACTGCCGGAGGGGCTTGCCCACGCAACATGGGCATCCATCCTGGCATGGACATCCAGCGATGTTCTCCAGGACTCTGGGGAGAATCAGATCCATCCGCTCGTAGGCCTTCTCGGTGAAACCCAGGCCGTGGGGGTAGCGTTCGTATACGAAGATGGCATTCCAGGGCGCATTGACACTGCCCACCGTGTGGGAGAAATCCAGCGTATCACAGGTCATGAAAAGCGGCAACAGCATCCTGGTGGCATACCCGATCCCGCGAAGTCCGCTGTGCGCATCCAGTCCAGCCTGCCGCACCTTTTTCATGAGCGCTTCCGGGGGCACAATCCAGAAGGCCATGGTCTCCAGTACCATGGTCGGCAGATCCACGCCATGCCGGGAGATCGCGTCCAGCGAATAGAAATGAATCTTCTCAAAGGCGTGCGTGCTGAAATAGGCGGTGACTTCGCCCCAGAAAAGGTGGCCGGAACCGAATGCCTTATCTCTGAGTTGGTGGTCAATGTGGTGAATATCCGTGCCGCCCATCGGCTGGGTGTAGTAGTCCACCTCCGCCCGTTTCACGCGGGCGATGTTCCGATCCAGATCCAGCTCAAGCACCCGATAGGTGTCCCCGCGATGCATGTAAATCGCCTCGGGATGGAGAATCGCCTCGGAATCATACCGATTCACCTCCCCGAGCGCGTTTCCGGTGTCCACGTCCTCGATCACGACATTCGCATCCGCATAGGCACGCAGGGAAACTTCGTGGTTCGGAATCTCCGAAGCCGCATAATACCAGCGGCCTTTGATCTTCTTGACCTTGTGGTTCTCCTCCAGGAGTTGCAGCACCATCTGAGTATGCGGCCCAAACGCTCCGATTTCCGATTCAGACAGGGCCATTTCGTGGGTTGCACAGCGCAGATGGCCGGTCACGACAAAGGGATTCTCCGGATCGATCACCGCCTGCTCCACGTATCGTTCGAAAAGGTACGCGGGATCGCTCATGATGTATTGATTGACGCTGGTATCCAGTCCGATCAAAAAAACCACCGAATCCCGATCCTTGCGTCCGGCACGCCCGGATTGCTGAAAAAAGGAAGCGCGCGTTCCCGGATAGCCCACGATAATGCAACCCTCCAGACTGCCCACGTCAATCCCCAATTCCAGCGCGGGCGTGGCGCTTACACCCAGGAGCTGACCGTCAAAGAGCCGTTTTTCGATCTCGCGCCGCTCTTCGGGAAGATACCCGCCTCGATAGGGCGTCACCTTTGTAACCTGGTTCGGGGCGGTCTGACGGAGTTTCTCGACCACGTAACGGTAAATCATCTCCGCCGTCATCTTGGCCTTGGAGAAGGTGATCGTGGGCACGCCCTGCGCGATCAGCTTCGCCATCAATTCGTGCGCCTCCACATTGGCGCTGCGGCGCGAGCGCCATAGGGTAGCTCGGAAGCGAGGCGGATTCCACAACACCGTGACCTTCCGGCCCCGCGGACTGGCGTCGTTGTCCACCAGCGAAAACGGTCTGCCAACAAGCGCTTCGCCGAGTTCCCCGGGATTGGCTATGGTGGCCGAGCATGCGATCACCTGAGGTGCGGAACCATAGTGTTTTCAGAGACGGAAGAACCGGCGAAACAGCAGCGCCATGTTGGATCCGAACAGTCCGCTATACACATGCATCTCATCGAGCACCAGCATCTTCAGATGCCCAAAGAACTCCGCCCATCGCGCATGCTGGGGCATCATCGCCGTGTGCAGCATGTCGGGATTGCTGAAGATCACCGAGGCGCGATCCCTGAGTTTGCGCCGGAGCGGCGATGGCGTGTCGCCGTCTAAGACACCGGCCAGTCGGTCTGTGCATCCCACCGCCTCAAGCAGCGCGCCAAAATGACGAAACTGGTCCTGGCAAAGGGCTTTCGTGGGAAAAAGCAGTAAAGCTCTGGCCTGGGGGTCGGCCCTAAGGTGCTCCATGATGGGCAGGGCGTAACAGAGCGTCTTGCCGGAGGCCGTACCGGTGGCGACCAGTACATCTTTTCCCTCGCCCGCCAGACCGATCGCCTCAGCCTGGTGGCAGTAGAGACGATCAATCCCGATCCGGGCGAGGTTTCCAGCGACATGCCTGAGAGGCAGGCCACCGGATGGAGCGTAAATCGCCTCGCGGGCAGGGGTCTCGTGCACATAGACGATCTGACCCGCATAGTCCGGGGATCTCCGGAGCTCATTGAGGAAGGTTTCTACATCCATGGGATTTCTTCTAACCGCAAAGATCGCAAAGGAGGCCCAAAGACCGCAAAGAAATCTTAAGACGGATCAGAACCTCTGCACCGCGTACGCCATTTGGCGTCTCTATTGACATAGCCTTTCTCAGCGCGCTCTGCGCCTTCTTTGCGTCCTCTGCGGTTAGAGAACGTTCTCCTGATTCGACAGTCACTACTAACCGCAAAGATCGCAAAGGAGGCCCAAAGACCGCAAAGAAATCTCAATACGGATCAGAACCTAGGCACACCGTATGCGCCATTTGGCATCTCCATTGACATAGCCCTTCTCTGCGCGCTCTGCGCCTTCTTTGCGTCCTCTGCGGTTAGAGATTTTCAGTCACTATCAACCGAAAAAACCACTAGGAGATATCCAAATGATCGACCAATCTCTTGATACCGTCTCTCAGTAGCCTGACATTGAAGTTGATTAACAATCCCAACTTGCACTGGCTCAATTTCAAATAGGTCAAAACCTGCGCAACGTGGAGGTCACTCAGCGCTTCCACTGATTTTACCTCTACAATGATCTTCCTCTCGACCAGTAAGTCGATTCTGTACCCCATCTCGCAACGAATGTCCTTGTACACCAGAGGGAGGCCAACCTGACGTGCTACTGTGAGTCCTCTGCCCGCAAGTTCTCTCTCCATACACGCTTCATAAGATGATTCCAATAGGCCCGGTCCCAGAACCTTATGGACCTCAATGGCAGCTCCGATGACCTCTTTTGAGAGTTCATTCTCGTCCATGTCTGCCTCCCTCCGCGTGCTCTGCGGTTAGAGAACATTCTCCTGATTCGACAGTCACTACTAACCGCAAAGATCGCAAAGAAATCTCATTACGGATCAGAACCTCTGCACCGCGTACGCCATTTGGCATCTCCATTGACATAGCCTTTCTCTGCGCGCTCTACGCCTTCTTTGCGCCCTCTGCGGTTAGATGTCTTTGCGTCCTCTGCGGTTAAATGCTTCTGACCGCTCTGCGGTTAAAGGTTTACGGTTTTGGAAACCGCGCCATCAAATCCGCCAGCGTGATCAAATCCAGCATATTGTGCCGGAGTATTTCGGCGATCTGATGGGCATTCTCGGTGCGCACGTACGCGTGATAGGCGTCCGGTATCTGGCTCCCGGGAATATCCCCGTACCTGGGCCTTTTGCACACATGCGTCTCCAACGTCTGCAGCTTACAGTCAGGCAGCACATCCTTCCAGATGCGTCTGCATTCGTGCAGCAGATCGAAATGGGCGGGCGCCAGGTCAAAAGGGATCCCATTGGCAGCGGCACGGGTGCGAATGTAGGGGAAATCGAAGCTCTTCCCATTGAAGGTGACCAGAAGCTTCCTCGGAAGACAGGTCTCCAGAAAGAGGGAGATCACTGCCGCTTCCTCCGCATAGTTCCGAGCCAGAAACTGCCGCACCTCAAAACCGTCCGTCTCCCAGATCATCGTGCCAATCAGGAACAGAGGCGAACTGCTCAGGCCCGTGGTCTCGATGTCCACAAAGATCAGATCGTCCAGCGCCAGTTTTTGCGGATCGACGGTGGCGGCAACTCGCTGGCAAAACGCAGAATCTTCTGGCGATATCCTCTCCTCAAAGTTCCTGCTGAAAAGCGCGGCCTCATCCAGATCATCCACCCGTGCGGAAACCAAAAAGGCTTTTCCGCGTTCGGTGTGCACCTCCTCGCCAGGGACTGCCTCCTCCAGTGATATTCCTCCGCCCTGTTCGGCGCCGTATAGGAGTCCATGGGGATCGGTTCGCGGCAGATCGCGATGATAGATGATCGGCTGCGATTCGGCCGGCTTCCCGCGGGGCGACTTCTCCCTGCGGATCGCCGCCCTGATCTCGTCCGCAGCAAATAACTTGTCCCCCTTCTTGCGAGAGAACTCCTGGCTCATCTGGTCCAACCGCGCGCGCAGCGCTTTGATTCGGTCTTCCTTGCTGGTACTGTTGTCTTGGGCCATGCGAACCTTCCCGTATCAGCGGATGGCCGTCGCCATCCAATAGAGACGGCAATCTCGCAGCAGTTTGATCATTTGGGTCGTCCGTCTCTTCATCACCTAGCACGCAGAGCCATCGGCTCCAGAGTCACCGCGTCCGCAGCCATGCGCGCCAGGACAAAACCTGTACATACGTTCAGTAAATATATAACCCAATCTGCTGCTTTGTCAACTTATTTTTGCAGCGTTGCCCCACTTTTCCCGGGTCCCCCCCCGCAGGCGGAGAAAGGAGAGGCGGCCGCGAAATCCTGATCGGACAGAAAGCACGGCCTTTGCTCCCCGCGCACAGGGGAGGGAGATTATGCCAGGGGCATGCCCTGTAGACAAGAATGACTATCAATCAAGAATCATTCTAAAACAAGACTTATTCTAATCTACTTATCCAGGCACGCTTATGAATTTTTTCTCTTGACAAGTGGTGCGTAATGCATTATGTTCTCAGCCGACCCGGAAGGAAGTCGGCGCAGTTGCTGGAATGGCGGACTCGTCCTTCATCCCTTCCGCTGGCAGGATGCAGCATGCGGAAGGAAGAGAATACGGGGGCATTGTCCGCAACACCAACCCATCCCTGGTTGGCCACCATAGAACGGGTTGAAAAACACTAGGACGGAGGAACACGATGGCAAATGCACTGGCCACAGCGGGACCGAATTCGAAATACAAGGCAGAGGGTGCGATACCAGCGGGATTTTGGGCTGGATGCTGGCACGGCCTGATCGCTCCAATCACCTTCATCGTCAGTCTTTTCAGCCCAAACGTTCGCATTTACGAAACCCACAACCGAGGACGATGGTACGATTTCGGCTTTCTGATTGGTGTGACGTGCTCGCTGGGCGGGAGTGGTGCCGGCACGCAGGGCGCGTGAGCGCTGACGTATCCAGGCAGCACCCTCGAGCCGACGGCGAGGACGCCGCGGTTCAGCTCAGCGTCCAACCCATGGCATCCAAGGGACGGAAAAGATGGCAAAAGAAACCAAACAATCGGTCGAAGCACCGAAGCCAACCTTCCAAGGAGCGCCGGCTGTCCTCTTGAGCGTGCAACTTGCAGAGGACGAGGGCGTACAATGGATCTGGACTCATACCACCAAGGGCAGCTATGTGAGTGGCTACAAAATCACAAAGAAGAAGTCGAGGGAGTAAGCAGGCCAGACCAATGGCTTCAGATGGAACATCCCCTGTGACACGAAGGACAGCCGGAGTGTTATAAGGAAGATCACTTAATCAACCCTTTCACGGCCCGCCCTGGCAACACTCTCCGGCAGTGCTTCCATCAGCGAGGCCATGAGGTCTGCTGGTGCCAGCGCATCTGTAACGGGAATCCTGCAGTTCGTGCTTTACATTCTGGTCGGCAGAAACCTGCTCAAAGGTGTCTCGTGGATGAGGCGTGTGCTGGGAGGGAATGTCTCGCAACCGGCGGGTTCTGCCGACGCGTAAGCTTTGGGCTGATCCAAGTTCCCAGCCTCCCCCAGATCGTAGGGATTTTCTTGAACAGATGAGCCTGGCAGAAGATACCAGCCAGTGTATCCGTCGCATCATGGGCTTCCGAAAAAGTACACAGAACAACCACTTTCCAAGAAGGCAGCTGTTTTTTTTCTCCGCGACGAAACTCCGCACAAACCGCGGACGAACTTTTTCTTCGGAAGACCCGAATCAGATGTTCCCCGGCCAAAACGTGCCGGGATATCTCGAATCAAATGAGCACCTATAAACTGTGAAGGGCTCCCAAATCCCAATCCATCTCTTTCCGGAAAGCTTAACAATCCTAAGCCGGGATCGCCATCCTTTTGCGGGGAAAAGAGGAAGGAAGGTGGTCCTCTGCGCTCCCCTGAGATCGTGAACGGATGCGTCATCATGCTGAGTCAACCGTGGCCACCGCATCCGAACGCAGAGATGATTCCTGCATTCCCACGCAGAGCGAAGGAACCAGATCATTGTCGTGCGAAGTGCGCTTCGTGGAACAGGTCTTTTGGAGAATTGAGGAATCAGAGGGGTTTTCCCTGCGTGGGGATTATGAGTATTCCCTACCCCGGAACTGGGTAGCCACACCGGGCGCTGATGATCTGGCAGATGCCGCAGCTCAGGGCTTTCCGCACAGTTCATAGGCAGAGGATACAGAAAGGTCAGCTTCTTGGGTGAGAAACATTCTGTGACAGGAAACACTGCGAATTCATCCCTCAACGACACTGAGCGATTTTAGCTATTGACAACTAGGACGCATTGTATTATGTTTTCAGGCAATGAGAAGAAGCTGGGCGGCTTTGCAGGCGGATTTCGGAACATACAACGCATCCATTCCGATAGCCAAATTGGTGTTTGTGAGATGGGGTGTCAATGATTTTGTCGATCAAGTGAAGTGACATTACTCGCGCTTTTTCGATTGTCTCCCACGAAGCGAACATAGGAAAAGTTGTCCTTCCTCAATGCAACCACGCGATCGGATTCGTTGCCCCGTTGCCACCCATCTGCCCGGAGACGACACTGACATTCGGACCATTCGGGAATTGCTGACGCACTGGGACGAAATGACTACAATGGGCTATGCACATGACCTGAACGGAGGCTGGCTGGGCGTTCAGAGCCCTGCGAACTAGGCCGTGACACGAAGGGAAAGCCGACATTTTATCCTGAAACCAGATAATATGCTTCGCATGCTCCAAACAACGCTTTACCAGACTAAGACCAATGCACCTTTTCTGCATCCATCCTTGAGCAGTCATGCGAAAAGAATAGATCGCCGGTAGGTTATCTGGAAAACCATATAATAAACAGTTATTTGGAAATGCCCCATACGAACATAAGGACATAAAATGAGTTTTAGAACGAGACATATGATCATAACTGGTGACAGTCGGAAAATGGCCGAACTTGACGACAAGTCTGTTGATTTGGTTATCACTTCGCCACCATATTGGCAACTCAAAGATTATGGAACGGGAAGCCAAATCGGATATAATGACAGCTATGAAGAATACATTAACAACTTAAACCTTGTTTGGAAGGAAAGCTATCGAGTGCTAAATAATGGATGTCGCCTGTGTGTTAATATAGGCGACCAATTTGCGCGAGCAGTGTACTATGGAAGATATAAGGTAATACCTATTCGAACAGAAATAATCAAGTTTTGTGAAGCTATCGGGTTTGACTATATGGGCGCTTCATTTGGCAAAAGAAGACAACATCAAATACCACCGGCGGTGCTTCATTGATGGGAAGCTATCCAACGCCGAGAAATGGGATTCTATCTATTGACTATGAGTTTATTCTATTATTTAAGAAACTCGGACCACCGATAAAGCCAACTAGAGAGCTAAAGGAACAGTCCAAAATGACCAAAGCTGAGTGGAATGAATATTTTGCAGGCCACTGGAATTTTGGCGGCGCAAAACAAGATGGGCATATTGCAGTGTTTCCAGAAGAGCTACCCAAAAGACTCATTAAAATGTTCTCCTTTGTTGGTGATACAGTTCTTGACCCGTTTCTTGGCAGCGGAACAACTTCTCTTGCTGCACGAAATCTGAACAGGAATTCTGTTGGCTATGAGACGAACTCCGACTTTATACCCTATATAAAACGGAAACTAAATATAAATCAGGGCGATATCTTTAGCTCTGATTATAGCTTTATAGAACAAGAAAGCGTCGCTACCGACTTTAGGAGTGAGATAGAGAGATTACCCTATATATTTATAGATTTTCACAGATTTGACAAAAAGACAGACCCCAAGAAACTTCAATTCGGTTCCAAAATAGACCAGGAAAGTTCAACAGAAAGAGAAGAATATTATTCTGTAAAGGAAGTCATCAGTCCTGAACTAATAAGACTGAATAACGACTTAATAGTTCGCTTAATTGGAGTTAAGGAAAGGAAGGAAGCCAACGGGGAAGCTGTAGCATTTCTGCAGCTCAAAACAAAAGGACAAAAAGTCTTCCTTAGATACGACGAGACTAAACATGATGACAATAATAATCTAATGGTCTATCTATATTTGAAAAACAAGACGTTCCTGAACGCGCACTTGATAAAAAACGATCTTGCAGATATTGATTTCCTATCCGATTATAGGAATAAAGATAGATTCATCAAGTATTTAAACAAGGAAACAGCATAATGGCAAAGAAAGACACAAAGAAATACGCAAAACCTTTTGGCAAAAAGGAAAAAGTGTTAAACTACGCAAGTAATATACCACTCCTTGAAATATTTTAGTTGACTTTGTGTTGAAAGGGCAGTAGGTTAGAGAAGTATTCGTAAGTTTTTTCTCCTTTACCCAGCCCTCAGAGGAGGACTCCATGCCTGCTCCTTATTT
>JAZDJA010000101.1:0-3646 GCA_043804415.1 Candidatus Latescibacterota bacterium | reverse complement strand
CTGAGGCCCCGGCCCAAAGCGCGTAGCTCCGTAATCCGCTTTTGAATGGGGCCCAGCCCCGTACAGCCGTGGTGTGTAACAGCGCTGGCGATGGAGGGGGATGTCGGCCACATTTACCCTTGATTACCCTTGACATCCCCGCCTGATGGGCTAAAATAGGCAGGGTATTACCGCTTGGAGAGCGACCTATGCCATGCCGCGGGGGTTGGTCCAGATGAAAGGGCAGGTACGATGGAAAACCGGGAATCCAAGTTCCTATCCAGATCCAGCAGAGGAGGAAGACCATGACACTCAGAAAGCAGGGCAAGACAGAGACGATTCGTGTAGGTGTGATCGGGATCGGTCAGGGCCAGGCATTCGCCAAAGGTGCCACTGCGCAGGTGGGCATGGAACTGGTGGCATTATGCGATACATGGGAGGAGCGTCTCCGCGAAATCGGCAAGCTCCACAAAGTTACGACTTACACTGACTATGATCGCTTCCTGGAACATGATATGGACGCTGTGATCCTGGCGAACTACTTCCATGAGCATGCGCCGTTCGCCATCAAGGCTCTGCGTGCCGGCAAACATGTCATGAGCGAGTGCATCTGCAATAGCACGCTGGCCGAGGGCGTGGAGTTGTGCCGCGCTGTGGAGAAGAGCGGCTTGACCTACATGCTGGGCGAGAATTATCCATATACGGCCTTCAACATGGAAATGCGGCGGGTCTACAACACCGGCGAGATCGGCCGGGTTACCTATGCAGAGGGCGAATACAACCACCCCATTGCCCCGGACGCTCGAATACGTATGTCGCCAGGCGTCAACCATTGGCGCAATTGGATACCCTCTACATACTACTGCACCCATGCTCTGGCACCTCTGGTGTACATCACCGGAGCCAGGCCGGTAAAGGTCAACGGCCTATCCATTTCCTGCCCCTCGGTGGACAAACTGACAGTACGACGCGGAGATGCCGGCTCGGTAATTCTGTGCCGCATGGACAACGGAGCTGTTTTCCGCATTTTTGGCTTGCTATTACCGGGCCACAGCAACTGGTACCGCATTCACGGCGATCGTGGGGCGATGGAGATCACCCGTGGACCGGGCTATTTCGGACCTGGCCAGGTGCGCATCTGGCACGAAGAATGGAACATAAAACCAGGCGAACTCCGCGAACGTACGTACTTGCCGGATTGGCCGAAACATGGCAACCTCGCCCGCCAAACCGGCCATGGCGGGGGTGATTTCTGGCCCAACTTCGAATTTGCCAACGCCATCCGTGCCAAGAAACCGCCTTTCTTGGACGTCTATCGCGGAGTGACAATGAGCAGTGTTGGCATTCTTGCCTGGAAAAGTGCGCTCGCAGATGGAACACCATTCGCGGTGCCGGACTTCAGCAAGGAGGCGGATCGGGTGAAATACCAGGATGATAACTGGTCGCCATTCCCGTCGCACGCGAAACAAGGATACAAGTCGCTACCTCCGAACATCTTGGGTAATGCGAATGCGACCAAGGCTGGCATGGCCGCGGCCAAACGAATTTGGAAGGAGACCGATTACCAGAACAAATGAAAGCTGGCTCATGTCGTCAAGTGTATGAAACCTAGTACTACAACGATCTTTTAGTAAACAAGTTTTGAGCAAAAAATGACGATACCTTTTACTGGGGGATAAGCCACAGCAAAAGGAGGTCAAGCGATGAAAGTCGAAGAAATTGGACGCATGGGCGCGAAATTAAAAAGTTTTCTGCGTGAATTTAAAGGATGTTTTGGACGACGCGAACCGGCTGGCCATGCCGAAGTTTATGTGCGAGTTCAGTTGTCGAACCTGCCGCGCAAAAGCGTCGAACCGATGGCCGATCAAGCTGGCATCGATCCGCGCGCATTGCAAAAATTTCTGTCACAGCACCGATGGGACGATGCGCAGATGGCGCGGCAACTCCACACCATCGTCGCTCGCGATTATGCTCATCCTTGCAGCGTGGGCATCATTGACGAGACCAGTTTCGTCAAGAAAGGCGTCAAAACACCCGGAGTGCAGCGCCAACACTACGGCGCGACGGGCAAAAAAGACAACTGCACGGTCTCCGTGCATCTGGGGGTACGCCACGCCCGATTTTCATTGTCTGCTCTCAAGCGCGCTATTCTTGCCCGAAAGTTGGTCGGCGGATCGAGAACGCTGCCGTGAGGCTGGCATTCCGGATGAAATGGTTCACCGGCCAAAGTGGCAGATCGCCTTGGAACTGCATCAGCAAGCGCGGGAGCAAGGCGTCCAGACAGCCTGGTTGACGGCTGACGAAGCATATGGTCGTCCGGTGGAATTTCATCTGGAACTTTCGCGACGAGAGCAACTGTACATCGTGGAAGTGCCCATCAACTTCTGGGCTTGGGGTCGCCAACCAAAAGTGATCGCAGGATCGCGAGGGCCACGCTTGGGCCAGAATCTACACAACTCGACGGTGGAAGACTTGGCGAAGCACTCTCGCTTCTGCCCCTCATGCCAATCAAAGAGGCAGGCCGAATTCGCGGCGTTTTTGACTGAAGAAGTCCTCGCGCCCGTACCTCACCGCCAGGTGGTGCTGTCCGTCCCCCGCCGCTTGAGGCCGTACTTCTTCCACCATCGCACCCTCCTTGCCAAACTGGCCCGGTGCGGGTACGAGACCGTGCGCGACCTTATCCGTGAAGCCCTTGGCGCACGCACCTGCGCGCCTGGCGCGGTAGTCAGTGTCCAGACCTTCGGGAGCCTCCTGGACTTCCACCCGCACCTGCACATGCTCGCCATCTGGGGCGGATTTGACAAAGACGGGACATTCCACCCGGTGGAGGCCGTCCCCTCCGAAGAGACCGTAAGCCGGCTCTTCCGGCACAAGGTCCTGAAAATGCTGCTTCGGGAAGGGGCCATAGGCGAGGAGATCGTCGAGAACATGCTCTCCTGGAACCACACTGGCTTCGGGGCCGACATCGGACCGCCGCTGGCCTCCGATGTATCGGCCGACCGGCCCACCCGCACCCGCCTGGAAACCCTGCCGGCCTACATGGTGAGGGCCCCTGTCGCGGCCGGCCGGATCAGCGCAGGGGACGACGGTGCGGTCATATACAAGGCCGACCGCATCCATCCCCGCCACGGTGGCGACAGCCGGCGATTCGATCCGCTGGACTTCATCGCCCAGATCGTCCTCCATATACCCGATGTACATGAGAAAACCGTGATTTACTACGGTTGGTACTCCGGGCCCGGCGTAAAAGGGATCCGGCCCTTGATCCGGCCCTTGCGACTGTGGGACTTTGTTGCTCGGAATCCCGAGCGCCCGCGGCGGCTCGGGACGACTCTGCGACCCCATCTCCGCTCCCTTTGGCCGTCCGGCGGGCGTGGGCGGCCATGATCAAGCGCTGTGGTAGGGGCGGGTTTTAAACCCGCCCTTCCAGCTCATCTGCCCCCATTGCAAAGCGACCATGCGCATCGTGTCGTACATCGAAGACAGAGGATGTCATCTACCGGATCCTGAAGCACCTGGACCTCCTGGGCAAAGACCCGCCTGTGGGCGAGGTCCGCGTGCGGGGCGCGCCCGAACCCCCGGCCCAAAGCGCGTAATACCGCAATCCCTTTCGAATGGGGCCCAGCCCCGTACAGCCGTGGTGTGTAACAGCACCGGCGAAGGAGGG
>JAZDJA010000100.1:0-5628 GCA_043804415.1 Candidatus Latescibacterota bacterium | reverse complement strand
TCGACCACCCGCAAGGTGGCGTCGTAGATCCCCACCCCCAGATCAAGCTGGGCGATGGGACCGGAGGTGGTTTTATCCCCCACGGTAAGCTCTATGCGTGCGGCGGCGGGCATCATCATCAACTCATCGGTTGTCGTGGCCACGATGGTATCGGAATGCACCAGGCCATACCCCGCTTCGATCGGACTTACGCCGCTGCGCGTCCGAATGCGATGCGGCAATGGCTGACTTGCTCCTGCCATGTCCTCTCCTCTCGCTAACTGCGTAATTTCCCCGTCAGCACCAGGATGCGCACATCAAGGCTTTTGACCTTCACGGACACTGTATTCCCGTTTTGGGGCAGCCTCTCTCCGAAGATATCCTGCGCCTCCTTCCATCCGTCCACGTTGATGGATTCCGTCACGTCATCCGGAGTCGGATTGGTGAAGATCCACGCGGCCTGGTCTCCCCTGACCCGTTTGCGGAGGAGCAGCGCGCCGGTGTGTTCCGGGAAGACGCCGCACTGATCCAGCAAAGATCGGAGGCATGCCTGGGTTTCCCCATCGGAGTAGGCGGTCCCATTGTGCCCCGCGAACGTACCGAGAAGCCACGCACTTCCGCGGCCCACATGGCGGACGGTACCCGCTACCGCGTCGCCGAAACGCAGGCAGGGCTGGCTGTCCTGGCACTGGAAGGTCTCAATATACCCGTTTGCCCGCACGCGATGTCCGGCCAGAGGCCCGTCGCCGGTCAGCATGGCCGCATCGAGGTATTCTCCATAGGTTCGCTCCGGCGGGGACCAGCGCGTGCCGCAGTCCGGCTCCCGCACCATGGTGAAGGTATCGTGCCGGACGCCAAACAAGTCCCGCATGGCAGGAGACAGCTCCCCCCGGTTGCAGAACCCGTGCTCATCGATCCTGCCCGGCGCCGCCTCACTGATCAACTGTCCGCCCTGTTCCACGTATCCGACGAGTTTGGCGGCCACTTTTTCGGAGAGCGAAAGAGGGAAGGGGAGAAGAAGCGCCCGGTAGTCGCGGACATACCCCTCATCCAGCTCGGATGTGCTGACGAAATCGGCGGGGATGCCCGCATCCCAGAGCAGCCGGTGCCAGCCGCGCATACTATACGAAAGATGCTCCCCGCCCTGTGTGAGCGCGGTGCAGCACCGGTAGTTCCAGTCATCCACGAGGAGAGCTATCTGGCTCCGGGGTCGGGATGTCTTCCCAAACAGATCCGGGTACCGGCCCAGTGCCTGCCCGACTCGGGCGACCTCTTGGAAGCGTTCGGATGTATCCCCGTGGCTATCGAGAAGTGAGAACCCGTTCATCTCGCTGGCCATGATCTCGGCCCGGGTGACCCAGAACGAGATCGCGGTTACGCCCGATCCCACTGCCGTAAACATCCAGCGGCGGATATCGTCCGCGGAAGGCACGCGCCCCTTCTGAAAGCCGGTCGATACCGGGCCGCCCTGAAACTCTGCCGCCCAGATGGGGTTGCCTGGCGGATTGCAGGACCAGATGTAATCGTATTTGAGTGCGACCCCATCCCACATCTCTGTCAAAAGCGCCCGATGGCGGTCCGGCGGCGTTCCGGCCACTACGCGGGCGTCGTCCCAGCTCATGCCAAATCCCCACGCGGGATAGCAGGACGATCCGAGGAAATCCTGACACCGGGCATAGGTCCAGTCCTCTCCCGAGCCTATCGCGGGACCTCCCTTATGCGCAAACACGGGCCGCTTCAGCCTGTCAGCCTGGCGGATGGCCTGCGCCCGCGCCCGGAGGACCCCTCCGATCTGTATGTGGGCCGAGAAATACTGCCAGGCCAGATCCACCGCATAGGGCCCCTGCGTCCCGACACCCCGTCCGGGCGACACGTCCAGCCACTCCCCGTAGCGCGTGTTCCACAAAAGGTTCAGCGCATCCAGATCGCCATAGCGTTCAGACAGCCATGCGCGAAAATGGGCCAGCGTATGGGGGCAGAAACACACGGACTGGCCCACGAGCGATTCTGCCCAGTAGCCAATTTCCTGCCACGTGTTCCACACCACCAGATTCTCATAGCTCCCGAGTGTTTCGACCAGTGTGGTGATAAACCGCAACTGATCGGCCATCGCGCCCGGATGGTCGTAGCACGGACCGGGCTTGCCGTCTGCGGGCAGGGTCATCGCGGCCTCGTAGGCTATGGGCAATCCGTTGCGCCCAACCATCCGGCAGTCCGGATGTTTCCGCCACAGCCAGGCGGGTGCCTGCTCGCATGTGAGCCCGAGGTACACGCCCATATCCAGATGAGCGGCATGTTCGATCAGCTCCTCATACCGTGAGAAACAGCAGTGTCCCTCTACGGGCTCATCCACGGCCCAGTGCTCCTGCAGCTTGATCAGATTGAATCCGTGCCGCTTCAGATTCTCCATATCCTGCTTCAACTCGGCCATGGGAGGCATGGGCTCCCGACACAGATGGGAACCGAGGGGGAAGACCTGTCCGAATGTTTGTGGGTTCATGGGGTGTTCCTTCTCATCTCTCTGTTGCGCAGTTCCCCCACCGCGCCCACCATTGCCTCAAAATTTTCCGGCGGGATGGGTGGATTGATTTCGCTGGAAGTGGCCACCAACATCCCACCCGTCTTTAGGGCATGAGTTTCTCGGATATGCCGGTGCACCTCCCCTCTTACCTGTTCCGGGGTGCCGCGCTCCATCAAATCCACGCCGTCCACCCCACCGGCCCAGACCATGTCCGGGCAGGTGTTCTTCAGTGCCACGATGTCCATCCCGCAGTTGGGCTCCAGGCAGTAGAAGCCGTCCACCCCGCACGCCATCAGATCCGGGATGGCCTTTCTGTAATTGCCATCGCTGTGGTAGATGACCTTGATGTCGTGGCTATGCCAGGCTTCGGTCAGCCGCCGCACATGGGGATAGTGCACCTGCTCCAGCACCTCGTGCCTGAAAATCGGCCCATGCTTGGTGGCAAAGTCCTCCGCGATCAGTACCACGGGGAAGATCGTCCTATCCGCCACCGCGTGGACCCGTTGCACCTCCCGTTCGGCAGATACCTCCATGAACGCGTGCATGACGTCCGGGTAATCCGCATAGAAATAGGAGAACAGTTCCAATCCCATCGCATCAAAAACCCCGCAAAAGCCGGTGGCGCTGAAGGGCCACAGGACCGTTTCCCCGACCTTGCGCTGCAAGTCGAGCAGTTCCTCCCGGTATGGCATCCGTTCTTTTTCGGGATCGAACGTGGCCTCTCGGATCTTCTCAGTTTCCTTTGCGAGCCAGTCCCGAGCCCCCGCTTCGTCTGTGAACGGGCGACTGACGTGCCAGGAGGTCCAGTTGTCGTGTTGCGTCACAAATCCCGCTTCATCGGTCACCCGGGCGGTTCCCCGGGGCGCCACAGGGAAAAAACAAATATCCAGCGTCCTCCGGATGGTGGCGCAAATATCCTCCAGCGTATAGCCGAACCCTTCGATCCTCTTCCCGGTATGGCGGGCGATCACGGCTGGATTATAGCTCAATTGCTCGTGCAGCGCCACCCGGTCCACGGGCCGGTGATCCAGTGTCCGCTCGATCCGCTCGCGCTTGGACAGGACATCGTCCGGGAAGATCTTCTCCATCCTGTTTGCCCTCCAAAGGTCCTGATCATCCACCTTGTCACGTCAAAAAGAATACGCAGGGTCCCGTCGACGCCGAAAACCGAATAAGTGGTTTTCAGGGCCTTGTCGGTTGGCGTGACAAGTGGGATCGAAACCGTCTAGTGCACGAAATCATAGTTATTATGGCGTAACCTGATCATGGGAGATTTTCAACTACACCCGAATGGCAGCGCTTGTCACTCCAAACGCAGTGGAGAGTCTTCGCGCCAAGTCGCAAAACACGTCATCGTATTTGTGATTTCGTGCACTTAGCCCTCAAGAAGCGAATCCGGTACCTCGTGTATCAGAAGCTGGCACGTCTTGTTGGCATATGCGATATAATGCTTGCCGGCGATTCGGTAGAAGGCGGGGTAGCTGATTTCGATATTGCCAAACGGGCCATCGGGTTTGCCGTCGTTGTACACGACCACCTGGGGTTTGGAGAAGGTCAGGCCCGCATTTTCCTCCACGCCCGGCACCTCGCGGCCCACGGCGATCCACAACGGATCGCGCGGATACCAACCCCCGGTATCCGGCCGGGCATTGTGAAAGAGAAAGACCAGCCGGCCATCCGGGCGTCTTGAGATCGGACATGGCGCGTAGGGCTGGTTGAAGGGATCTCCGCCGGGAGAAAGGCGCAACATCTCGGGGTGCGACCAGGATGCGCCGCAATCGGAACTGATCGCATAAAACGGATGGCCCTGGCGCGAGCGGAACACACACAGCAGTCGTCCGCCGGACAGGCCGACCAAAGTTCCCTCCTGCCCGAAATGGCGATCTGTGCCGGGATACGGAACGTGGAGCCCTTCGTCCCCTTCCGGAAGAAAACGGAAATGCAGGCTTGCGGGATCGTCTGCAGTCAGGATATGGGTCAATTCGAGCAGGAAGACCTCGGTGCACCAGTTGTTCGGGCTGCCGCCTTGCTCGTTTTTGGGGAGTGTTGATGGATCGGTTCCCCCCTCCGGCTGCCAGCAGTGGTCCTCATCCAGGCGCCAGCCCACGGGAAAGAGGCTCGACCGCTTGATCTTGTTGTAGGTCATGATCACCTGCCCGGTGGGAAGCAGCTGCGGCTGGCCAAAGTTCCAGCCATGGAGGTCCCCGGACGGGTCGTCCATGGAACTGCGGGGAATGCCGACGCGGTGCCGTTGGGACCAAGTCATGCCGTCATCATCCGAGCAGCGGAAGAAGAGGTCGCCCGCGTCTCTGAGCGGAACACCGTTGATATTATACCAATAGAACATGTAGATGCGTCCCGTATGCGGCACGACAAAGCTCATGATCCACGCAGGAATCTGGTATTTCCCGCCCGCTTCTTCGATCGCGCGCTCCTCACTCCATGTCTTTCCGTTGTCCGTGCTTCGGGCACAGACCACTCGCTGGTTCGGCTGCGATTCATACGACCCCTGGGTCCAGCAGGCGATCCATGTGCCCTTCGGGGTGACGCAGAGCTGCACCTGGTAGTTGAACCAACGCGGTCCCGGCTTTCCGTCTATGACCACCCCATAGGGACGGGCGGCATCCATGGAGTCGGGATGAAGGATCTCCCAGGAGACACGGGGGGATTGGGATTTCTGGGCACTATCGGACATCGCTATTTCTCCGGATCGAAATGAGTTACAGACTGGAACGCATACAGCTTGGCCGAGCGCATCTGGATAGGCAAGCGGATCGGTTTGCCGGCCCGCTTCGAGACCTCCGGCCCGTTTTGCTCCCACCAGATGAGTCCGTCATCAGTGCGCCAGAGAGAGTCAAGGCCAAACCGGTCGTAGGCTCGTGCGGCAAGCTCGGGGGATGCGGAGGAGAGCCCGGTGCGAGCGGCAAGATAGTTCTTATGATAGTCAAGGCCATATTCCGTGTGTTCCCACCGGGACGCCGGATGAAGTCCGATGTTCTGAAAAGCCCTCACGACACCCACGGTTAGTGGCCTCCTGTTCCATTGCGCTACAACCCTTACCATAAGACTGGTACCGAGTGATAGATGATCGTTGTGGACCTTGTTATCCGACAATCAGTCGCTTGCTT
>JAZDJA010000099.1:0-20569 GCA_043804415.1 Candidatus Latescibacterota bacterium | reverse complement strand
GGGCTGGCGTGACGATGAGCTGGGATCCGGACGATGCGTTTGACGAGGCGAGCTGTCGCATCAACACCGAGCAGATGTGTCAGGCAGGCGCACACGGGATCTATACCACGGGCAGCACGGGTGAGTTTTTGTGCGCTCGATTATCAGGAGTTCTGCCGGATGGTGGACATCCGGGTCGAGATCTGCAGCCAGTATGGCATGCCCCTACGGATCGGCTGTTTTGCGGATGCCGCGCGCAAGACCCTGAGGCTCTTGGGGTATGCGCCCCACGATCCGTGGAAAGCCCCTTTCGGCTCAGTCCGTTGAGGGCTTTTTCTTTGACGAGCATCTTCGGCTTGACAACCAGGAAAAGAAGCGGTATATTTGGCCGATGCCTGATCTTATTTTGGCACAAGGGGGTGTATCCGATAAGCGCAGGCAAGAGGCCATCCGCTCTCCGGGGAATGCTGAGGTACTCCATAAAGGGACAGGCTTTGGCACCTTCGGAGGACTTCCGATTCGGCCGCGCGTTTTCGTGAAACCGCAGCAGGTGGGGGCATTGATGCGGAAGAACGTCTGATTACAGAGAAAGGGAACGATGTGTTGACTGGCGTGTACTAAAGGAAGAAAGTGATCTAACGGCAATTTGACGGTCGGATTACCATCGAAAGGAGACGATTTACTATGGGTCGGATTACGGCAGAGGAATTGCGGGGAATCTGGGCTGGCGTGACCATGAGTTGGGACGAAAACGATGCGTTTGACGAGGCGAGCTATCGCGTCAATACCGAGCGGATGTGTCAGGCAGGTGTCCACGGCATCTATACCACGGGAAGCACGGGTGAGTTTTATGCGCTCGATTATGAGGAGTTCTGCCGGATGGTGGACATTCAAGTCGAGATCTGCAGCGCGTATGAAATGCCATTGCAGATCGGATGCTGTGCGGACGCCACGCGCAAGACCCTGAAACTGTTGGAGTACGCGGCCTCCAAATCCTATTTGGGCGCTGCGCAGGTGAATATCCCGTACTGGATGGAACTGAACGACCGGGAGTTGCTGCAGTTCTTTGCGGATCTGCACGATGCGTGCCCGGATATGCCGTTGGTGCACTACAATGTGCCGCGTGCCAAACGGTTTCTGCAGGGACCGGACTACCTGCGCCTCCTGGAGGTGGCCCCGAACCTGATCGGCGTGAAATACACGTATGCGGGCGCGTATTTCTCCCAGCTGCAGGACGCGATGCGGATGACCCCGCAGTTGTCCTACTTTGTGGGGGAGAACCTGCTGGCCTCCTGTATGGCGCTGGGGGCGCGTGGGTGCTGCAGTTCCCTGGTCTCCACCAATCCCGAGTTTACGATGGCGCTCTACGACCATGCCGCCCATGGCCGATGGAATGAGGCGTTTGCCATGCAGCAGGTTGCGGCAAAGTTTTTCGGCGATGCGGAGGCATTTATCGAGGAGCGCGGAGAGGGCACCATGGATCCGGTGTTCGATAAGGGATTGGCTGTTGCGGCGGGGTGTGCCGTGGGTTCGCAACGCACGCGGGCGCCGTATATCGGATGGTCGGACGAGACGATTGTAGCGCTTGGCGCTTGGCTCAAGGAGAACTATCCTCAGTTTGTGTATCCAGAGGAGGGGTGACCTATGCGAATACTTGACCGAGGTACGGTGTTTTCAGGAGAGCCGGGTACCGATCATCAGAGCTGCGCATTCCCCGGAGTTTGTGTGTTGCCCTCCGGACGCTGGATGAGCACTTGCCGCGCAGCCTCTGAAAAGATAGGGAGCGTGGGACAACATGCTTTGGTGACTTGGTCTGACGATGAAGGGGGAGCGTGGCACGCACCGATGGCGCCCTTTACGCCGCCTTCGGTGGACGGAAAGCCCGGACTTTTTCGCGGCGGCCATATGACTGCCTTGGGTGGAACCCGAGTATTGGCCACCCTCTGCTGGGTGGATCATTCTGATCCGTCCCTGCCCTTTTTCAACGAGGAAACCGAGGGGTTGCTGGATACCCGCGTTTTCCTGGCCGTTTCAGAGGATGAGGGCGCCACCTGGTCAGAGCCTGCGTTGGTGGACACGTCGCCCTTCCATATTCCGACCGCCATCACAGGGCCGACGCTGGTCTTATCGGATGGCGCGTGGATGTGTCAGTTTGAATTGAACAAGCATTACTATGATACTGCCGTGTGGCGACATTCCTCAGTGCTCATGTTTTCGAGAGATGCGGGGAAGTCCTTCCCGGAGCATGTCATCGCGAGCAACGATCCCGAAAACCGGATCTTCTACTGGGACCAGCGGCCGGGCCTGCTGGCCGACGGATCCTTGCTGGATCTTTTCTGGACGTATGACAATGGGCGTGCCGTCTATCTGAACATTCACGCCCGAAGGTCGGTGGACAACGGGCGTACCTGGGGCCCCCTGCTGGAAACCAATGCACCCGGACAGCCGGCTGCTCCGGTTTCTCTGCCCGACGGTCGGATCGGGATGGTGTATGTGGATCGAACAGGTGCGCCGGTCGTCAAACTGCGCGCCAGTGAAGACGGCGGCACGACCTGGCCGGATGAGACGGAGCTGGTGCTCTACGGAGAGGATAGGAAGGACCAGACAGACAAAAAGGGATCCATGCAGGATGCATGGGCGGAGATGGGAAAATTCTCCGTCGGGCTGCCCGCCACCGCGCTTCTTGGAAACGGGGACCTGCTCGTGGTCTATTATGTGGGACCCCATACGGACCAGACCGATGTCCAATGGGTGCGCGTTCGCACGGACTAAATCGCACATGGGTTCCGTCGAGGATCTATTCAGCGCCCAGGGACTATTACTCATCCGGAATGAACAGAGGTATTCTGGGCCATTTGTCGCGGCTTGAGGAGTGCGACCTTTGGCTCCCTAAGATGCCCACAGACAAAAAGTAACCAGCCGTTGGGGAGCCTGAATGCCACTCACGGCATTTCGGGACTCAATGCTTCACGGATATCGAGCGGGATTCCTGTTTCCAGTGGCATCGAGAAGACGCAGTCCGTGCGGAAGGGGACCTGGCGCACGGGACAGGATACTGCCAATGTTTCGGGGAACACACCAGAAGCACGTGTGAACGTGCGCTATCCAGATGGCAGCAGAAAGGAAATGACAACATGAATGCGATTAAGGAGCTCTCCGAAAGCCAGATTGAAAAGATCCACCATGAAGCCGAGAATCTGCTGGCCCATACGGGGTTTCGTGTCAAACATGAGGAAGTGCTGCGCCGCGCGCGTGCTGCCGGAGCGCACGTGGACGAAGCGGAGCAGATCGTCCGTATTCCGACCCCGCTGCTCCGGGAGCTTCTGGCGCAGGTGCCGTCCAGTTATGAGGCGAAGGGACTGAACGAGACATCCTACACCATAGGTGGCGGCGAACAACACAGTCTGGCGATTGTCACCGATCCGTGGATCATTGACTACAAGACCCAGCGTCCAAGACGTCCGTGCCTGGAGGATGTGAGACGGCATACGATCATCGCCCAAAAGCTCGATACGGTGGCAGGGATCAGTAGAATGGATTTTCCGGTGACCGACTGTTCGGATGAAACTTCCAGCCTGCGCGCACTGGAAACCCATTTGCTCAACCACACCAAGCATTACACCATCCTCCCCGCATCGCTTGAAAGTTTCGCGCAGTGGTTGGACATTGGGAAGATTCTGGCGCAAGGAAAGGAGCTTGCCGGGAGCAAGCTGATGACCATCGGGGTGGCCGTGGTTTCTCCGCTGACCTTGACGGGCTTAAATGGAAACCTGCTGCTTTCGGCCTGCGCGCATGGGTTCACCATTGTTCCGACGATCTGTCCGATGTCGGGATCCACCGCTCCGTATACCATCGCTTCCACCCTGTTGCTGGGCCATACCGAAAATTTATTCATGGCCGCCCTGACTCAGATCGTCAATCCCGGGAATCCCTTCCAGTATGCCATGGGGGCATCGGTGACGAATATGCAGGCGGGATATGATATGTATTACACGCTGGATAAGGTGCTGTGGAAGATGGCCTCTGTCCAGCTGGCCCGCAAAATCCGCATCCCCGTTTTCGCGGAGTGTGGCGGTACGATGACCTATCGGTATGATCAGCAAAACGGTGCAGAGGGGATGATCTTCATGCTGTCCGCCCATGCGTCCGGGGCGGATATTCTTGCCGGAATCGGATCCACCCATAACGCGAACGGGATGTCGGCAGAGATGATGCTGATCCAGACGGCATGGCTGGAAGCTGCGAAGTACCTGAGACAGGGGATCAACACCGACGCGTTGCATCTCGGGGTGGAAAACATTAGGAGCGCGGGCCCGGGTGGAGAATTTCTGACCGATGATCTGACGCTCAAGTATATGCGCGGCGGAGAGTTTTTCGCCAATGACCTGCTGGATCTCTCCGGCGGGCACGAGGATGGGCCTTCCATTCTGGAGCGCGCTCACGACAGGGCGGAGGAGATGGTTTCGGGTTATGAATCGCCGGTGCCGGGGCAGGTACAGGAAGACCTGCGGAAGTATTTCCACGATGAATATCGGAAGATCACAGCGCACTAGTCACTCGGAACCACGCGTCGAGATCGGCGCGCAAAAATGGCAGGAAAAGAAAGGGAAAAACGATGAAGATGCGCCCCAGTGTCGTCCTGAAAAACCTACGCGCGGGCAAAGTGGCGACCAGTTTCAAGTCCAATCTCTCCGATGCGCGGGCCGTGGAGATTGCGGCCATGTCCGGATTCGACTGCATCTGGACCGATCTGGAGCACACTGCCAACGACTGGTCAGTTGTGGAACAGCAGATCTGGGCGGCCAAGGCCTATGGCGCGGATATACTCGTGCGCGTGGCCAGAGGCAGCTACAGCGACTACATCCGGGCGCTTGAGCTGGATGCGGCAGGGATCATGGTGCCTCATGTCATGAGTCTGGAGGATGCCCAGAATGTGGTCCGGATGACGCGGTTTCATCCTATCGGCCGTCGCCCGGTGGATAGCGGCAATGCGGATGGCTCATACTGTAACATCGATTTTCTCGAGTATATCGCGCAGGCCAATGACCAGCGATTCGTGATTCTCCAGATTGAGGACCCCGAGCCGTTGGATGATCTGGAGGCTATCGCGGCCCTGGACGGGATCGACATGCTCTTTTTTGGGCCGGCTGATTTCAGCCATGGGATTGGCGCGCCCGCGCAGTGGGATCATCCCAAGCTGATTGAAACGCGCAAGCGGGTGGCGGAAGTATGCGTGGCCCACGGCAAGTTCGCTGGGACACCGGGAACTCCAGCCAATCTCGATGAGCTGATCGAAATGGGATACCGGTTCATCAACATGGGAGCCGATGTGTTGGCTCTGAGCCAGTATTGCAGCGGTCTGGTGGCGGAATTTGCGAAACGGGATACCTCTGCGAATCCCTGTGCGTGCAAGTAAGCGATAAGAAATACAGACTCCCTACCGGTGATTCCAAGTTTACGGGAGGGAGGCTGTTTTTTTCGCGGACGGATTCTCTCGAAGGGATTCTTTTGGAGTGCGGCGGCTTGCCGCCGTTGTTTCTCTTCACCGAATGTAACTGTCCGAACCGAAGAGCCAAACAGCGCGCAGGTAAACCTGTGCCATCCAGTAAGGAGGTAAGCCCGTGGAGCATGCTCTGATCACCCATTCAACGGGAATTCTCTTTCTGTTGACGGCCAACGCTGCGCTGTGGTTCTTCCTCGAGAAAAAGACGGGCTGGAAGCTGTTCAACTATGTGCCGCCGCTCCTATTTATCTATGTGCTTCCGGTGTTCTTTTCCAACACAGGCCTGATTGCGGCGAAAGCGCCCGTATATGACTGGATGGGAGAGAGTTTGTTGCCGTTCTTCCTGATACTGCTCCTTCTTGATGTCAATGTCCGTTCCACCGTGAAGGTGATGGGGCGCGGGGTCTTTGTGATGCTCATCGGAACCGCGGGGGTGGTTATCGGAGCGCCGATCGCCTACTTTGTGGTGCGGGGATACTTGAGCCCGGACGCATGGAAGGGATTTGGCGCGTTGGCGGGATCCTGGATCGGAGGAACCGGAAACATGGCGGCTGTGGCGGAGGGACTGGGGACCTCCGGGAAGCATTTCGGACTGGCGGTTATTGCCGACAATGCCGTCTATCTGCTCTGGCTTCCTTTGCTGTTACAGTCCAAGAACATGGCGAGGTGGTTTCATAAGTTTACCGGGGTGACAGACCAGCATCTCGCAGACATGAAAAGCGCCGCGGATGACCTGGTGGTGAAGAAGGGCAAGCTTCAAATGCGGCACCTGTTGTATCTGACTGCGATCGGTTTTGGCGGGGCCTATCTGGCCGGACTTCTGGCCCGAATCTTTCCGGCTTTTCCTCCCGTGTTGACTGAGGGAACGGTCAAGATCCTGCTGGTGACCACCTTCGGATTGGCGCTCTCGTTTACCCGCGCCAGGAAAATCCCCGGCAGTCACGAACTGGCCATGGCATTGGTCTATCTTTTTGTGGCGCGTATGGGCGCGAAGACAGTCGTATCGGGCCTGGCCGGGGAAGCCCTTCCCTTCGTCCTGGGCGCTTATCTCTGGATCTGTATCCACGGCGCGTTTATTCTTCTTGCCGCCCGGCTCTTTCACATCGATGTGCACACCGCAGCCATCAGCAGTGCGGCGAATATCGGGGGTGCGGCCAGCGCACCAATCGTGGCCGCATACCACGACGAACGCCTGGTACCGGTGAGCGTATTGATGGCCCTGATCGGGTACGCGGTGGGGAACTACGCAGCCTTTCTCGCGGCCTATTTGTGCAGCCTCGTGGCCTGATTGCCCCGCAAAGATTTTGTGGTCTTTCCCTGGGGGGTTCCGAAAAAAGCCCGAAATTGGATGCGGCTTTTTCATGAGCCTCCCTTTTCTTTTGGCCTCCTCTGCCTTCGCATTCTTATTGTGCACACTGCCCGTGATGTCGCGAACACGGAGCTCAAACGGCCCATGTGCTGTTCGTAGATCACGTATTCGATGGAATCACGCATCCGAAAAGCCAAAGCGTTTTTTGGGAGGATTCGGGTCTGGATATCAGCGGGCTTGTCGCCCAGGCGGGTTTTGGGAGCTCTCGATGCCTAAACCTCCTTCTTGCGAAACCTGCAGGTTCTTTCCCCGGCCATCCCTGCCGCTCGATCCGGCAATCTGGAGTTTCCAGGGCCTGCCTGGTGTCCACCCACCTTGAAGAGTGTTCCACCTAGAGGATGGTTTCCATACCCATGTACCCGAATCGATCTCCTGCCGGAAAAAGGTGGAGAACCTTTGAAAACGCGCTGAAAAAGTGTGGACAGCGCGTCCTTGTTTTGATATATTCTATTATTTTTGTCCGTTCCTCCGTTCGTGTGAGAAAAAGCGGACTGGGCGCTTTGCGTGCGTATTCTATGCAAACGGATGAGGATGATGACTCTGCCCAGGATCCGAATGCCCAACCCATTGAACACCGAAGGACACCGAAAGAGGCAAATCCCCGGGATCTTCAGTGTGTTTCAGTGTCCTTCAGTGTTCAATCAGCTCGACTTGCTGTTGCTCCGTGCAATTTGAGGGGTTGTGATGATACCCCAACACATCACGGATCGTGATGTCCACAAGAGTGTGCGTCAGTTCGGTGTGCTTGGGCGAGAGGGAGAAGTGGAGACCGGAAACGACCTCTGACTTTGCGAAGTGGGGAGCATTCGGGCAGGATCGGTTACGAGGAAGGAGGAGCAGATGGGTTCCATCAGGATGGTTGTTTTGGGGGATGCCGCGACACAGGGCACCTCGGCCAAGCTGGACGTGTTTCACCCTTGTCTGAAATACGGAACGGATACGGTCAATATCGTGCGGGAGACTCAGACATGGAGTGCGATCGCAGCGCGTATCTTGATCGATTGGGTGGAGGATGAGGTTACAATGGCAAACGTCGGTCTGGCGGGAGACCGCTCAGCGGATGGCTGGGCGCGCCTGGAGGCGGAGGCGCAGGCCCAATCGCCGGATTGGGTACTGGTGCAATATGGCGCGGAGGATGCCCTGCAGGATGTCGGGACGGCGGCCTTCCGGGAGCATCTGGGTGGAATCGTGGAGGCCATTCTGGCCCACCATGCCCGTCCCGTGCTGATGACCCCTGCGCCGACCTCCGAGCGGATGACCGCCGCCGGCTGCACGATGGCCCAGCTGCGCGTTCATCAGGAGCGGCTGTCGGCACTGGCCCAGGTAGTGCGGGACCTGGCCCGGGAGAAATTGCTTGACTTGATCGATGTGAATCGCTATTTTCTCCGCAACCGGCTGGCCTATGATCATCTTGATCGGGGCTGGCTTCCCGATGGCGTGGCCCAGTCCGGAATGGCGTCTTTTGTGGCCGGGGAGCTGTTGCCGCTGTTGGGCGTGGATGACTTCCCCAAGCCGATCCTTTGTGACTACCGAAAAGCCTATTCGGATGCGGATAAACCTCTCACCAGGCACAATGGATTTACCGATCTGACCTACTTTGAGGGGGCGTTCTTTCTGGCTTTTCGGACGGGGGCTCGCCACGGTTTTCGCGGGCTGTTGGGCGGAAAGACGCTCGTGCTCAGGTCACAAGACGGGATCACGTGGACTGAGGATGCGCAATTGAGCGTGCCGGGTTTTGTCGAGACGCGCGATCCGAAATTTCTGCACGTGGGAGATCGGCTCATGGTGTATCCGATCTGTCATGATTTTTGCGGGGAGGAACACATCACTCGTCATTACGGGTTTGAGCGCATGGGGCCCGGCAAGTGGAGCGATCCCTTTGAATGTGCTCCGTGCGTGTTGTGGCGGCCCATAAAATGGCGCGATGGGTATGCTGCTGCGGGCTATAGCTGGAAATTCGATTCAGACGGAGATCGGCGTTTTTCAGTGGGCTTTCTGGAGAGCGAGGATGGGCACCATTGGGAGAAAACCTCCACGATCCTGGACTATGGGACAGATGGCAACGAAACCGAGCTTCTGGTTCACGGCGATACCCTCACGGCCTTTTCCCGCACGGAGGGTGGCGGAAATCACGAGATGCATATTTCCACCTACCTCCCTTCGGAGAATCGCTGGGAGACGGTCTCCTCCGGACGACAGATCCACGCGCCGTGTGTGTTTAAAACCGGGGAGCGGACGATGATCATCGGACGGTATTGTTCGCAGTCGGATAGCCGCACACGGGAGTTGTACCCCGACTGGCAGAAGTTCTGCAACTACGTGCAAAGACCCGAAGAGGAGGGATATCAGACCGTTGCCGAAGCCGCCGGGGTGGATCCGGCCCGGATCGAGGAGTATCATCATGGGTTGCGCACGGGCGTCTTCGTGGTGGACGGCACGCGTCCCCGCCTCGTGATGGAGTTGCTGAGCGCCGGGGATTCCAGCTATACCGGTGTGGTTGCATATGGAGACGAATTTGTGATCAGTGACTACTCCATGCACGAGTATTATCCCGAAATCAAGCGTCCGGGCGATTGGGAAACCCCGAGCGATATTTACGTGTCGAGAATGAGGTTTGGAGAATGAAAGGATGATTCCCCCACTTTTCAATCCATGGAGAGGACCCAATCTATGTCTCAATTAGCTGAGTTGGATCGTTTGGTTGAAACACTGACGGGCGCCCATCGTGCGCAGATGGCGCGTTTTGACGGACAGGTGGCGTTTGCCAGGAAACTCTCCGAGCTCCACCCGGACGAGAAGGTGTCCTGGGAAGCGATTCTGGAGGATGCAGTCCGGTGCGTGCATGCGGCACTTGAATCGGAAGGGCTGGAAGGGCTGGCATCGGCGATAGAGAAGGCGGAACAGATCCTGTCTCCGATTGGGGAGAAGGCCAAGCAGTATACCATTTACTGCGTGGGGCATGGTCATATCGATATGAACTGGATGTGGTCCTGGCCGGAGACGGTCAGTGTGACCAACGATACCTTCACCACGGTGGACCGCCTGATGGAGGAATATCCGGATTTCTGTTACACGCAAAGTCAGGCCAGCGTATACGCCTTGGTCGAGAAGTACCATCCCGAACTCTTCGAGCGTATCCGGCAACGCGTCGCGGAAGGACGCTGGGAAATTGCAGCGAGCATGTGGGTGGAAGGGGACAAGAATGTGGTTTCAGGCGAGAGCTTGTGCCGCCATCTGCTCTACACCCGAAGTTTTATGAAGGAGCGCTTCGGCCTGGATCCCGAAGACATTCCGATCGATTGGGAACCGGATACGTTCGGGCATGCGCACACGATCCCCAGCTTCCTCACCCGGGCCGGGGTGCGTCGGTATTATCTGTGCCGATCGGGCGAAGACAAAAGGCCGCCAGTTTTCTGGTGGCGGGCTCCGGATGGGTCGCGGGTGCTGGTGTGCAAAGAGACTACGTGGTATAACGCCACGATCTCCCCGGAGATCGGTTCCAATCTGGTGGATTTCGCCAAAGAGACGGGGTTGAAGGATTGGATGTGCGTATACGGGGTGGGAGATCACGGAGGCGGCCCCACGCGCCGGGATCTGGATCAGGCCAGAGAATTGGACGGCTGGCCGGTCTTTCCCCAGGTCAGGCTTGCGACCACGCGACGGTTCTATGAGATCCTGGAAGCGCAGGGGGAACGATGGCCTGTGCTCGATCAGGAACTGAATTTTGTGTTTCCCGGATGCTATACCTCCCAGAGCAATATCAAGCGCGCCAACCGCTTTGCGGAGACTTTTCTGGTGGAGGCGGAAGCCGCCGCCTCCGTGGCGTGGGCACTGGGGGTGAGGGACTATCCCACGGACGCGATGCGCGAGGGATGGATCCACACGCTGTTCTGCCAGTTCCACGACATCTTGCCGGGATCGGGCGTAAGGGCCACGTACGACTATGCGCAGGGGCTTTTTCAGGAGACTGCGGCGCGAACCGGCATGGCCCAGACGCAGAGTTTGCGCGCGATCGCGGCCCAGGTGGATACCCGGGCGCTGCTTCCCGAAAACGCGTCCGGCGCATGCGAACCGGTGGATTTGGCCATCGGGGCGGGCGTGGGCGAGGGGAGCGGATTGGACGCTTTCTCGAGTTATCATGGCGGCTCGGGCGCGTATCGGCCCTTTTTGATTTTCAACCCGAACGCCTGGACCCAAAGCGAGGTGGTCACGGCCACGCTTTGGGATATGCAGGCGGATCCTGCGCACATCGTGGTCCGGGACGACTGCGGGAAGTGCTTCCCCGCCCAGTTGATCGAACAGGGCGACTTTTGGGGACACCGATTCGTCCGGGTGGTCTTTTCCGCCGAACAGATCCCGGCGCTTGGGTATCGCACCTATATGCTCTACGAAGGGGAGGTGGAGCCCCTCTCGGAGGGCGTGCGCAAAGGCGGTTCCCACGTGCTGGAAAACGGTTTGATCCAGGTGTCGTTCGATCCCCTGACCGGGGGCATTGCGCATCTGATCGACCGACGTACGGGGGTGGATCTGGCCGTGGAGGGGAATCCCATGGCCTCTTTGGAATACGCGGTGGAGCGGCCGCACGGCATGACCGCCTGGGTGATCGGGGATCTGGCCCAAAGCACCTGTCCCCTTTCCGCGGCGACGTCTAACTGGGGGGAGGTGGGGCCCTATCACGGGACTGTGAAGAACACGTATAAGATCAACAACTCCCTGGTCACGGTGGATACCACGATCAAGGAGGGAGATCCCCGGGTGGAGATCGTGATCAAGACGGTTTGGCTGGAACGCGGCACACCCGAGACCGGAGTGCCCATGCTGCGCTTCCACTGTCCACTGGCACTGGAGGATCTGACCACGCGGTACGAGACTCCGTACGGCCATATCGTCCGGGATCTGTACGACGGTCAGGAGGTGCCCTCTCAGCGGTTTGCTGATGTCACCGGAAAGAGTCCGGCGGGGGCGACCGCCGGACTCACCTTGCTGAACAACTGCAAATACGGCCATTCGATGCTGAAAAATGCGTTGCGCCTGACGCTCATTCGAAGCAGTTACGATCCGGATATACTGCCGGAGATCGGCGAGCAGGAGATTCGGCTGGCCCTGGTGCCGCACGGAGAAACGTGGGGCCCGTCCGACTGCATCCGGTCCGGAGCGGCCTTTAATCATCCGCTTAAGGTCGTCGGCGCGGGCGTGCACGACGGGGACCTGCCTACGACCTCGCAATTCCTGTCCGTGGATGCGCCCAATGTCATCCTGACGACTGTGAAGAAGGCCGAGGCCGAGGACGCGCTCATCTTGCGATTCTACGAGGTGGACGGAAAGGATACGGATGTGGTCGTGACCCTCGCACCCGAGATGGCCGGCGTGTTTGCGGAGGCCGTGGAGGTCGATCTGCTCGAGCGGTCCGATGCCCAGAATACGGCGCGGTACGCCGGCGGCAGGCTCTCGGTCGCCGTGCCCGCACACGGGATCACCTCGGTGAAGTTGCGGAAAGTCTGACAGAAAGCCGTCCCCTTTAGAGCCCTTCTTATCAGATTTCTCTCGCGAAATGCGCACCGTGCAGGGATCGGCGATCGGTGTGTTTTCGTTGACTGAAATTTTCTCCTGCTCCCGGAGGTCGGATCAAACCTTCGGGGAGTGGGGTCGAACGAGGATCGGAGGACCATGGATATCTCCATTGGGCGCGATTATCTGGTGATGGACGGCCAACCTCGCTTCATCTTCGGCGGGGATTTCAACTATACGCGAACACGCGGCATCACTGGCGGGATCGTTTGCTCAAGATGAAGGCAGCCGGTCTCAATACGGTGACCCTTTATGTCACCTGGGCCTTCCATGAATCCTCCCGGGGCGTATGGGATTGGTCGGATCAGCGCGATGTGGGGCATTTTCTCGACTTGATCCACGAGGAGGGCATGTCGCCATCGCCCGTCTGGGGCCTTTCGTGCACTGGCAATGGCGAAACGGCGGGCTTCCGCAATGGGCGATGGATGAACTGGGCTCGAAGGTGCGCACCAACGATCCGGACTATCTGGATCTGACGCGCCTATGGTACGAACAGGTCCTGCCCCATATCGTGCCCAGACTGGCCACGCGGGGAGGGCCGGTGATCATCCTGCAGCTTGAAAATGAGCTGGGATCTGCGGGCAGCAAGGGGGACGATATCGCCCGGGGCTCGACCGATCCCGAGGAGAACGCGAAGCACGTGCTCTTTTACTATGGCATCGTGCGCGAGCATGGGGTGGATGTACCGATTATCGACATCAATCACTTCCCCGGAAAGGAACAGATCGAGGGGCTGATCGATACCGGGGGATGCTATGTGACCAGCTGTTTTACGAGCGAAGGGGAGTTTGCGCCCTTGTCCACGGACTGGTGAGACAGCCACGAGCGCCCCAGGATCTCGATTGAGACCATGGGAGGGATGTTTCCCCGGTATTTCGACTTCCCCCCCCTATCGCCATACCACGGGCTATCAAGGCCCCATCGTGGAGCCCGAGCTGATCGAGGCCATCACCTACCGGGAGATGTCCCAAGGGTTCAATGGCATCAACTACTACATCTTTGTCGACGGTCAGCACGCGGATCACGGTGCCTAGCGCATGCTTCCTGAGCGCGACATGAACTTCCAGTCGCCCATCACGGTGGTGGGCAATCTGAGGGAGTCCTACCGGGTCGTCAAGCGCATCGGTTGGTTTCTACGCGCATTCGGGCAGGAAGTGTTGAAGACCCAGCCCAATGCCAGCTGGGTCGACGCGGCAAGCTACGGCAGGCCTCATCCAGGCGTGGAGAGCAGCGGAGATCTGTTCGAGGGCTATCGCGAGGAGGGGGAGCGCATTCCGGATCACCTGCGGCATGTGAGAAAGGTCGAATGCCTTGGCCGGACCACGCGCGGCCTGAACCTCTCTGAGAGCAATTTTGCTTTTCTCCTGAACACCAAGGTCCACGGAACCACCTGGCAGCGCGACATACGACTGGTGACCAGCTCGAGAGGCATTCCCTGTGAGGTGTGGCAGGAGTATCCCCAGACGATCCAGATGGCGCTCCCGCCGCAGCGGAACAAGTGCCTGCCGTTCTATGTCCGGCTGGCGCCGGAGATCTTTCTTGAATACGCGACCGCAGAGCTTCTGGATCGCCGAGGGTTTGAGAACGGGGTTCAGGTGATCCTGCATGCGAATACGGAGGAGATGACCGAGACCAGCCTGGTGGTGCCCTTACAGGGAGCGATAACAAAACGGGGGGAGGCCGTCGCCCACGGGCACACCCCGCATACGCTTCGGGTCCTCTCCGCACCCGGTCCGGATGTGCAGGTGCTCTGCATGGACGGCAAAACCCCGCTTCGGGTGGTGCTGATGGAGCGGGAACTGGCGGGTGAAGTATGGGACGTGGCCTCTCCGCACGGCGCGCTGGTTGCCGCTTCCAACCTGCGTTTGCTCGAAAGCGCTCTTCTGTCGGGCAGCACGACGGTTTCGGTGCAGGCCGATGAGGAGGCCTTCTATCTCTTTTTGCTCACCCCGTCCCGTCCGGAAATGCGGGGATCCCTCCAAGTCGTGGATGAGACGTGGGAGCCGGAGTTTGGCCTTTACCGCGCTTCCGGGAATCTCTCGCTGCCCCGGCCTCAACTCGCGTTTTCCAGGAGCACGGTGGGCACCTCCTTTGTCTGTGAGGCCGAGATCGGGCCGAACCTTCTGGACGGACTGCGGGATCTGGTGCTCTGTGCCATATATGAGGGCACTTGTGCGAAGGCCATGCTGAACGCAAGAGTGATCAGCGGTCATGCGTTTGGTTCCCACCTGTTCTGGCAGATCGGGCTTCGGGACTGGATGGGGGAAGGCGGATTGCTGCGGATCGAGTTTGAAAACTGTCGGAAGGCGGACATCTCCATTCGGCCGATCGTGAAGTTTGAGGTGGAGATGGCGTGGCGATAGCGTGGCAATTGATCTCAGGGAGCATGCTGGATTACTCAGACCTTAAGGGTCTTTAAGACCCTTAAGGTTTCCTGCAAGAAGACCCCGAAGGTCTCCCGCAAAGAAAGACCCGAAAGGATTTCTCGAAATGAACAGGATCCAAATGGTTGTCTACGGGGATTCGATAGCAGCAGGCACCTCGGCCAAACTGGATGTTTTCCACAACTGCTTCCGGCATGGAACCACGGTGGTAAACACCGTGCGGGAGACCCAGACGTGGCGTTCGATTGCCTCGCGCATTCTCACCGACTGGGTGGGGCAGGAGGTGTCGATGGCGGGCGCAGGCGTGGCAGGGGACACCCCCACAGCGGGACTGGCTCGGCTGGAGGCGGACGTGCTGTCGCTTGTGCCGGATTGGGTGCTCGTCCAGTTTGGAACGGAGGAGGCACTTGCGGGCGGGCGGGTGGAGACGTTTCGCGATACCCTCCGAGAGATTGTAGCGCAGATTTCTGCGCGCGGAGTCCGAGCGGTTCTGACGACGCCCACGCCGATATCCGAGCGAATGACCGCGCATGGAATCACGTTGACGGAGGTGCGCCGTCTCCAGGCGCGATTAGCGGAGAGGGCGCATGCGGTGCGACGACTGGCGGAGGAGCTTTCTATCCCTCTCATTGACCTTCATCGCTATTTTCTGGATACGCGATTGGCGTATGATCATCTGGACAAAGGATTCTTGCCCGATGGCGTGGCCCAGTCAGCGATGGCGTCCTTTGTGGCCGGGGAACTATTGCCCATGCTGGGCGTGCGGGATTTTCCGAAACCGGTCCTGTGCGACTACCGGAATATCCATTCGGACAGGGAACATTTTGACACCCAGCACAATGGATTTACGGATATCGCCTATTTCCGCGGGGAATTCTACGTGGGTTTCCGGGCGGGCATTCGCCACGGCATGTCCGAGACAAGCTGTGGGGACACCCTCGTGCTGCGCTCCCAGGACGGGATCACGTGGGTCCAGGACGCGGTGCTGCACGCGGAAGGTTTTATGGAGACGCGGGACCCGAAATTCCTCGTGGTCGGGGATCGGCTGATGCTCTATGCCATCGTATGGCGACCGGGGCCGTCGGAAATCCAACCCTACGATTTTGGCACATATGGGTTCGAGAGGCTGGATTTGGGGAGCTGGAGCGAGGGGTTTGAGTGCGTGGCCGAACATATCTTCTGGCGTCCCAGAGCATACGGAGCGGGGTACGTGGCGCCCGTCTATGACTGGCGTACAGAAGACGGAAGGACCTTCTCCTCCGAGGTCAAGCTTCTCCAAAGCGTGGACGGGCGCACGTGGACGCCCCATTCCACAATTTTGCCCTGCGAAGTGGGGGGGAATGAAACGGATCTTTGGGTGGGCCGAAAGTCGCTGGTCGCTTTTTCGCGGGCGGAAGCGGCCAGCCGATTCAAAATGCAGATTTCCACGTATGATGCATCTGCGCATGCCTGGGAAACGGTCTCGTCCGACCGGATCCTCCACGCCCCGTGTGTGTTTGAGGTGGGAGAGCGCGTGATGGTGATCGGCCGATATTGTTCGCAGTCGGATAGGCGGTTTGAGGAGCTATCCGATGACTGGGGGGTGTTTACACGGAGCACGGATGCCGAAACCTCCGGAGTGGACCCGGCTCGTGTGGAGGAGTATCACCATGGCCTGCGCACCGGGATCTTCATGATGGATGGCACTACCCCGCGTCTGGTGATGGAACTCTTGAGCGCCGGGGATTGCAGCTACACGGGCGCGGTGCAGTATGGGGAGGAGATCGTGATCAGCGACTATTCGATGCACGAGTGCTATCCGGCCATCCGGAATGTGGGGGACTGGGAGACGCCCTGCGACATCTATGTGTCCCGAATCCGGTTCGGGCGATAGCGGGCTCGACATGGGCCGAAACAGGCCCCAAACCACTACGTCGCGAGGAGCAAAGGGCCGGACAGGTGTTTTTTTCGGTGTCCTTCGGTGTTCAATTGTATTTTGTGGTTTCTTTGAAAGGGAGATCCCATGACTTCACGCGAACGTGTGCTCAAGAGCTTTCACCACGAGACGCCGGACCGGGTGTCACTGGACTACAGTGCGGTGCCGGAGATGGACCAACTGCTTATAGGGACTTTCGGGCTGCCGGATCGGGAGGCCCTGCTCAGACGGCTCCACGTGGATTTCCGACATCTGGATAAGTGGGGCACGATGGTTCCCCGATACCGGGGTCCCGAGACGAGGAGATTTACGGACGGGACCTATGAGGATACCTGGGGGTGTCGCCTCAAGAACGTGGAATACCGTCCGGGGTGTTTCTACGAGGAGTGGGTGGGCTTTCCCCTGGCGGAGGCCAGGACCGTTCGGGATGTGGAGAAGCACGCCTGGCCCGATCCGGACTGGTATGATTTCTGCCCTGTGGCCGTCTTCTGTCAGGAGAACGACGCCTATTTCCTGGCCGGCGGATGGGGCGCCACCCTGGATTCGGTGGGGTTCTTTCGGGGCAGGGAACAGGCGATGCTCGACACGTATGACCATCCCAAAATCGTCGAAGCGATCGTGGAGAAACTCTTCGAGTTCAAATACGAGTACAACGCCCGGCTCCTCGCCGCAGCGGGCGGACGGCTGGATATGCTCTTTATCAGCGAGGATATGGGCGGGCAGGATGCCCTGATCGTAAGCCGTGATATGCTCAAAAGATACGTCTTCCCAAGGTTTCGGGCCTTTTCGGACCTGGCCAGGAAACATAATGCTTTGACGATGCTGCACTCGGACGGGGCAATCCGCGATATTATACCGGACCTGATCGATCTGGGCATCGACGTGATCGATCCCGTGCAGGCCAACTGTCCGGGGATGGATGCGGCAGGTCTGAAGCGGGATTTCGGCGATCGGCTCAGCTTTCACGGGGTGATGGACAGTCAGAAACTGTTGCCGTATGGATCGCCTGAAGAAGTGCGCTCTGAGGCGCGGCGGTTGGTGGAGACCATGGGTGCAGACGGCGGGTTGGCGCTTGGTGTAAACAACAACATGCAGATCGATGTGCCCATCGAAAATGTGCTGGCGCTCTACGACGGGATTGGCACGGAGTGAGGGTGGAGCTTATTGAGCGGAGGCCTGACGGACACCGTTGAAGCGCGCAGTGGGCTGGAGGGGATACTGAGTATCTCGGATATTGCCGCAGCATGGCGCTCCGGACCTCAAGCGCAGACGTGCAGCGGATATCGTTGTACAAAACCTAAGTCAGGAGAAGGACGGCCACTATGAAACTGAATGTACTCGCCATCGTAGCCCACCCCGCCGATTCCTTCGACATGATCGGAGGGACCCTGGCCAGTCATGTGCAGGATGGCGACAACGTGACGCTGGCCATCATGGACAGCACAGACATCCTGAACCTGTTCAGCCTGTCAGATGAGATGAAAAAGGGGAAAGTCAGCGAGGAAAAGATAGCGGAAGCGGTGCAGGATCACGTCCAATCAGCAAGGGATGCATGTCATATCCTCGGTCTGGAGGATGTGCGTTTTCTCAAATACAAGGGCGAGTGGCTCTCTCACAGCCCGGAACTGGTGGGTAAGATCGCCGACTTGATTCAGGAGGTGCGGCCCCACTTGATCATCACCCATAATCCTCTGGAAGACGGCGGCGCATCTGAGCACGCGGCAGTGGGCCGAATGGTCGTCGAAGCCGGGTATGTATCCGAGGGGGCGCGCAACAACAACCTGCCGCCTCATCACGTGGGTCAAATATACTTTATGTGCTGGCCCGGAGTAACCACCTGGCTGGACGCGACCACTGCCAAGCGTTACGGCGCGATCATGATCGATGTGACCGAGTACATAGAGCAGAAAGTGCGCGCGTACGCGCACCTCAGTGCGCATTACATCACCATGAAACATGCCGCCAAACTCATGGAAGGGATCTGTGGCGGACCCGGCATCCACACCCGAGTTCCTTATGTGGAGACGTTTCAGCCGTATAAGCCGGAGGTCTACAAGAAACTCCCCATCAGTGCGCACAATCTGTGGCTGAGCGAGAGCGGTTGGAAGGAGGGGCTTGAGAATTTGAAACTCATCGCCCCCTATCTGGAGGGGGTGCAGGAAGGTTCTGACGAGGGATAGCCGAGAATTGGGGGGGATATCTGATCACCCATAACGTTCAGAAGGAACCGCAGCTTCGTGGCGGACGGAACAGGTGCGGTTTCTCCCCAAAGCACACCGCATCACGAAGAAGCCCAGGTGTCAGCTCATTCCTGTTGTGAGGTGATGTCCCATTCAGTTCTTCTTGTTGTGTTTCATGGCAGACTTGATGGACTTTCCGAATTTCCTATCTTTCTTCCTTTTCTCGAAGTGAGACATCTCATGGTAGGTGGATTCTTTCATCAACTTCAAATAGCTGCGATAGCGGTCTTCGGGCAATTCGCCGCTAGCGATCGCAGAGAGAACGGAACATCCGGCTTCGCGGGTGTGCGTACAATCCGAAAAGCGACATCCTTTCGTGAGCTCGGCTATCTCGGCAAAGCTTTCGTCTATTCCGGTGCTTACGCCGATCACGCCCAGTTCCCTCATTCCAGGGGTGTCTATGAACATGGCTCCGCTATCAAGGAGGATCAATTGGCGACGCGCTGTCTTATGTCTTCCCTTCCCATCTTTCTCGCGAACTGTGCTTGTCCCCAATAGTTCTTGGCCGAGAAGTCTATTCAATAGGGTCGTCTTGCCGACGCCGGATGATCCGATCAAACAATACGTTCTTCCTTTCTCCAGGGCCTGCCTGAAACCATCCAGCCCCAAACCGGTTTTGTTACTGACTGCAAAGATTTGAATAGCGACGTTGTTGTGCCTGATCTGCGAAATCCTCAGTTCCAACTCATCCGGACTGACCAAGTCGCACTTGGTTATGACAAGAACGGGCTCGATATTGCCGTCGTTCACCATGACAAGGTATCGCTCCAGTCTCCGTAGATTGAAGTTAGAATCGCAGGATTGAACTATGAAAGCAACATCAATATTCGCTGCGATCAGTTGATACTTGATGTGCTGTCCCGCTGATTTCCTTCGTAGGACCGATTTCCTGGGGAACAGTTCATGGATTATGGCATGGGTGTCAGAATCGTAGTACTGAACAACAACCCAATCGCCGACGCAGGGCATGTCCGCACCTGATTGAGCCGAAAACATGAAACTTCCGGTGAGTTCTGCCGGTATCTCATTGAATTCGTTTCGGACGAGGTATCTCTCCCGGTCGACCGCGGTTACGCGGGCTGCATGGCACTGAGCAACTTCGGCTGTGCTCTGATGTTCCTGGAACCAACGGTCAAATCCCAAATCAATTGAGTCCATATGCCACTCTCAGATCACCGACATACATGGTCTCTGTTCTGCGCACTTGACTATAGTCCATGCGAGTCGCATAGCTCTGCCGCGCACGCTCAGTGACTGCCTGTGTTGCCGGGGGAAGGCAGGAGATGCTGGGGCTTTCTCCAGACAGAGGTGCCCGTTTCCAATCGGATGATGCTGTACGATTGGATCGGTGGCGAGTGAGGGCAAGGAAAAACCGCCCGCAGCGTACTGTCACCTGAGGGAGGACGCTGAGCGACAGGTTTACGTTCCCACGCAGAGCGTGGGAACGAGACCGAAAGTCTGAACCAAATTGTGTCTCAACGTCGCAGTAGCGTAGATACTTCTCTGGATTCCCCGGTCCGCAGAGCCCCGCATAAAACACCGCCGCGTAGTTTCGTTCCTATCTATTGATTTCTCAGTAGTTGAGATCTAGGCCGATTCGTTGTCCCCTGG
>JAZDJA010000098.1:0-37323 GCA_043804415.1 Candidatus Latescibacterota bacterium | reverse complement strand
CAGCTTCCGGTACAGGTCGCCACCATGCTTCTTGTCATGCCAGATGTGCTGGTAAATCCTTTCGTGGCTGACCCTGACGCCAACACTTCCTCGCATGGTGGCACTTATCTGATCGGGCGAATACTCCTCGCGAAGTTTTTTCTCAATGTGGGCAATCACTTCCGGGCCCATCTTTGTGCTTTGAGGTTTGCGACGACGTTCCTGCGCCTTTCTCTGGGCCTGACCAGGTCGGTATCCACGGTGGCCACGGTTACGCTGTATTTCCCGGCCGATCGTCGAACAATCCCTCCCCAGAATCTTTGCTATCCTCCTTTGAGAAACCTCCTCATGCAACAACGCATAAATTTGGTTACGTTCTCCTTCGGTGAGTTGGCTGAACAACATTCCCATCGTGCTCTCCTTGAGTAGGGGGATGATCTGTTGGCGAAAATATTATAGTATACGCCAACTCACTATCTCTTCCTACAAAAGTGTTGCTCTTGAGAGTTGAATCCACCGCTGCTCGAAGAGCCTCCAAGTGGCTTTTATCGCGCGGAGGTCCTGCTTGGTTTTATGTTTTCGTCTCTTCTTCTTCACCAGTCCCTCTTCACGCCATATGCGTCTCATGGACTTGGGGCTGATGCAAAGATCATAGTCGCGCTTGATCCGTTCTGCGCCAAAGGGGGGAAGTGCCTTCTTCAGCTGGATAGTTTGTTGGCGCTGGTCTTGGGTAATGCGTCTGGCGGGATTCTTGGGAGCTTTGCTTTGATCTTCAAGACCCCTCATGGAGCCTGGCTCCCATCTTCTTACCCACTTTCGGACGGTTTTTGGGGTCGTGTTAAACATCCTTGCCGCAGGCTTTATGCCGTGTTTTGTCGCATAACGAACCAACTCATAGCGTCGTGCTCTTGGATCTTTGCTCCGTCGGATCATCGCATAGTATCGGATAGCACACATCGTCTCCTCATTGGTCTCTATTCAAAGATACCATAGAAACGACATGTTCACAAGAATTGTCTGGTGTCTATCGGGTCAGAATGGCCCCGCTTTCTTGATCCTGCACTCCCACATTGACCACCACTGTTCCACAACTGCCATCCCATACTTCCCAAAAATCCTCAATCCAATTAGGGGGATATCATGTATGTTCCCTTTCCCATTTCTCTCTCTGGATTTTGTTTCTGCGGATACCGGCCTCTCTACTCATACATCAAGCCACCTCGATCATCCTCCAGTGGGGCGTGAGACACCGGTCGCCCTCGCAAACGCTCCTGCATAACCCGGCTCCTTCGACGGTATCTTCTCAGGGCCCTCCGAGGAATCCGATCCCGATAAAGGCTTGACAATTTCCTCCAAAATGGCTATCTTTCCCACCTGTCTGCGTGTTCTTTCCCTTTCCCCCGTCTATCAGATGTTCTTCCATGTCCTGCCATAAGAAAGAGACGCCATGCCGCGATTCCTGAAGAAAGTGCTGATCCATCTCCCCATCTCCTGCGCGCTGGCACTGATCTTTACCGTTTCCATGGTACTCTATTTCAGCCGGGACCTTCCTTCCCTGGACCAGCTGGAGCGCATCCGGCCCAAGCTGGCGAGCCAGGTCTATTCCTCCGACGGCCATGTGCTCAAGGAATTTGCGGTGGAGAAGCGCATCCCGCTTCCGTACGAAGCCATTCCGCAGACGATGATAGATGCCGTCTTATCCATCGAAGATCGCCGCTTTTATGACCACTGGGGCATTGACCTGAGGCGCACGATGAAAGCGGCCTATGTGGACCTGAAGAACTTTGGCATCGTGGAGGGTGCCAGCACGCTGACCCAGCAACTCGCCCGAAATCTCTTTTTGACGATGCGGGTCCAATGGAGCCGAAAGATCAAGGAGGCGCTCACGGCCGTCCGGATTGAGCGCACGTATTCCAAGCAGGAAATTCTCGAGATGTATATGAATCAGGTCTATTTTCGGCACGGGGCCTACGGCATCCAATCGGCTGCTCAGACCTATTTTGGGAAGAACGCCGATGCGCTTCGGCTCGAGGAATACGCGCTTCTGACAGCCCAACTGAAAGGTCGCGGCTTTTCGCCCTTTGTGTATCCCGAGGGTGCGCTGAAGCGACGCAATCTGGTCCTGACCGTGATGGCCGATTGCGGCAAGATATCTGAGGAGGAGGCGCGGGAAGCGCAGAGCCGGCCACTGGGTGTGCGTTCGAAGCGGGAGGAGGTCGGGGAAGCCTCCTACTTCACGGAGCAGATTCGCCGCCAACTAACGGGGGATCCGCGTTACGGCAGTGAGGCGATTTATGAGCGGGGATTGACGATCTACACCACACTGAATCTCCAGCTCCAGAAGATCGCCGAGGAGGCTCTCCATAGGGAACTTGCCCAACTGCAGGCCCCCATAGACCAGCGCATCGCCCGGATCGAAGCGTCCGCTGGGGCACAAACTCGCATGGACTCGCTGTATCGGGCTTCGGGACAACCCGTTCTCCATGCTCTCAGCGATTCGCTCCGGAAAACGCACATCGTACAAGGGGCTTTCGTAGCTATCGATCCGCACACCGGCCATATTCTCGCGATGGTCGGGGGCCGGAATTTTAAAGAGAGCGAGTTCAACCGCGCGACTCAGGCGCTGCGTCAGCCCGGCTCGGTATTCAAGCCCTTCGTATACACCGCCGCCATAGACAACGGATACCGGACTACGGACGTGATCTTCGATACAGCACTTTCTGTGCCCATGCCGGATGGTACCTTGTGGCGTCCGGAGAATTACGATATGGAATTTCTCGGACCGATCACGCTCAGGGAAGGTCTGAAAAAATCCCGCAATCTGGTGACCATTCGACTGCTAATGAAAATCTCCCCGGAACAGGCGGTCCAGTATGCCCACAAAATGGGCATTACAACCCGCATACTGCCCGTTTATTCGCTTGCGGTCGGAAGCTGTGAGGTTCTGCTCCTGGATATGGTTTCCGCCTTCGGTGTGTTCCCGAATGGAGGGGTTCACGTGGATCCGATCTCCATTCTGCGCATTGTGGACCGGGATGGGAGGGTGTTGGAGGAACAGAGCCAGGGGGCAGAAAACGAGGTGTTAGGCGCAGAGACCGCCGCCATCATGACGAGTATGCTGCAATCCATCATGGCAGAAGGAGGCACCGGGTACGGAGCTAGGAGCAGGTTCGGTTTCAAACGTCCCGCCGGAGGAAAAACGGGCACTACCGGGAATTTTGCGGACACGTGGTTTATCGGCTTCACCCCGCAGATCGCAGCCGGGGTCTGGATCGGATTCGACGAGAAGATTTCTCTGGGCAGAGGGAAGTCCGGAGCGACTGTAGCGCTGCCGGTTTGGGCTCAGTTCATGAAGGCCGCACACGACTCCCTCCACCTTCCCGAGGAGGGGTTTACGATTCCCCCTGGGGTGATTCAACTGGAGATCTGCGAGGAGACTCACGAGATCGCCACCCAGTACTGCCCCGCCGTCCTGCAGGAACTGTTTAAGTCCGGCACCGAGCCTGCCAGCCCCTGTCCGAAGCACCAGCTTACTCCGGAAATCCGTTCTCCGCTCCAGGATGAGCAGGGCCTCAAACGAGGCACGCTGGAGTTTTGAGAGGAAGACCCGGAGAGCGTTGCGCCCGGATCGGCACCCGGTTCCGCCCGTGTTCAAGGGGCCCGCTCATCCGAAACCCTCTTTTTCCCTGTGTGGCAAATCGCTGTGGGCTCTGGCTTTCAAGGCGTCATGTTCTTTGGAACAGCCCGAATCTGCGGCGCACTATGCAGGACCTCCAAATTATCCGTGTGCAAAAAGAAAGACCAAGCTTTGCTGGAAAGCTTGGTCTTTCTTGTGTTCCCCTGCTTCTGGCATCAGCCGGCGGGATTTTACCCCTGGTCCTCAGGCTCTTCGCTCTCCAATTCTCCTCCGGGGGTTCTGGGCCCGGCGTAAAGCTCGGCACTCCGTCCTACCCCCTCCCAGGTCAATCCGCCCAACACGGCTTCGGTGATGTTGGAGAGGTGATCTCCTATCTTCTCGAAGTTGTATACCATATCCACATACAGCACCGAAGAAAGCACCGCACAGTCTCCCTGGCTGAGACGAAGGACGTGCGCCTGTCGATATTTTTGCTCCATTTTGTTCAGTCTGTGCTCACACATCAGCGCCTTCTCCGCCGCATCCTTGTCCATTCCCTCCAAAGCTTTGATCGACCACCCCATCATATCCTGAACCGTCCGATGCATCGTTTCAAGCTCGCGGCTCGCCTCATCCGTGAAAGGAATCTTTTGGTCCACCTTGCGTTCCGCAAGTTCTGCGATGTTGATCGCATGATCGCCTATGCGCTCCAGGTCGTTGACGGTGTGCAGCAGCACAGGAAGCTTTTGGGCGCCCTCCTCGGAGATCATGTGCTGGGAGAGCTCGACCAAATACCCCGTGATCTCGGTCTGAAGGTGATCGGTCACGTTCTCCTGGTTTTCCACCTCTTGGATCAACGCCAGTTTTTCGGATTGAAACGCCGTCATCGCATCACTCACCGCGCTTTGGGCGATTCCCGCCATCCGTACAATTTCCTTGGTAGCCTGATCCAAAGCGATTTCGGGTTGACTGAGCAGATGGCGCTCCAGGAAGCGAGGACGGGAGGCATCCACCTTTTCTTTGCCCGGGGTCAGGAGGGTGGCGGCCCTGACCAAAAGGGGAAAGAGCGGGATGAAGGCCAGGTTGTTGATCACGTTGAAGATGCTATGCGAATTGGCGATGAAACGCTGGACGTTCCCCCCTTCAAAAATCAGCTCGTCCGGCAGGACGCTTAAGTGCCCCTTTGTGAAGAAATCCACAAGATGATAATACACGGGCACGCCATCTGTTCTGAGAAAGTAGATTCCCAACAGCATATAGCTCACGCCGATGATATTGAAGAGGGAATGCGCTCTCGCCGTGCGTTTCGCCGCGAGGTTTGTCCCGATGGCGGCAATCTCTGCGGTGATCGTCGTTCCGATGTTGTCCCCGAGAATCAGGGGAATGGCTCCATTGATATCTATCAGCCCGCCCGCGGTCAGCGCCATGGTCAGGGCCACTGTGGCGCTGCTGCTCTGAACGATCATGGTCAGCAGCGTGCCGGCAAGCACGCCGAGCCATGGTTTGTGGCTGAAGGCGACGAAGAGGTCCTTGAAGGTCTGACTATGATGCAAGGGCTTGACCACGCCGGTCATCGTGGAAAGTCCCAGAAAAAGGATCCCGAACCCGAGGAGCACCTGGCCCCAGAATTTGGTGGATTTTCGCTTGCCGAAAAGGTGCATGGCCACGCCGATGCCGATGAGGGGGAGGGCGTATTTGTCGATCGGGAAGGCGATGAGCTGACCGGTAAGGGTGGTACCGATATTGGCCCCCATGACCACACTGATGGCCTGCCCAAGCGTGAGCAATCCGGCGTTTACGAATCCCACGGTCATCACCGTCATGGCACTGCTGCTCTGGATAATGCCGGTAACAAGCGCGCCCATGCCCACGCCCATAAACCGATTGGCGGTCAGTTTCCCCAGGATTTGTTTCATCCGGCTGCCCGCCACTTTCTGCAGTCCGTCGGACATTTGCCGCATCCCGAAGAGAAATAACCCCAATCCACCTATGATGTAAAACAGAATCTTTTTCCAGTCCACGGCGGTGGCAGTGAAGGAGACCCTCTCCGTTTTCCCGTCCTTGCCGAGCACCTCGGCGTGGACCGTATAGTCCCCCATTTCCTTTCCCAACAGGAGGAAGATGCTGGCGGTTCCTTCCTCATCCGTGATTATCTCCGGGCTCGTAAGCTGCGCGCCCTTTGCATCGCCCACTATGCGAAAACGCACCTTAAGCCCACTTATCGGGCGGTCGGCATCGTCCTTTACCGTGAGCGAGAGCGGTTTGGACAGCGAACGCCCCACCACTCCCTCCTGGTTGCCTCCGGACACATACACGTTCAGACCGTAGGCGTTGGAGAGGGTTGTGGCCAATAATACCAGCAGAATAATGGGGATCCATCTGAGCCTCATAGAGAAGTTTCCTTCCAAGAAAAGGTTTGAACATTTGGATTAAGGAAGCGCGCCCTCAAAACGAACACCCGCCCTTCCCGAGAATAGACAAGGAATACAAAACGAAACCCTACGCTTCTGCGGGAACCGCTACTTCCGCAAACCATCGCACGTCCAACTCCTCAAACAGCTGATCCCGCTGGCTGCACTCCTCCAGAAAATGCCAGTCGCCTTGCGGCAGTTCGCCTTTCTCTTCGTATGTTTGGGCCATCTTTGCCAGACGCTGGAAACACTCGTGGTGTTCGACCAGGCGCAGTTCGGCATAGTCCAGCGCGCTTTTTGTGCTGATGAGAAACTGCCAGTCGGAGGCCTGAAGCAGCAAGAGCTCCCGGCCGGCCTGTTGGAGAATGCCCTGGAGTTTGGGGTCGGATGAGGAACCATAGGTCTGGGCCAGCTCTTGCATGCGGGCCTCATCCTGGTATATGTGCTTCCAGCTCCACTCCGTATGCTCGTTGAGCCAAATATAGTGATACCCGCCCTCGCCCCAGGAACCCTCCGGGAGAGACACGACGTCAACAGGTGGGGTCTCTTCGATGAAACGGCTCCCGGTGGTCAGCGCAACCTCAGGATCCAAAGCGATGCGGCGAAGCACGTGGCGCAGAAATTCCGGACCCTCATACCACCAGTGTCCGAACAGCTCCGCGTCATACGGGGCGCAGACAATCCCTTTGGCCCCCGTCTCTTGGTGATAGGTGCTCAGCTCCTCCCTGATCAAATCCACGAAATGATCCGCGTTTTCGGGAATGCGCGCTGCTGCCCGTTCCGGTTCGTAAGGCTCTTTGTCCGCCAGATCGCTCCCCGCGCTGGTCACCCGCCAGTACCGATGGCCTCCAGGGAAGCGTTTTTTGTGGAAATCGAGGTACATGCCGTCTCCGGGATATCCGTGTTGCCCGCTCCAGACCTGAAGCGCGGTATCGGGGTCGCGCGTGAGCACAGCCACCGGAGGTATTTCCGAGGGCGAGGAATGCACGAAATACGCTGCCCTTGGGGTTTTCTCCACCGCCACGTCCCGCTCGACATACCCGGAGGAGAAGCGCTCCCAGAGCTGCTGGAGTCCCTCGAATCGTTCCAGATAAGCTCCGATGGCCCGCCCACCCCGGAGCATCGCGGAATCAGTGATAAAGTATTCGATTCCATTCTCGCTCAGAAATTCCTCCACGCCCTTTCTCAGGGCGGGTTTCTGGGGCGTGCCAACGGGAGGGGACCACTCATACCGGGGGCGGTACGCACATTCGGGCAGCCACATCCCGCGCGGAGGCCGTCGGTAGAGACGGGTGTGTGTGGCTACAGCCTGCTTGATCTGTGCCTGCACACTGACGTCCCGCCCCAACAGGGGGAGATAGCCGTGCGTTGCCGCGCAGGTGATGATCTCGATGTGCCCCTGGTCCTGAAGCTGGCGGAAGGCTCCGACGATATCCTCGCCATAGTGGTCCCTGTAATGATCCCGGATGCGCGTAAAATACCGCTCCCACATCCGGGCCAGGTCGGCCATCTGTCGATCTCCGACCCGGAGAAAGGCTCGCCGGTCGGCGATGGCGGACTTGATCTTGATCGCAAGAAAGCTTCCCAGTTCTGCCCGGAACGCCCGATGGGCCATCTGCTCGGATAGCACCGGTGTGATGCCCATCGTGAGCTTGGGGGAAATCCCTTCGGCCACCAGATCGGTCAGCACATCCAGGATCGGAATATAGGTCTCCGAGGCGGCTTCGCTCAGCCAATCTGTGCCGTGCGGCCAACGACCGTGGGAGAGCACATAAGGGAGGTGGGCATGCAGGACAAAGGTGAAATTTCCCAGAGTCGCCATGGGGGGGATTCTCCCTATAGAAAGAAAGACGCAGCACACCAACGCGCAGCGCATGGCGAAGGTGCAGGCTGCTACATCACCGCGGATCGAACGGATTACAGAGTGCCGATGCTGACAAAGAAATAGGGATTGGTGGGTCCGCTGTGCCGGAAACACAGACGGTACCAGACGGAAGGGATTGCGCGCAAAGTGATTCCTTTTTGGCACGCTTTGCGTTTCACCCGGTTTGCTCTGCGCACGTTCTTCGACGCGACTATTTTGCCGTGCTGGTTTTTTCGACTTGAAAGCCGATGGTGCGTTCGGTCTCGCTGTCAATGGAGGGGATTTTTCCGTATTGGTCTTCGAATTTTCCGATGTTTTCCTCCAGCGCCCGTTTGAGCAGTTTGGCGTGGTGGGGTGTCATCACAATGCGCGCGTGCACCTTTGCTTTGGGAACGCCGGGGAGAATCCGCGCAAAGTCGATGATGAACTCGGAGGGGGAATGAGTGATCAGAGCCAGATTGGCATAGATGCCTTCCGATTCTTTTTCGCCCAGTTGTACGTTGATCTGTTGGGAGGAGGACGGCATAGGGTGCTCCTTTTGGATAGGGGCAGCTCGATTGGGCGAGCCCCTTTGTCGACATTTCCGGGAGTCAAAATATATGACACCAAACGGAAAAAGTCAAGGGCTTTTCCAGAAAAGGCTTGACTTTTTGGGGAATTTGAGATACAATACAAGCATAGTCCCAGGAGGCACCAGTCATTAGGTGCCGAGCACATGCTGATTCTATCCTGCGTGGCGGCTTCCATTTGGGTCACGCTTAAAATGAGGTGAATTGATATGTTATACAAACTTATGCTGTGGGGAGCCGTCCTCTACTTTGCGGTGCGAGCTATTCGATCCATTCTGGCAGCCAGGGGAGGCGTTCTCAATGATAAGCGTTCAAAGGAGCGTCCCAGCGAGAAGGACGAGTTCGAGGATGCGCAAGATGCCGAGTTCGAGGACATTAAGGGGGCGCGTTGACCGATCTGGAACTGACAAGAGAAATCGAGGCCGGAAAGATCCGGAAGGGGTATCTGTTCGCAGGGGAGGATTTTCAGCGGGAGGAGGCCTTGTCTGGCTTTCTGTCGCGCGTGGTAGATCAGGCCACGAAGACTTTCAATTACGATGTCTTCTACGGCGATGACGTGGATTTGGATCGGATGATCCATGCCATGCTTTCCTTCCCCATGATGCAGAAACGGCGTGTGGTCGTTCTGAGGGGATGTCAGGCACTGGGGGCACCGGCGTGGAAAAAGCTCGACCCGGTGCTGTCCGATCCTCCTGAGACGACCTGCATGGTTTTTACGGGAGACGATGCGAAGCTCGAAAAGAAGCTATCCAAGGGAGCCAAGGCGCACATGGCTCTGGTGGCGTTCCCGCCGATCTACGAGAATCGGATCGAGCCTTGGATCCGGGATCGGGTGCAAAAGAAAGGCGGAACAATTTCTCCGAAAGCGGCGGCGGTTCTGCATCTGTATGTAGGAGAAAGTCTGCGGGATCTGGCAAATGAGATCGACAAGCTGCTCCTGTTTGCGGCGGATGGGTCGGACATTGAGGAACAGGATGTCGTGGCGGCGGCAGGACACTCAAGGATTCACGGCATTTTTGATTTGACGGACGCAGTGGGCGCGCGAAACACCGGCGAGGCTCTGCGCATCCTCCAGAACCTCTTGGAAGAAGGCGAAGAGCCCGGGCGGATGGTGTGGATGCTGGTTCGGCATCTGACCGCGTTGTCCAAGATCGCGGGATGGACCCAGCTGGGTTTGGATCGCAAAGAATGGAGCGGGCGTCTGGGCATTTCTCCTTTTTTTCTCACGAAATATGTGGCGCAGGCGGCGCACTTTGACGAGGAGGCGCTCGGGTATGGGATGGAGCGCATGCTCGATACAGAAAACCGGCTTAAATCCGGCCACGGGAATAAGCGCGTGTTGCTGGAGATGCTGATAGTTGAGCTATGTCGGAGACGGATGAGGTGACGGCCCGGGGAAGCGGTCCCTACCCAATCAACGCGCGCTCCGGTTCGGAGGATCTTCCCGTCTGATGCCCTACGGGGGAAAATGTGAAGTGTTTGCCCCCCAGAGACCGCAGGCTCAATCCGGCTCTATGCGCGAATCCTCAGGATCAGCATGGGTTTTTTTTGTGGCGACAGGCACACCTTGATCATGGATACCATCTATCTGGTCGTTCCCTATTCTACGGAGAGCATCGTCAGCCACCGGGCGCGACGGTTGACCCAGGATCTGGCCGGTGAGTTTGAGCTCTCCACCTTCTACAACTCCAAGCGGGGATGGAGACGGTGGATCGAGATCGCGCGGGAAATCCGGCACTCCCGTCCGATGCTTATCTATGCTTTCAAGCCGGATAAATGGGCCCTCTTCGCCTTTCTCCTGGGGCGCATGATCGGCGCGAGACTCATGCTCGATACCGGGGATCTGCGCTATGCTTTGGCCCGCGCGCGGGGAGCCGGCATCATAGCGTGTTGGACGGAGCGTCTTTTCGAAGTGGCGACTCAGCGCTTGGCGGATGCGATCACGGTTCGCGGTACGGAACACCGGCTGTATCTGGAATCGCACGGATACCGGCATGTATTCGTGATTCCCGACGGGGTGGATCCAATACACAGCCACTATCGGCAGGATCCGGCGCTTAGAAGAGCGGTCGTGGGAGATGGGGACCTGGTCACCGTGGGGGTGATGGGGACGGCCAATTGGAGCCCAAAGCGGGAGATGTGCTATGGATGGGAATTGGTGGAGGTGTTGAGTCTGTTGAGGGATCTGCCGTTTTTTGGCATCATGATCGGAGACGGGAGCGGGCTTCCCCATCTGAAGCGACGGGCAGATGCGTTGGGTGTCAGGGATCGAATTACCTTTTTGGGCCGCCTTCCGTATGAGGAGATTCCAACATATGTCAGCCTGATGGATATTGCCCTCTCAACCCAGACGAACGATCTGGTGGGCCAGGTGCGCACTACGGGGAAACTGCCGGAGTATCTGGCGTGCGGACGGTATATCCTCGCCAGCCGTGTGGGCGAAGCGAAGTTCGTGCTTCCGGAGGAGATGTTGGTGCCGTATGAGGGCGCCGGGCGGGATGATGGCTATCCAGCACGCCTGGCCCAGCGCATCCGCGATTTGGTGCAGCACCGGGAACGATTGGAGCTCGGGAACATCGGTCCGGGGATCGTTGCCGAACGGTTCTGCTACCAAGGGCTCTCTCGAAAGATTCGGTGTATTGTGGAGGGCCTTCTGGGCAAGAAACGATGTCTCCATCTCAGCATAGGTTCCAGCACCCCTACATAGAGAAGGCGGGCGCCCTGCGCCTCGAGAAAACGACACGGTTTGCCTCGATCTCCAAGCTACGGGAACCGCAGGTCCGACCTGATCAGAAAGTGCCGATCACAGCAAACCAGTCCATACTCCCGCCGAGATAATCGGCACCAGCGACGTGGCACATAGCCGGTCGCCGAACACTGGGATTCCTCCTGACAACCCAAAATTGTATGAAAATCTCCCTGAAGACAAGACTGGACACAAGTTTTCTGATCGTGGTCCTCATCACGGGCTGCATAGCCACCGTGGTGGGGGTGCGCCTGATTGGGGGGGGGATCATCAAGCAAGCGCAGGACAAAGTGCGTCTGGACCTAAACTCCGCTCGCGAGGTGTACGAGGCGAATCTGCAAAGAATTCAGACCGTGCTCTCCTTTACCGCATTGAGACCCGTGACCATCCGAAATGCCCTCTTGCAGGGAGACAGGGAACTGCTTCAGGAAAAATTGGAAGAGGTGCGGAGAAAGAGCGGGATAGACATACTGACCATCACGGATGCCGACGGCAGGGTCTTTCTCCGGGCGCGGAGTCCCTCGGTGTTTGGGGACAGCCAGAAAGACGATGAGATTGTGGGGAAGGTCTTATCGGAGAGAAAATCAGTGGCCTCAACGACGTTGGTGCCGAGGGAGGAGTTGGAAAAGGAGGGGGAGGATCTTGCGCGTCGCGCTCACATCCAGTTCGAGCCTACGCCCGAGGAGAAATCGAGACCCGACGCCGAAGAAACCATCGGCATGATGATCAAGGCCGCGGTTCCCATTTTTACGGAGGATGGAACGTTGGTCGGGGCGTTGTACGGAGGGAATCTCCTGAATCGGGAATGCAGCATTCGTTCCTCGAATACGGTGGATCAGGTAAAGGACATCGTATATCGGGACGAGAAGTACAAGGGCAAAGACATGGGCACCGCCACGATCTTCCAGGGGGATCTTCGCATATCCACCAATGTCCGGAAGTTGGACGGCACCAGGGCTATAGGGACACGGGTATCCTCGGAAGTCTTTGATCAGGTCTTGGGCAAGGGGCTATCCTGGATAGATCGGGCCTTTGTGGTCAACGATTGGTACATCACGGCCTACGAGCCGATCCGGAACGTCCGGGGGGAGGTCATCGGCATGCTCTACGTGGGACTCCTCGAGGACAAATTTGCGGATATGCGGCGCCGGACGATGTGGATTTTTCTCGGCATCACCTTCGCCGGCATGGTACTTGCCCTGACGGCTTCGTATATTTTTGCGGATGGCATTCTGAAGCCGATCCGGGATCTGGCGCATGCGGCTCATCAAGTCGCCCACGGGAACCTGGAACATCGGGTGGAGGTCCGGTCGAAAAATGAGATCGGGGAATTGGCGGAGACCTTCAACTGGATGGCCACCTCCATTCAGGTCAGAGAGGAGGAACTGAAGAAACAGACCGAGCAAGTGATGGCATCGAAACGACTGGCTACGTTGGGACGATTGGCGGCAGGGGTGGCGCACGAGATCAACAATCCATTGGGAGGCATTTTGGTGTATAGCCATCTGTTAGTGGAGGACACGGAGGATCAGGACCCTCGAAAAAGCAACATGGAGAAGATCGTGAGGGAGGCCACGCGATGCAAGCACATCGTGAAGGGGCTCTTAGAGTTCGCGCGCCAGGCGCACCCGAAGGTCGAGCAAGCCGACGTAACTCAGATATTAAACAGCGCACTCCATCTCCTCGAAGGCCAGGGCGTGTTCCGGAACGTCCGCCTGATTCGGGAACTTTCTCCTTCCCTGCCTACGGTTCTGGCAGACCGGTCGCAGATCGAGCAGGTCTTCACCAATATCCTTCAGAATGCGGCCGAAGCTATGAAAGAAGGCGGAACCATAACCATAAAGAGCGCGCCCTCCCGGGACGACGATTTCATCCAGGTGGACATCGTCGATACCGGACCCGGAATCCCTGAAGAACACTTGGAGAAAATCTTCGAGCCGTTCTTCACTACCAAAGAAGTGGGACACGGAACAGGGCTGGGTTTAGCGATCAGCTACGGCATCATCGAGAGGCACGACGGACGACTGAGCGTGCAAAGTGAAGTAGCGGGAGGGACTACGTTTAGTATCCAATTGCCAGTTTGATTTTGGTGATTGGTGATTGGACCTTGCGGAGATTCTGTCGGAAAATACCGGAATTCAGCCTTTAGGCAGCGATCTCTGAAATCGTGAACTCTTTTGCAAACAATAAGTTATAATACCAAAGTCGTCGCATCATCTTAGAGAGAATCTTGATGTCATTTTATGATGGTAATCTTTTTATTTATATTAAGTTAAATTCATTTAGCGCTTTCGTGCTATTCCATTTTCCGACAGAATCTGCGGAGTACGGAGTGCGGGGTTTTTAGTCCGAAATCCGAAACAACTTTGAGGAAAGGCACGTGCAAATGACTGCCTCCTTCACCATTCTGGTCATTGACGATGAGCAGGTCGTTCGGGACGCCTGCGATCAGATTCTCTCCAGGGAGGGGTGTCGGGTGACCTTTGCAGCCAGCGGAGCCGAGGGGCTGGACAAAATAAAGAGGGAACGTTTCGACGTGATCATCCTCGATCTGAGGATGCCCGTACTGAGCGGTATGGAGGTGCTGGCGCGGATTGATGAATACATCCGAGAGATCCCCGTGATTGTCATCACCGGGTACGCCACCGTCGAGTCCGCGGTGGAGGCGATGAAACTTGGAGCATACGATTTCATCCCCAAGCCCTTTACTCCCAATGCGCTGCGAACCATTGTAGTGCGCGCGTTGAAAAAAAGACTCAGCCTTGGAAATACTGATCTACGGGAGGAACTCGAAACGTGCGGCGGTACGAAACTGCTCATCGGTCGGAGCAAGGCCATGCAGCGGGTTTTCAGATTGATCGAGAAGGCGGGGAAGACGGACAGCACCTTGCTGATTTCCGGGCAGAGCGGCACGGGGAAGGAACTTGTGGCCCGAGCTGTCCATTGCCTTAGCAGGAGGAGGGACGGGCCCTTCATCACGGTGGACTGCAACAGCGTAGTGAGCACTCTTTTTGAAAGCGAACTGTTTGGACACGTCAAAGGAGCTTTTACGGGTGCCACAGTGACCAAGAAAGGGCGATTCGAGCTGGCGCAGGGAGGCACCCTGTTCCTGGACGAAATCGGGGATATGGACTTGGCCGTTCAGGGCAAACTCTTGCGTGTCTTGCAGGAGAGAGAAATTGTCAGAGTGGGAAGCGCGCAGATCATCCATACTGATGTACGGATCATCGCAGCGACCAACAAGGACCTCTGGGCTGAGACGAGAGAGGGAGAGTTCCGAGAGGACCTGTTCTATCGTTTGAGTGTGATTCCCATCCATCTTCTCCCGCTGAAGGAACGGAAAGATGACATTCCGCTCTTGGCCCGTCATTTTCTGGAAAAATACAGCAGGAAGCGGGAAGACAGTGCGAGCAGCTTTTCCGACCGTGCCGTGGAGATGCTGATGGTGTATGATTGGCCCGGAAATGTGAGAGAGCTGGAAAACGCCATCGAGCGGGCTGTCATGCTCAGCGACAGAAGGACACTCGAACCGTCTGATCTTCAGCATGCGCCATGGTTCCACGGTGCCCAGCGGGATTCCGGCTTCCGATCATCCACGAGCAGAACGGGGAACGAAAGCGGAGAGGTTCCCTTGGTGGAAGTGGAGAAAGCCCATATTGCAGACGTTCTGGAACAATGCAACGGGCACAGAATCAAGACTGCCCAGGCCCTCGGAATAGATCGAAAAACCCTTCGCATCAAAATGCGGAAATACGGCTTGGCGAACGGCCCCGGATTGGGGACTTCGGGCTCTCGATCTGGCAATCTGGATCCGTGCCACTATGGGGAATAATGACCCTTGACTGGGGAAAAATGCCCCAGTCGGTATCTCTAAACAGGGGGCGCTCAAGACCATCTCCGAACGAAAAATAGGTTCCAGCCTATTGTAGGTCAGCCATGTGAGCCAAGCTCACGTGGCTTTGTTTCTGTCAGGAACGATCTGGCAGGTGAATTGCATGTAAAATAGCATAGTTCGAAAATATCGACGCGCAGCAAGCTTTTGAGAGTTCATTCTCAGGCGTTTCCCTGTTGTGGCGCCAAGTCAGAAGATATTTGGAACCGCCTCTCCGTCCCGAGAAGCTCCTTGCGCATTTGGTGTCATTGGCGGGGCGGGGCTCGCTGTGAAGCAAAATGAGCATGGCAGACAACCCGCTGCGCATTCTCCCATACTATTCCCCAATGACCTGCAAGCCTTGGGATTTACACGCTTTCTCCGTGTTCGAAAAGGTCACCGATGTGGACACCAAACACGACATAAAACCGGATTCGACGTCCTCTGAGACGAGGATTCTGGTCATCGACGATGATGAGGCGATGCGCGATTCGTGTACTCAGGTGTTGGCCAAAGAAGGCTATCGGGTAGAGGTGGCTTCGGACGGACACACCGGTTTGGGCAAGATGCGGGAAATGTCCCTCGACATCGTTCTGGTGGACCTCAAAATGGCCGGAGTGGGGGGGATGGAGATTCTCGAAGCCATTCGGGAGATTGACCAGACCATCGTTCTCATCGTGATCACGGGCTATGCCACCGTGGCGTCGGCTGTGGAGGCGATGAAGCGGGGAGCGTATGATTTTCTTCCAAAACCCTTTGCGCCGGACGAGCTTCGCTTCATCGTTAAGCGCGGATTGGAGAAGAGAAGACTCGAACAGGAGGCCACCGCGCTACGTGCTGAAAAGGAGCGGATGAAGCGGAACTTTGTGACCATAGTCTCCCACGAGCTTCGTTCGCCTCTCGTGGCTGCTGAGCAATATCTTGCCGTGCTTGAGGAGGGGATCCTCGACGAAACGCCGGCCAAGAAAAAGGAGGTGCTCTCCCGTGTTCGGGAGCGAGTGAGGGAGCTTCTGGCACTGGTCCACGAGTGGATGGACATGTCCCGGATCGAGTCGGGTCGGATCGTGGAGAGATTTGAGCCGCTGGATTTGGGTGCAGTGCTCGTTGAGGCTGCCGAAAGCATGCGTCCGCTGGCAGAACCCAGACGGATCATCCTGGAAGAAAGCCTGCCCGATAGTCGGGGCACCATGGAGGGCGATCGGGAAGCCCTGAGGCGACTCTTTGGAAACTTGATCGGCAACGCAATCAAATACAATCGCGATGGAGGCCATGTGCGCATCCACCTCGACGAGCGGGAGAACGACTTCGTAGCGACCGTCTGCGACACGGGAGTCGGCATTCCTCCGGAAGGACTTCCTTTCATCTTCGACGAATTTTTTCGGGTGAAAACCGAGGAGACCCGAAAGCTAACAGGGTCAGGACTGGGATTGTCTCTGGCGAAAAGAATTGTGGAGGCGCACAAAGGGCGCATACAAGCGAGCAGTACACTAGGTCAGGGCACGACCTTGACGGTGGTTCTTCCGAAGCACCTCTGATTGGGTTCCAGGCAGATCCAGAAGAAGAACGTCTTTTTCGCAAGGCATGGGAAGAACGAGCGAACACATGGCCTATAAACTCCCACTCTACCAACTAGATTACTTCCTGAAAGAGATCTGCGGGGATCGGACCGTTTTTGTCCCTGAGCAGACGGAGGGCGATTGTCATCTCGTCCGAGCCGACGCATGGGATCCGGAAAAGCACACCCTCGGAACATCTCGCCCGGTCGAGCCCTTGAAGTCGCTGGTCTTCCGCCCACGGGAATTCCTGGGCGAGCTTGAAGGAACGTCCGAGATCCGGCCGATGGAGGATCGAATTGTGCTGGGAGTGAAAAACTGCGACCTTTCCGCGCTGAAGATACAGGACCATGTATTTCTGGAGTCTGAACCCGTCGATCCTTACTACGCGCAAGCTCGTGAGAAAACCCTCATCATATCCTGCGACTGCATTGATTGCCGCGAGGTCTGCTTCTGCCCGGTCGTGAATGAGCAGCCCTATGCCAAAGATGGGTTCGACATTAATATTTCTGCCACCCCCTTGGGATATGTCATCGACACTGGGAGCGAGCGTGGAGAGCGGGCGATCAAACCGGCAAGACAGCATCTCGAAGTGGCAGACGATGCGATCCTGGAGGCGCGTGAGGCAGCTCGAGAGTGGCTATACCATCGGGTGGTGGATCAGGCGTCCAAGAAGGGATTGAAACCCGGTCTGAATTTCCAGAAGGCGATCCGGGAATCTGCCAGATCGCGTTTTTGGAATACGCTTGCCGAAGACTGCGTGGAATGCGGAGCATGTAACCTCGTGTGCTGCACCTGCCACTGCTTTCTGCTGGCGGACGGGCTTTCGAAGGATGGGGTACCCGCGCGCGTGAAACAGTGGGATTCATGCCTTTACCGTAACTTCGCACGCGTGGCAGGAGGTGGCAACCCGCGCTCTCATCGGGCCGAACGCCTCCACAACCGCTTTGACAAGAAATTTGACTACTTCCCCCAGATTCTCAACAGGTATGCCTGCGACGGATGCGGCCGCTGTATCGAAGCCTGTACAGGAAAGATAGACATACGCGAGGTACTCAAATCGGCATTGGGAATGGGGCACTAGGCAGGCGGTTTCTCCTTGGGGGGAGTGGTGGGGAAACAGGAAGCGATGACCAATGAGCCAACGAGGCAATCTATGAGTCAATCTCCCTACATGCCGATTCCGGCAAAGATCGAGTCCGTGGTGGAGGAAACCTCGAACATCACGACCTTCCTCGTTCGTCCGGAACAGCCGATCCCCTTCAGGGCCGGTCAGTTTGTGGAACTTAGTGTGCCGGGGATAGGGGAGGCCCCCTTCACCCCTTCCTCTTCGCCCGCTGTCTCTGACTATATGGAGATCACCATTATGCGCGTGGGCAAGGTCACCGAACGTCTCCACAGCTTGTCTCCGGGCGCAGACGTCGGGATCCGCGGGCCTCTGGGTCAACCCTATCCATTGGGAGATTTCCTCGGCCGGGAGGTGCTCATCGTGGGCGGCGGTGTCGGTCTGGCTCCTCTGAGAGCGCTTCTTTTTGCCTTGTTCGAGGAAATGGATCTGTACAAGAAGATCATCGTAAGATACGGGGCCCGCACGCCGTCCGACCTCGTGTATCGGTCCGCGCTGTCCGAAGCCTGGGGCAAAGCCGACGCACTTGATCTGATGGTCACCGTGGACAGGGGGGATGAGACCTGGACCGGCCATGAAGGCGTGGTTACCTCCATTCTCGATGGAGACAAGCTGACTTCGGACGTAGCGAACGGAGTGGTTGTCGTATGTGGTCCGCCGACCATGATGCGGTTCACCACCCTAAGTCTTCTGGGACTCGGTTATGATAAGAAGAGCATCTATCTCTCCATGGAAAAGAACATGAGCTGTGGCGTTGGGAAATGCGGTCATTGTCGGGTGGGTCCGTACTATGCGTGTACATGCGGTCCCGTCTTCTCTTACGATAAGCTGGAGTCTCTCCGCAAGATATGGGATTGAGGATGAGCAGACGCCTTTTCATAGACGTAACCAAGTGCGACACGTGCGAAACGTGCACCGTCCAATGTGCCTATTTCTATCAGCCGAAGGTTACTGAGCACGGCATTCTGGCGCTGAGAGAAGAGGTTTCCTTTATGCTGACATGTCGCCGTTGTGAGGAACCGAGCTGCGTAGCCGCCTGCCGCTTCGAGGCGCTGGAGCGCCAGGAAGACGGAGTGATGAAGCGCTACAACGGGCGCTGTGTGGGCTGCAAATGCTGCACGCATGCCTGTCCCTTCGGCACGATCCATCCGGAAACTGTAACGCTGTATGCGGTTCGGTGCGACTACTGCGTCGGATCATCGAAGGGCGTGCCGGCCTGCGTAGCGACCTGTGTCAGAGATGCCACAGCATTTGAGGAAGTGGAAGAATCTCCTGATGAAGACATCTACGTCTTGAACGATCATCTGGCGGCGCGTTCCCCAAAGTGGGATAAGAAGGCGGTGTGAGGTATGAATACCGGTTCGATCATCTTACAGACACTGGTCTTTCCAGGCCTGATCTTCACAGCCGTTATCGGGCTGGTGACGAGCTGGATTGATCGAAAGGTAACCGCCCGGGTACAAATGCGGGTGGGACCGCCCTTCCTTCAGCCTTTCTACGACGTGGTGAAACTATGTATAAAGGAAACCTGCGTTCCAGCGGGCGGATCGAAGCTGTTGTTCCTTTCCGCTCCGCTTATCGGACTGGCAGCCGCTGCCCTCACCTCCACCATCATCTGGAGAGCGCTGCTCTGGCCCAACGAAGCCTTCGTGGGCGACCTTGTCGTAGTCCTGTATCTGCTGACGATGCCTGCCATGGCCGTGGTACTAGGTTCATTCGCCTCCCGGAATCCTCTGGCCTCCCTCGGAGGAAGCCGGGAAATGAAACTCATCCTGTCCTATGAACTGCCTTTTGTGTTGGCCATTCTCGTACCGGTGATCAAGACGCACAGCATCCGGCTTGGAGAGATCCTCGCTGCGCCCGCCGCCGCCTCTGCCCCTTCCGGGGTCATCGCGTTGCTTGTTGCCATCCTGTGCATGCAGGCTAAGCTCACGCTTATCCCCTTTGATATGCCGGAAGCAGAAACCGAGCTTACCGGTGGCGCATACATCGAATACTCCGGCCCTCCGCTTGCGGCGTTCAAGTTGACGAAAGCCATGATGCTCTTTACGATGCCGATGTTTCTCGTAACGCTCCTTTGCGGCGGCATAGACTTCGGCGCGGGTGCGCTATCGATTGGGCTTGGCATCCTGAAATATGTCGGGTTGGTCGTTGTGATCGTCCTGATCCGAAACACCGCACCGCGCGTGCGCATAGACCAGGCGGTGAGGTTCTTCTGGGGACCGATGACGCTCGCCGCGCTTTTGGCCGTGGTGCTCGCCTTTGCAGGATGGTGATGAAATGAGTTTTGCTATCGGCGCTCTGACAAGATCACTGAACGTTTTCCACCTCGCGGGAAGCCCGTGCAACAACTGCGACATCGAGGTACTGGATCTCTTGACGCCGAAATACGACATCGAGCGTTTTGGAATGGTCCTCGTGGGAAGCATCCGCCATGCAGATGTCATCGTGCTCTGTGGCGCGTTCAACAGGAAGGCCGCCGTGCGGGCCAAACGGGTTTACGAACAAGCAGCCAAGCCCGTGGTGGTAGTGGCAATCGGGGGATGTGCGTGTACGGGCGGAATCTTCAGGGATTCCTACAATATAGACCCGCCTATCAGTCGGTATATTCCTGTGGATGCCTTCATACCGGGCTGTCCTCCGAAACCCGAGGCCATGATCTCGGCTGTGGTAAAGCTGATCAACAAGCTCAAGGGGAACTCATGACCAAGGAAGCGATACGCTCCCGACTAAGAGAAAACCTCGGCGACAAGGTCGTCGCATGGTACGACAAATCCGAGACCCGGGCGTATGTGGAGGTGCGCCCGGAGGACGTGCCGGAAGTCACCCGCCTTATCTTCAAGGACCTCAAAGCCCGTTTTCAGATCGCATCGGGCATTGACACCCCGTCTGCCATCGAAATCCTTTACCACTGGGCGTTTGATGCGGTGGGCCTGGTGGTAACCGTGAAGACGAAATTGGACAGAGACCACCCCGAGATCGAATCCGTGGCCACTATCTGCACGGGCACAGAGTGGATCGAACGGGAGATGTGGGAGCTTCTCGGTATTACATTCAGGAATCATCCCGATGTAAGGCATTTGCTGCTTCTGGACGATTGGCCGGAAGGCGCCTATCCTATGCGCAGAGACTACATACCACCCCCTAGAGGGGAGGATGCAAAGACCCATGGCTAAGACGACGATCATACCGATCGGTCCCTATCACCCGCTGCAGGAGGAGCCCGAATTTTTCAAGCTTCACGTGGAGGGCGAAAGGGTCGTTCGCTTGGACATAGAACTCGGGTACAACCACCGCGGCATCGAAAAGATCTCCGAGTCCAAGACCTTTGAGGAGACGGTGTTCCTGGTGGAGCGCATTTGCGGGATATGCTCCACCTCCCACCCGATCGCGTGCGTACAGGCGGTCGAGGATGCGGGAGACGTCGTCGTGCCCGAACGTGCGCTTTACATCCGCTCCGTGATCGGCGAATTGGAGCGTCTCCATTCCCATTTGCTCTGGCTCGGACTTGCCGGGCACTTCCTTGGATTCAACACGGTATGGATGTGGGCATGGCGGTACAGGGAGCCTGTCCTCGACATTCTGGAACTGATTACGGGCAACCGAAACCACTATGCCATGATGAAGCCGGGCGGTGTTCGACGCGACATCAAGACGGAGGACATTCCCGCGATACGGAAGTTGGTGGATGATCTGAAGGGGCCTGTGGCGCTCTTCAGGGACGCCGTCGTGGACGATCCCGTGATCCACGCAAGAACCAAGGGCGTTGGCATTCTCACGAAGGAGCAGGCGATCGACTATTGCGTTGTGGGCCCGACCGCGCGCGCGTCCGGTGTGCCCATTGACGTGAGGCGTGACCATCCCCACGCGGCTTACGGACTGGTGGATTGGGACGTCATCGTCATGGAAAACGGCGATGTCTTTGACAAGGCCGTCGTTCGCATACTGGAAATGTTCGAATCTATAAAAATCGTCGAGCAGTGTTTGGACAAGCTGAAAACGGTGCCGGGACCCATTGATGCAAACCCCAAGGAGATCAGGCCCGGAGAGGGTATCGGACACTACGAAGCGCCGCGCGGAGAGGTCTTCCACTACATCCGAAGCGACGGCACAAACCGGCCTGCTCGCCACAAGGTCAGAGCGCCAAGCTACATGAACATCGTTTCAAACCGTGTGGCCGTTATCGGAGAAACTGTGGCGGACGCAACCATCATTCTCGCCGCGGTGGACCCCTGTTACTGCTGCACCGAGCGGATGGCTACGATTGATGCCGCCACAGGCAAGCACCTCATGGCTTCGGCGGATCTGATCCGTCTCTCGCAAGAAAAGACAGAAAGACTCAAGAAAGAACTGGGCGCGGAAGGTCCCAAGCTACCTTTGGAGCGATAATCTCATGGAGCAACTCTTCTCAAACCCCATTGCCCTGATTATAGTGCTGCCTCTCCTGGCAGGCACGCTCTGTCTGCTTTTGCCGGGGGCGCTTGACAAACTGCGCGCCGTCCTAACCGTGCTCATCGCGGCGGTGACGGTGTACCTTGGCGGGCAGCTTTTCCTGAACGTGCTCTCGGATGGCGCGCAGAGCCTCGACATGTGGGCGCGGACGGGACTGCTCCGGATAGATACGCTCAGTTCCTTCATCCTGCTTGCCACCACCATCTTCGGGCTGCTCATCGCTCTTTATTCTGTGGGCTTCATGAAGGGGGCCGAGGGGCAGCGCGCCTATTACGGCTATCTCCTCTGGACGCTCGGAGCTTCCTGCGGCGCGGTGCTCGCAAACGACCTGATCCTCCTGCTCGGGTTCTGGGGATTCCTGGGGATGACCCTGTATCTGATGATCGGCCTGGCAGGTCCCACGGCGTCGGACGCGGCGAAGAAGACGTTTGTCATTATAGGCGGCTCGGACTGCGTATTTATGCTGGGCATCGCGCTGGTCTGGATGATGACCGGCTCGACCCGGATGGATGGTTCCTCGCTTTCTTTCACTCGCCCGCCGGTGGGCTTCGGCCCCGGGCACGTGTATGCCGCCTTTCTCTGCTTCGCGGTCGCGGCCTTTGCGAAGGCGGGCGCTATGCCGCTCCACAGTTGGGTCCCGGACTGCGGCGAGAAAGCATGGGCTCCGGTTACGGCGTTTCTCCCCGCCTCACTGGACAAGCTGCTTGGCATCTATCTTTTGGCGAGGACCGCGACAGGCATGTTCGCCATGACCTCGGGGATGGGAACATTTCTCATGATCATCGGTGCAGGCACCGTCCTCTTCGCGGTTATGATGGCGCTGGTCCAGCACGATATGAAAAGGCTCCTCTCCTACCACGCGGTAAGCCAGGTCGGATATATGGTGCTGGGCATCGGAACCGGAAACCCGATCGGAATAGCCGGTGGGTTGTTCCACATGCTCAATCACGCAATCTACAAGTCCTGCCTCTTCCTTTGCGCGGGTGCTGTGGAGAAAAAGGCCGGCACCACGGATCTGGACAAAATGGGAGGGCTTGCCAGGGCGATGCCCCTTACCTTCGGGGCCTTCCTCATCGCCGCATGGTCCATCTCCGGCATTCCGCCGCTCAACGGCTTTGCCTCGAAATGGATGGTGTATCAGGGCATCATCGAAACGGGCAAGAACGGCGGCGCGCTCTGGATCGTCTGGCTCGTGGCGGCGATGCTCGGATCGGCGCTGACCCTTGCCAGCTTCGTTAAGGTGCTGCACGCCACGTTCCTCTGCAAGATGTCGCCGGAACTTGAGAAGAAAGAGATCCGCGAAGTCGGCCCTTCGATGTGGCTGCCCATGACGGTGCTTGCGGCTTTGTGCATCCTCTTTGGCGTGCTGGCCTACCGTCTCCCGCTCAAGTACTTCATCGGCCCGGCGGTCGCCGGTCTCGATCTGGTAAAGCTTCCGGGGATCTGGTCCGCAGCCCCTGCCACACTTGCCCTGATCGCGGCGTTTTTCCTGGGGGCGATCGTCTACTTCCTGAGCACCGTACGCAACCTCCGGGAGACGGAAACGTACATCGGAGGGGAATTGATGGATAAGACCTATATCGAGGGCATGCGTCCTGATGAAGCGCGATACCTCGAAGTGACCGGCGTGGATTTCTATCGCACCATCCAGGAGTTGATGCCCTTCAGATCCATCTACAAGGCGGCTCAGAACAAGTGGTTCGACCTCTACGACATCGGGACCCGGGTAATCTTCTACCTTGTGGAAGCCCTGCGCGGCGCGCACACGGGCCGGCTTCCGCTCTACTTGACGTGGGTGCTCGCAGGTCTCTTGGCACTCATCTTTGTCTTAGGAAAGCTTCAGCATGCCTGATCTTCTCGTAATACTCCAGCTTCTAATGATCCTCGGCGCCTTGATTGCGATCGAGACGACCAATCTCCTCTCGTCCATCATCTGCGTGGGCGCGGTCGGGTTCTTGCTCTCCATCGCCTTTCTGCTTCTCGGCGCGCCGGACATCGCTATCACGCAGGTCGTGGTGGAGATCCTTTGCCTGGTGGTTCTCATACGGGCCACGATCAGCCGCGACCTTACCGCGATCTCCGGGGACAGGGAATTTTTCGGAATGGTCGTCACCGTGGTGCTTCTCATTGTGCTTGTCCTGTTCAGTGTACGCATGTTCGACGAATTTCCTGAGTTTGGCAAGCCCGCTACCGAGCGTTTCAGCGATGCCCCGTCAACCACCTACCTCGAGCAAGGCCTTGAGAAAACAGGAGCCGCAAACATCGTGACTGCGATTCTTCTCGACTTTCGGGCGTACGATACCCTGGGCGAGGCCACGGTAGTATTCTGCGCGATCCTTGGCGCGCTTGCCATCCTGCGAAAGAAAGCGCGCAAAAGTCGGGACGAAATAGACCAGGAGAGCGACGCCGTATGAAAAGTAAAACCTCACAAGAAGGCATGAGCCTCATTGTCAAGACGGTGAGCCGCTGGCTGAAGGGGTTTCTGCTTCTCTTCGGAATCTATGTGGTGTTATACGGACACCTTACCCCTGGCGGCGGATTTCCGGGCGGGGTGATCGTGGCCTGCGCCTTCATTCTGATCACCCTTGCCGAAGGCCAGCGGATCGGGATGAAATTCCTGAGCAAGTCGGTGGCCTCAGAACTGGACAGCGTCGGCGCGTTGATCTTCCTCGGTGTAGCCCTGGTCGGCATGCCCATGGCCGGCGTGTTCTTCAGCAACTGGATCCGGACTCCGACCGGGTCGCTTTTCAATCTGATCAGTGCGGGCATCATTCCGATATGCAACATCGGCATCGGACTCAAAGTCGGCGCGGGTCTTTTCATGGTATTCACCATACTTGCGGCAGTGCGCGTGGTCACGACGAAAAACAAAGGTTGAGGCTGAGGTGGAGATCGCCCACCCCCGCCTTAACCTTAACCTGCCTTTTCTCTGCGATCTCTGCGACGCAAAAGGAAAACCCGAAGATGATCTATTCCCTGTGTCTTATTCTCATAGCGATCGGGCTGTACGGGGTGATGGTCAAGAAGAACGTGGTCAAGATCGTGATCAGCATTGCGATCATGGAATACGGCATAAACCTGCTTCTCATCCTCATAGGTTACCGAATGAAAGGGGAGCCGCCCATCCTTGTAAGAGGCATGAGCCTTGCGGACTTTGTCGCGAGCTCGGTGGATCCCCTGCCCCAGGCTCTGGTGTTGACGTCCATCGTCATCAGCCTCGGTGTGCTCGCCCTTATGGTCGCCATCTGCATCAGGCTGTATGAACGATACGGGACGTTCGACATCACCGAGATGAGGAGGTTGAGGGGGTAGGCGGGGCACGCAGCATGCAGAATGTGAAATTGGTGAACGGTGAACGGTGAATGGTGATTGGTGAGTGCGGGATGCGCAATCCCCAATCGGCAGTCCCAACTCGAAGAAGCTACTTTGCTGAGGGAATGATGGAAAGGTTGCTCCCCCTGTTTGTCGCTGTCCCCTTAGGCGTGGCCTTTGTTATCCCGATGGTCTCCCGGAAGGTCAGGTGGTTTCCCGATGTCTTCGGGAATATCACTATGTTGTGCCTTCTCATTATGGCGGTTGCCACAAGGGGTCAGCAGGCTGTCTATCACATGGGCGGCTGGAATACGCCTGTAGGCATAGACCTGCGCCTCGACGGTCTGACCACGCTCATGCTGATCACCATCAACGCCATCGGGCTCGCGGCCACGCTGTTTTCCGTGCAGTACATGCGGCTTTACACCTCGAAGCTTCGCTACTACAGCCTGTTCCTCTTCATGGTGGCGGGAATGAACGGAGTCGTCCTTACCGGGGACATGTTCAACCTGTTCGTATTTATGGAGGTTGCGGCCATTTCCTCGTATGCGCTCGTGGGCTTCGGGTGCGAGCACGAGGAACTCGAGGCGTCTTTCAAGTATATGGTGCTCGGAAGCGTAGCTTCATCCTTTATCCTCATAGGCATCGCATTTACGTACGCCCTCACCGGCACGCTGAACATGGCGCATATCGCCGCCCGGTTCGCGGCCACGCCGGTGGAAACGCCCCATATTTTTGCGTTGGCCCTCTTCATCTGCGGTTTCGGACTCAAGGCCGCGCTCGTGCCCTTCCACGCGTGGCTTCCCGACGCCCATCCTTCCGCGCCTGCTCCCATATCCGCGATGCTCTCCGGCGTGGTGATCAAGGCGATTGGTGTCTATGTACTGGCGCGCCTGCTGTTCAACGTGTTCGGAATCACGCCCGGGCGGCTTTTAATACTCCGGTGGCTCGGTGCGCTATCTATGGTGGTAGGGGTGCTCCTCGCCATTGGCCAGTGGGATATGAAGCGGCTGTTCGCGTATCACAGCATCAGCCAGATCGGCTACGTGGTGCTCGGTCTGGGAATAGGCACGCCGCTTGGCATTGTGGGTGGACTCTATCACCTGATCAATCACTCGGTTTTCAAGTCGCTCTTATTCCTGAACGCCGGTTCGGTGGAATACGCCACGGGTACGCGCAATCTGAAGAAACTCGGTGGCCTCCACAAGAAAATGCCCGTGACCGGGACAACCTCACTGATCGCCTCCATGTCTATCGCGGGCATTCCCCCGCTCAACGGATTCTGGAGCAAGCTGATCATCGTGATCGCGTGCGTCCAGGCGGGATATTACGGCATGGCCGTGTGGGCCATTTTCGTCAGCCTGATGACCTTGGCCTCCTTCCTGAAAGTACAGCGATATGCCTTCTTCGGCGCTGCAAAAGCCGGGTTGACCAAGGTGCGCAGGGCGCCGGCGTTGATGGCCACGGCGATGATCCTCCTTGCCTTGCTTTGCGTGGCGATGGCGTTTTTGGTCGTAACCGGATTCGAGACCCCGCTGATCGTCCGACCAGCGGCCGATGCGCTTCTGAGCGGGGTTTAGGTATCTTTCACCATACGCTCGTGTTTTTCCTTCCGATATGTGAGAAGAAGTCATGAAACGGATCGTACTGTTTGTCCTGACATTCGTGGTATGGGTTGTGCTCGTGTGGCCGTTTGGTCCGGAGATGGAACTGCGAGGGCAGGACGTCATAGTCGGTCTTGGGGTCGCGCTCCTAGTCACGCTTGTGATGCGCCAAGTGCCTTTGGAGACGGGCAAGGGCGTCCATCCGTCACGCTATTTCTGGATGTTCGTCTATCTGTTCGTGCTTGCGTATTACGTCGTGAAGGCGAATTTCGATGTGGTGTACCGCGTGCTGCATCCCGCGATGCCCATTCGACCGGGCATAGTCAAAGTGCGAACGAAGCTCCGAAACGCCACCGCCATCACCGCACTCGCAAACTCGATCACCCTCACTCCCGGAACCCTCTGCGTGAACGCTACGGAGGATGGCGTGCTCTACGTGCACTGGATCAATATCAAGACCACGGACGAGGAAGAGGCGGCCAAGTACATCCTTCAGCGGTTCGAGTGGTTCCTCGAAAAGATCTTCAGATAAGTGGGCGGACAGAAGCGAACACAATCTCATCGCAGAGCCCTTCGTTGTGTTCTCTTCTTGAACTCGGCGGGCTCCGCAGTGAGAACATGAAAATCGTAGCCCTTAGCCCGGAGAAGTGACCGTGTCCGATCTTATGTACAATCTGGTATTCATAGCCCTGCTTGGATGCTGCGGAATGTGCCTCTATCGCATCGGCCGCGGGCCCACAGCGCCCGACCGCGCGATGGCCATTGACATTCTCGGAATCGTCGTGGTATGTTTCACCGCCATCATGGCCGTACGAACGGGCAGGGATTACTATTTGATCGTCGGCATCTCGTGGGCGCTGCTGAGCTTCATAGGCGCCATCGCGCTGGCCAAACATCTGGAGGGAAAGGGATTCGATGAGTGATACGATCGGCACCGTTACTCTCGGAATCGGGATCCTGTTCAATATCTTTGGATGTATCGGGCTTATCCGGTTTCCCGATATCTACAACAGACTGCAGGCGGCCACGAAATGTGTGACGCTCGGAACGTGTCTTGTGCTGGCGGGATCCATGATTCTCGCAGGCACGATGCCGACCATCACGAAATGCCTGATCTGCATGGTATTCGTGCTTATCACTTCTCCTACTGCCGCGCACGCACTCGCACTGGGCGCGCATGCCTCCGGGGTCAAACTCTGGGAGAATAGCGTGATAGACAAGTTTGAAGAGGACCACGAGCCCGGAATTTAGGCAAGGAATGTAACGTGCCACAATCCTAATGTCAAAAAGAGCGTTCCCCCGACATCCGAGCGCAACGTCTAAGACATATTTCCGTTTGATTTTTCTGGGCGGTTGAGTTTCTGAATTTGACATTTGAGCAGGGCATTTTCACTTTTCGCAAAAACGTTGAACCTCACTTGACAGGAAAAGCTCATGAAGCTCCCGTGCCTGCTGCAATTCAGAATTTTGAAACTCGCGATCACGTCCCTTTTTTCACGGCCCTTTACCACGAAGTTCCCCGGCGGGGCGCCCTATGAACCCATCGAGCAGTTCAGGGGCCGCCCCCGGTACAACGAGGAGGAGTGCATCGGCTGCGGCGCATGCGCTGAGGTTTGCCCGTCCAACTGCATAGACGTTGTGGACGACCTTTCCTCCGATTCCCCGGTCCGAAAACTGACCCAGCATCTCGATGCGTGCATCTGTTGTGGGCAGTGCGAGCGGTACTGCGTCACTGAAAAGGGCATCAAGCTTACGAACGAGTATGACTTCGTGGGGTTCGCTCCGGAGGACTTTGAAGAAAAGGCGGAGAAGACGCTTCTGCTGTGCGAGCGCTGCGGAGAGGTGCTGGCTCCCGTGGACCAACTCCGGTGGCTTGCGAAACGTCTGGGGCCGCTCTCCTTTGCCAATCCCACCCTGATGCTCGTCTCCCAAAGAGACCTCGAAGTGGTGGACGAAGGCGTTCAGTCGCCTCCCGAAACGGCGGGCCGTGAGGCACACCTCACCATCCAGTGCCCGAGATGCCGGCGGAAGACCGCTCTCATGGTCTAAGTTGCGACAGCAAGTCAAACACCGAAAAACACCGAGGAACAGATTTCGGTGTTTTTTCGGTTATGTTTCCGTGTCCTCTGTGTTGCATCTATCCTCATTACAATCCCAGGAAGATGAATCTTTTGCGCGCGCAGCTTGAAACCATTCTAAGTAGCCATCCCCTTATTCTCGGTGTAGGAAATACCGCCCGCGGAGATGACGGTGCAGGCTCCCTGCTCGTTCGGAAACTCACCGGGCGCGTGGAGGCTTGCTGTATGGATGCAGGGGTTGCTCCTGAGAATTTCCTCGAAAAAATCGTGCGGAAAAAACCGGACACTGTCCTGATCGTGGACGTCGCCGATTTTCATGGGAATCCGGGCGAAATCCGCCTTCTGGATCCGGGTCAGCTCGCCTCCGGCGGACTGTCCACGCATGCCCTCTCCCTGCAGATGGCGTGCGACTATCTGCAACTGAACATCCCAGTCGAGATCCACCTGCTGGCCATCCAGCCCGCTCAGACGGGCTCCGGGGATCTGAGCGAACCGGTGCAGGCATCCCTGGATTTTCTGACCAACCTGTTTCTGGAACTGCTCCCCAGGGCCCAAAGGCAAATCCCTCATCCAGCTTCCGGGGAACTGTCCTCAAAGGACGAATGACCGGCAAGAGACTCCCCAAAGACCGTGGAAACAAGAAAGCTCGGCGTTGGCGCCGAGCTTTCTTGTTGGGAGATCGGAAAAAACAAAAAGATCCTTCACCATTTTGTGGAAAAGCCGCTCCGTGAAACCCACTTAGATGCCGGCAAACTCAAAGAACGGCGCATGCAGTTGATGACCGTCCATAGAGATCCGGAAACCCGCATGTGGCCATCCTCTCAGAAAGATGCGTGGCCACACCCACGCCCGACCCAATTCCGCCGGTGCCGCCGGATCCTCATCCGTCAAAGCCGTGTGCGGAAACGCCGTGATTCCCCTTCCGCCCTCCTGTCGCGCGGCTTGCACCTGCTCAACCCGCATCCCGGTGCTCAAGACAGAGCGTGAGCTCACGTTGCCCAAACCCACCCACACCGGAAGGTCTCCCTCGACTTGGTCCATCTGATTCCGCATTCTCAGCTTGACCATCAGCGTGCTGTTCTCCATCCAGCACAAGCCCCCACTGGCCCAGATCCCCTCCGTCTTTCCCCTTGTGCCCCGTGTCCTCCGAAACCGCCATTATCCCATAGATGTCGAAGTTGAGACCCAATCCAACTCAGGAACCGGCGCTTCCGGAAACATGGAAGGTAACGAAGGCGGCACCTCTTCGATGACCCGCATGTTCTTCCACTTTCCGCCCAGAAAACGAAACAGGAACGCAAATCCCATCAGGATGATATACGCCGAAGCAATCGTCCAGCCTGCATAGATGCCCCGGTGCAGCAGCACGAGCACCACGTAACTTGGGACAACCAGCACGAGCAGGGATACGGCGAGAATCATGACCATGACATAGCGCGTATCCCCCGCGCCTTTGATGCCCGCAGCGAAGATGATATTCAGGGTATCAAACACCGAATACACCGCCACGAAGCGCAGCAGGATCACCGCCAATGCCCGAATCTCTGCAAAACTCGCCGCGTCGGCCTGAGCCGCAAAGGGGCGCAGGAACATGTTCGGGACCAGCACGTAGAGTGCGGCGATTGTGGTCATATAGAGAAACGTCAGATGAAACCCCGAATACACGCTGCGTTCCGCCAGATCGGATCGTCCTTTCCCAAGATACTGGCCCACCAAAACGGACACTGCGATGCCAAATCCGATCATCGGCATAAACGCCAGACTGTTGATATTAAAGGCAATATTCGTCGCGGCCAATGGGGTGGTGCCCAGACGGCCCATCAGGAGGATGAAGACGGTGAATCCGGCGATGTCTATGAAGAACTGCGCCCCATTGGGGGCGCCGAAGCGTATCAGGCGCGCAAAGAGCCCTCGGTCCAACTGCCAGCTGCGGGTGTTGTATTTTCGCACATATTTTCCTCTCAGGATCAGGGCCAGAAAGATGCCGCACGAGAAGCAGGTTGAGAGTACGGTGGCGATCCCCGCGCCCCGGATGCCCAATTCCGGAAACCCGAGATGACCGAAGATCAGCACGTAGTCCATGGCCAGATTGGCGGCGGTGCCCAGCACGTTGATCCACATCACGGGCCAGGTCTTTCCCCGGCCGGAGAAGAAGCCGCCCATCGCGGAGGAGGCAATGGCAGGCCCGGCTCCGAGACAGAGCATCTGGAAATACACCACCTCATTGTGCTGGATCGCCCCCTCATGTCCGATCCATCCGAAGACCGGCCTGGCCAATGGGATCAGCCCGAGGAGGATGATCCCGCCTACGGCTGCGATGTGTATCCCCTGCCAGAGGGCCGGTCCGATCCGCGCATGCTGTCCGGAACCGTGATACTGAGCCACAAAGGTGTTGACGTATCCCGCAGTTCCCAGGAAGAAACTCAGCACCGTGAAATTGAGCATGCCCGCGGGCATGGCAGCGGCTATGGCCTCCGGAGCATACCAGGTGAGGAACATCCGGTCCACGAAATGTTGAACAGACCACGCCCCGGTGCTCAGGATAAGGGGGATGGCCATCGTGAGCACCTGGCGGTATCCGGCTTCGCTCTGCCAGCGTGTGCTGATGCGTTGGAGGATTGGGGTCATCAAGGCCGGTTGCTGATGGATGGGTGGGAGGGCTCAAGACCTGAGGATGGGTCAGGAGGAGCAACGGGACCAAGCCGAAGCAGAAGCCAAAAGCCGTGGGACACGAATACATGGGATGGACACGGATCGGGCAGAGAAGACCGATTCGGGCGTCCGGATGCTCCTCTGTATCCTCGCACCGAAATAGCATTGGGGCCAAAACACGATGGGCTCTTTGGATATAAAGTGTTCCTGTCATGCTCAGAATGCACAGCACGGTGTAGGACTCAAGGTGCCCTTTTCAGCAGCTTGAGAAAATTGTCCGCAAAGATCTGCTGCTTGACCGCATCCGGCACCTCCAGCTCCAGCACGCGCCCCGCATTGGTGTAGAAGCATGCGGGCATATCCGTGCCGAACACGATCCGGTCTGGCCCCAACAGGCGCAGCGCAGTTTCATACGCGCCTTTTTCGTTGATCGTTCCCGCATAGTCCACGGATACGTTGGGGCAATCGGCCACCGCGCCAAGGCCGTGCTCGAACTGGGCGCCCATGTGGGCCATGATAAACCGCCCTTGGGGATAGCGCCGGGCCAGTTCGGCCACCTCCATCGGCGGGCTCTCGGAATGCGGGGCCGTGCCGTGCGGACGATAGTAGGAGTGATAGAAGATGGGCCAGTCCTTCCCCAGGGCTGCCTCCACGACCGAGAAAGTCCTCGGGTCGGTTGCGTGCTCGCTGATCCAGAATTTGAGTCCCCGGAATCCTTCTTTCTCCCAGCGATTCACCTGACCCACCGCGTGCTCGGTGTGCGTCGCATTGACGTAACAAAACGGAATGATCCGATCCCCGATTTTCTCCCGCGCACGGGCAGTGGCCTCGTTGCTCGCCTCGATCTGGGACGAATCGGGCATGCCCTCCCCCCGAAGATCACTGAGCAGCCCAACCGCATGCAGCCCAAACCGATCCACATACCCGGCCAAATCGCCCAGCTCTTGAAAAAGCCCCCAATTGTGCACATGCGCATCCACGATGCGAAACCGCCGCAAGTCCGCCATCAACTCCATGCCAGCACCTCCCTTGCCGTGCGGCCCAGCATTGCGGACTTCTGGTCTTCGCTCAGCCCGGCGCCCTCCACCGCCAGGCGGCTCCCCTTCCAGTAATACAGTGGCGCGCCCGAGCCGAACAGCACGCGCTCTGCAGGGAACCAGGACGGGATCCGGTCGAAGGAGGCCACCGAAGGCTTGGCGCATCCCAGATCGAGATACACCCGCGGCATGCGCGACCATTCCACGGGCAGCGCCTGCAACTCCCGGAAGAAAAACATGGACAGGATCACGGTGACCTCTTCCGCGCCAAGGAGAAAGGCCGCAAGGGCCTCGGAGGAGAGGGTGGCCTGATCCAGGTAGCGCGGAGCCATCCGTTCGTCGGTCAGCCGGGCGGTCAGGTTCACCGGAAGATTTTTCTTTGCGGCCAGGCCAAGGGTTTCGGTCACCCGATCCGAATCCAAGGCATAGTGATGCAGTGTGGGAAACAGCCGAATTCCCACGATCCGCTCGTCGCTTGCTGCGTGTTCGATCTGCCCCTCCAGCTGCGGGAAATCCGGATTTACCACGGCGTAAAACGAAAGCCAGTCGGACAGGGGCGCGTATCGCTCCAGATCACGCGCCAGCCCTTCCTGTGGATCGTAATAGAAGAGCGAGCTAAAGCTCGTGGCAACGGCCCGCTCCAGTCCGGCATCCTCGCGGAGACGCTTCAGGTCCGACACGCTCGAGGGGATCGCCCGAAAGGGGCAATCCCCCACAAAGAGATTCACATCAATGAGGTCCATGGGCATATTCTCCTGAGCCGCGCAGTTCCACCATCCGGAACCGGCCGACGGACAGAGCGGGTGCACGCAGCAGGGCGGGAAAAAACATAGGCAATTGGACACGGATCGAACCAGGTAGCCTATGCGGGAATCCGGAATCCCATCCGCACCGGAATTAACCCTTTAGGTTTTCATCAGCACTTAGCTGCATGTTCGAATACCCGCCCTGGAGGCGTTTGTCGGGCAATGCTGGAGGAGTTGTTTCTTGGTCGTTCCCCGCACCTGCGCTGTGAAAAGAAAAATGAAACCCTAAAGGGTGAATTCCGACATCCTGTAAAAGGTTGCGTTCCATCCGGTTCCAGGCATTATTCTGTGCAGTCTCCTCTGCGGAAGGCCACCTGCTATCCCCAGAATATGCCCGTTGAATCCCTATCTACTTCTCTTAGCAGGTCATCGAGGTGTGGGCTGGGATCAACGTCAGTGAAAAGATGCCATTTACCATTTCGGTCCGAACAGTATAATGTCCAGCTATGATACTTGGGATCAAAACGAAATTGCGCAATCTTCGTTTGGGACCATTCCGATGGATCACACCAGGATGGCCGTGACTCAAGCAAGGTTACGCTGTTCCCTCTGATCTGGTAAAGCACTCTTATTTCGTCGTGAAGCTCCTCGGGGATCCTCTGCTCACAATACTCGGATAGCCTCTCTTCGACCCGTTTTTTCACCAGGGCGGGAAGTGTCATGGTTCCGTCTCCGATCCATGTGGGTTGGATGGTTCGATTGCACGGACCCTATTCCTCCAGAAATCGGCTGGTCAACCGTTGATGCCAGGTTACATCCTGCCAGTTCTCAAACTGCGGTTGGCAGTAGTTGTGGGGCGTCCAGCCCCACATCCCAAACTCAAGCGCATCTTCCACGGACCAGGAAGCCCAGTCCAATAGCCAGCCCCAGTCCAGGTTCGGGGAATCAAAGTAGTACCAGGAAGACCAGGACTCCGTTGTTGTCAATGGCATCCCCCGCTGGGCCGCCCATGCAGCGAAAGAGGCGAGTTTCCGACGTTGTCGGGCGCGAAGCATGGGCGCAATGGCCTGGTGGGTCATCTTGCAGCGATCGCTGAACTCCTTGTGCCAGGAGTCGTCGGTGAAGAGATCCTTCATATATTCCGAGAAACGGGTGCGGGTCGACCAGCGGGCATCGGCATCGGCATAGAAATGCACGTCCAGACAGTCAAATTCAAGGGGCACCTCGAGCCACCTCAGGTCGCCATGAATGGAAGCCGTAAAGCGAAGTTCTGGAAACGCCCGCGCCAACAGGAAGGCGGCCTGGTTCAGGTCGTTGGACAGAAAATCCCGTTGCGCATCAGAGAAGTGGGGCAGCTCCCAGCCATGTCCGGTTTCCTCTTTGAGTGCATCCTGAAATCCCGGCAAAAAGTAGGGGACCTCGTTGGCGATATCGACATAGGCAAGTCCTTCAAAGCCAAATCGCCGCTTATGCTGTTCCAGCATCTTGATCCACATTTCGGCGGCCTCGACGTGAGTTCTGGGCACGCGCAGGGGTTTGGGGCCGTGATTCTCATCGCAGGCCCACCAGGCGCTGAGCGTATAGTGCAGTTTGCGCGAGAGCAGCTTTTCCATAAACTCGATCATCCATAAACCCACCGGCCCGGTGATTTCGGTATTGGCACCCCAGGGCATGAAGGGTTGTTTGGGATCGGGCCAATGGAGTTCGCGCTCCGGCCGCCCGAGATCCACGTACTGGGGCATGGGATCTATCCTGATGGTGTTGTAGCCCCGTTCGATCGCTTCATCCAACACGCGGTCATAGTCCTGAAAGGAGCCGCCCGGAACATGGCGCAAAGCGTAGGCCTGGTCCCACATGACCATCGTCAGCCTTTTTGGAGACAGGCTTTCGCGGATGTCCCACTGGCCAGCGGTCCCCAAAGTTGTTTTGGGGGCAACGCCCCCGGCAAATTGTGTCGGAAATTCCATAATCCCCTCCAGTGCGTTTTTGGTTTCGCGGAATGGTGTGGTGCTCTCCATTCGATCCTTCGGTGTTCATTTCCCACTCAAACCCGCCGCGTGTCGGTGGGCTTCCGGATCGCCAGCGACATAGCATATCCCGCTATCCTGATCGATATAGAGCATGACAGGGGAGCCAATCGGAGACGTGGTTACCTCGAGCTTGTGTCCACGCCGGGAAAGCGCTTGCCGCACCCTGTCATCCACGCCATCGCTGAGGGTCAATGATCCCGGCTCTTTGAAGGTCTGTGTGCGGTCGGGGTTGGGATCGAAGGAGTCCTGGTGATGCGCCGTGGCAAAGCGTGGTGCCGTAACGGCAGCTTCAGGGCGCATATCGAACTCGATGACATCGAGAAGCAGATTCAGTGTGACCTGATCCTGTAGATCTCCACCGGCGACGCTGATCGCCATGATGGGTTTGCCATCCTTAAGGACCAGGGTTGGAGTAAGGGTGATACGGGGACGTTTTCCGGGCTCAATGCAGTTCGGATGTCCCGGTGTCGTGTTGAGGCTGCGCAGGCGATTTCCAAAGGTGACACCCGCCTTGCCCCCATCGCGCGGCGCCATGGGCACATTGGCGCTGGGGGTTGCCGAAACCACATTCCCCCAGCGGTCCGCCACGATGCATGTGGTGGTGCCCCCAACCCCCGGTCGAAAGACACCGGGGCCCTGGAGCGGTTTCATGCCGTGCGGATCGCCCGGACGAGCTTCCTGGGATGCCCTTCGCAGGTCGATTAGCGGCCGGCGCATTTCGGTGAAGGCATCTGAGAGCAGCGCTTCCAGGGGAACGTCCACAAAAGCCGGATCGCCGTAATACGTATCCCTATCGGCCATGGCCAGCTTGATGGCCTCCACAACGACGTGTATGTAATCAGCCGAGAAGGGGCCCATGGCCTTCAGGTCAAAGCCCTCCAGCAACCGCAGCGCCTGGCAGAGAAAGGGGCCCTGCGTCCAAGGGCCGCATTTGCAGATGGTATATCCTCTGTACTCGACCGTCACCGGATCTTCGATTGTGGTCGTGTGGGCAGCCAGATCGCTTTTTCGGAGGAATCCGCCCTTTTCGATGTAATACGCCTCCAGATCCTCTGCGATATCATTTCTGACCTTGTTCCGTCCGTAGAAACGGTCGGTTGCGGCTTGAAGCTTCTCTTCGCGGCTTCCTGGCGCGATCTGTTCCTCCTGGACCATCTTTCGAAGGGTGATCGCAAGTTTCGGGTGCCAGGGCTCTGTTCCCGCATCGAGGAGTGCAAGTGCCGGTGCCGCCACCTCGTTGAGCGTCCGTGTGCCATACCGCTGGAGCGTAGTGATGCATAAGTCCACCACCGAGGGAACCGGGGCCATCTTGATGTCCCCATCGCCCGGGATTCCGTGTTTCATGTACCATTGGATGGCGTCGGTTGATAACGGCGCGCGCCCCTGGCCACTGAGTGCTTTCACTTCATGACTCTGCGCATCATAAATGAGAAGCGGAACTTCGCCGCCAATGGAACAGTCGCCGTGATCCGTGACGTTGAGGGCAAAAATGGTGGCAACAGCCGCATCGGCCGCGTTCCCTCCCTTCTCCAGGATCTTGATTCCTGCAGCGACCGCATCGGCGCTTCCCGCAGCAACGACCCCCGCAGTGCTGGTCGCCTTCCATCCGATCTGCCGGTTATTTGTGGTTGTCATTGTTATGCTTCCCTTTTCCGAACGCGATGCGTCAGCCGTGCG
>JAZDJA010000097.1:0-41769 GCA_043804415.1 Candidatus Latescibacterota bacterium | reverse complement strand
AAGCTGGCAAAGCCCGCTGCGGTGGATACGATGAGAGCGTATGTGTATGAATCCAATGGAACAAAGATCGCCGAGGCGATTCTGGAGAGGGTGGGAGATCGGGGGAAAGCTTCGATTTCCGTGTCTGCCGGGAATGGCCGGGGGGTGGATCTGGTAGCCTATGATGCAGGGCGGGTGAGTTGGCTGGGTTTACCTCTCGTTCCCACGCTCTGCGTGGGAACGCAGCCCCGACGCTCAGCGTCCCCAGCCGAACCGTGAACGGAGCAGAGCGCAGTTCACGGCACAGCCGCGCAGAGAGGACATTCCTCCGCGTTGGGGCTCAGAGCATCGAACACAGCGGGCCGACTCAAACAGAGTTTTTCCGCGCACCCCTGTCTTGTCCGCTCCCATCAGAGAGTAGACAACGAAAGAGAAAACTGTGAAAACGAGCGCTCAAATCCCTGGGTTGTAGCGCATCCTTATGATCGCCCCTATGGTCAAACACAAGATGTGTTCCTATCGCATAGCAACGTCAATCCAACCTTTGGAGGTGAAACCATGGAGACACTGACACTCCACCTCGATGAAAAATTGGTGCAACGCGCAACGCTCTATTCAAAAAAGAGGGGCAAATCGGTCTCACAAATGGTTGCCGACTATTTTGCCCTGCTTAGCGAAGAGACCTCACAAGCAGCTTATGAATTCACTCCGGTTGTTCGTTCGCTGAAAGGATCGCTTAAAGGGGGCCAGGTCGCTGAGGACGATTACAAACGCCATCTTGAGGAGAAATACCTGTGAACGTCCTTTTTGACACGAACGTGGTCTTGGATGTGATGTTGGATCGTGCGCCATTCGCCGATACAACGGCACAGTTACCTCTCGTTCCCGCGCTCCGCGCGGGAACCAACTTCCACTACGTCCTCGGTCGCACAGCCGATTGCGGATCCCCTGCGCGTGCTGCCATGCCCAACATCCCGCGCAGTGCGCATTCAAGAAGGAGCCAGCCAACGTGACACGAGTGGTTGCCGACATACCGATCAGCGAGATCCCATCATGGGCCGTATGGCAGCGCCGTCTGTTCGATTCAATCGATCAGTCCGTCCATCCCTTCCTCGAACATTTCACGCGGGAAGATGGCGAGTTCATCTGGGAGGACGCGTGGGGTGGCGGATCCCCCGACGACTTTCTGGAGCCCTTCTTCAACTGGCCCCTCGTGTATCTGATGGGCGGCGGCGATCACCTGCTGTCGCTGGGCCATCGCCAGTTCGAGGCGATAACGGGGCAGCTGATGCGGCTGGGTTCCTATCACAAGGAATATGGCTTCAGCGAGGACCAGATGCACCAGTCGGAGGCGGATGTCCTCTTCTATCACCTCTGCCTGGCCAATCCCGACGGACCCCGGCTGCGCGAACGCGCCCAGCGATTTGCGGGCTTCTACCTCAACGAGGATCCCGAGGCCATCAACTACGATCCCGATCTGAAGATCGTCCTGTCGGGGCTCAACGGCAGCAAGGGGGCCATCGTCACCGATGTGGCGGACGGCGGACCCTATGCGCCTGTCGGCACAACGATGGAGCCTTATGGTCTGCCCTTTTTCGATCTGCCCGGCATCACGAAGGTGACAGACCTGGCCGATCCGGCCAACGCCGCCCGTATGGGCAGGGCGATGCAGGAGCGCTGGAAGGCCGGGGACGCACCGGCGAACCTGGCCATCACGTCGCAGATGACCAACGCCTTCCTGATGACGGGGCAGGAGAAGTATCGCGAGTGGGTGGTGGCATACACCGACGCCTGGATGAAACGGGCCCGGAAAAACGACGGGCTGCTTCCGGACCAGGTCGGCCCCTCGGGCAAGGTGGGAGAATACGTGGGCGGCAAGTGGTACGGCGGCCGCTACGGGTGGACCTTCCCCCACGGCTTTCTGACCATGCACTTCGCCACCATCGACGCCGCCGCCAACGCGTATCTGCTGACCCGCGACGACAGCTACCTGGACTTGCCCCGCGCGCAGATGGATCGCATCCTGGAGATGGGAGAGATGCGCGACCATCGCCAGGAACACATGAGTGTCGGCAACGAATGGGAACAGCAACTGAGCACGATCCCCCTCGGCGAGAAGACGTTCCTGGTGCCCTACCGCTATGGCGATGCGGGTTGGTTCGACTGGCAGCCGCTAAGCGCGGTCTACCCCATCTACCTGTGGCACCTGTCCATGCGGCCCGATGACTGGGAGCGCGTCGAGCGGTTGCGCGAGGCCGAGGCCATCGACTGGGATACCGTGTTCTCCTTCCGCGACAAGAACGACTCCGGGCACGAGCCCCCGTGGGTGCGCTTCCTGGCCGGTGAAAACGACGGGTATCCTGAGCGCATCCTGCACACCAGTCACGAACAGTTGTGCCGCCGGCTGGCCCAGTTGCGGACTGACCCCCACGTCGGCACCCGACACCACATCCATCACTGGCAGTGGGGAAATCCGGTGACGTCGGAGGCGCTGATCCAGCTGACGTTGGGCGCGCCCCAGCCGATCTACAACGGGGGTCTGCTCCACGCGCGCCTGAGGTATTTCGACGTCTCCCGCAGGCGGCCCGGTCTGCCGCCGGACGTCGCGGCCCTGGTCGAAACGCTTGAGGCGGACCGGACCGTGGTGCGCCTGGTCAACCTCAGCCCCACCGAACCTCGATCGCTCTTGATCCAGGCGGGCACCTTCGGCGAACATCGTTTCGGCCGGGCCACCTATCAGGCACGAACCAGCGAGTGGCCGGGCGAATTGGGCGGTTATGCCGGCACCTACCATGCCCCCGCTCTCACCCAGGAGGAACGCCACATCGACATCCAAGCCAGCCGCCTGCAGATCGAACTGCCGGCTGCTGCCGAGATCCGCCTCGATCTGGAGACACAGCGGTATGTGAACGAGCCCTCCTACGCCATGCCGTGGTGATCTGACTTGGCCGCAAAAACTCCTGATACGACATGGCGCGCGTCTCTTGGCCTCTCGTTCCCTCGCTCTGCGTAGGAACGAGAGGACCCTTTACGATTTCGCAAGGGCGACCACAAGGATCGCCCCTACTGCTGCGCAACCACGCTCAATCCCTCGATCATGATCGGCGGCGTATTCAGACTCCCCGAAACCCACTCAGCGCGATCTCCGATCCCTGCTATGTGATTCAATGCCTCATACGAGTTTCCCGCCAGCATCACGTCCTTGACCCGCCCGACGATCTCGCCTTTTTCGATCTTATACCCCAGGCTCACGTTCACAGAAAACACGCCCGAGATCACGTTCCCCTGTCCCAGTCCCATCACCGCCTCCACGATCAATCCCTCGTCTATGGAGCGGATCATCTCGGCAAAAGGAGTGGTCCCCTCTCCGACCAGCAGATTCGTGGATCGGCATCCCACCCCGTGCCCGGTGCTCTTGGTTCCGCTCTTGGCTGCCGTATCCAGATCATACAGGAAGTTTCGCACGATGCCATGCTCCACCATGGGCAGACGCCGGTGCGGTACACCCTCTCCATCGTATCGTCCGCTCGAGGAGGCAAAATCTACGGTGCCATCGTCCGTCAACGAGAACCCTTCGCCAAATGCCCGCTCCCCGATCTTTCCGGCCAGAGGCGAGGATCCGAGAAACACGTTCTTCCCATTGAAACCCTCCTGAAGCGCCAGGAGCAAAACGCCCATCCCGGTCGGCGTGAAAAGAATCGGAAAACTCCCGGACGCCATCTTGGCGACTTTCTCCGCCCACAGGAACCGCTGGATCGTCTTATCCAGGATCGCCCGATGATCCACTGCGCGCTTTCGCCAGCCGAAGCCGTCCCCGGCCCACAGCATGTCCGTTCCCCGAATGCGATTGCCATACAGACTTGCCGAAAAGTGCGTGCCCTCCCCGGAAAACGCTAGCCCGCTCGAATTGGCAAAGTCCGACCGTCCGATCGCCTTGCTCACGTTCGCGTAGGACACGATGTCCGGATCGTAACTTTTCAGTCCATCCACCATTTCCTGGCCGATATCCACCATCTCCGCCTGCGTGGTCGGGACGACGGCATCATCATACGTCTTGACGTCCTGCACCTGGGCGGGTTCCGAAAAACGAAAGGACACGGGCTTGCCGAAATGGGCGGCTTCCACGGCCCGGCGCACCAGCCCATCCACCTCCTCCGGATCCGTGGCATGCGATTCGCCCAGCTTGCCCTCCACGATCACGCGCAGACTCACACTCGTGGATTGATTGATTTTGACGGACTTAAGGCGTCCGCTCTCAAATGAGATCGGCATGGATTCGACGCAGGAGATCGAAGCTTCCGCTGCCTGGGCATGTTGGGTTGCCCGTTCTACAAGATGCTCCGCCGTCATTGTCCGCCTCCAATCGTCACGTTGCGGATCCGGACGTGGGGACTCCCGATTCCCACCGGCAATCCACTCTGCCCGCCCTTCCCGCAGCCTCCCCCGCCTTTGGACCACACCACTTCTCGTTCGATTCGGTCCACGTTCTTGAGCGTCTCGAACACATTGCCCGTAAGCGTGACGTCCCGAACCAGCTCCGCGATCTGCCCGTCCCGGATCATATACCCGTACCCCGCGCTGAAGGTGAACATCTCCATATCCGTCTGACCCCCGATCATATCCAGCGCATACACGCCGAGCTTCACGTCTCGGATCATCTCCTCAAAGGTGGCGTCGCCACGATCGATGTAGGTGTTGGTCATCCGCACGATCGGTTCGTTCGAATAGCCCAGAGCGCGGGCATTTCCGGTGGGCTCCTCCCCCATCTTGGCGGCGGTCTCCCGCGAGTGCAGACGTCCGACCAAAATCCCCTCTTTGATCAAATGGCTCTTCCGCGTTTTCGTGCCTTCGTCATCATACCGGTGCGTGCCTCTTGCCCCCGCGATCGAACCATCGTCCAGAATATTCAGCCAATCGGGCCCGAACCGTTTGCCCAAAACCATCAGTTCCTTGAGGCGCTCGTTCTCATACACAAAGTCCGCCTCGCTCAGATGTCCAAAGGCCTCGTGCGCGAATACGCCAGCCAGCTTGGGGTCGAGCACCACCGTGTAATTGCCTCCCTGCACCGGCCGCGCGTCCAAAAGATCCACCGCCCGGCTGGCCGCAAGCATCGCCTGCTCCTCCATCCCGCGAACCACGCCAAACCCCTCGGTAGTGCCCGCCACACCTTCGCCCGTACGCTGCACATTGTCCCCATCCCGCGCAACAGCCGAAAGATATGCACTCAGATCCGGACGTTCCTCCTCGATATATGCCCCCTCCGAATTGGCAAAGCGCACCCGGCGAAACGCATCCCGATATCGAACGAGCGTGGTCTGGATCTTTTCGTGATACCCCAGAATGATCCGGTTATACGCCTCGACCACCGCCTTCTTCTCCGCCAGAGGCACTTGGCGGAAATCCTCCTTCATGGCCGCCGTGACCGTATCCACAACGGGGGGCACCTCTGCCCACTGGCTCTTTTCCTTTCCCACCCATCGCGCGGATGCGGCAGCCTGGGCAACCTTGTCCTCCAGATCACCCAGATCGTTGAACGCGGCCACGCCCCATCCACCGTTGACCAGCGCGCGCACCATACCGCCTGTGGAGGAGGACGATCCGATGTGATCCAGCTCCTCGCCTTGAAAACTCAGCCCGGAGACCGCCTGCTCCTCCAAACGAATCTCTGTGTAATCCGCACGGCTTTTCTTCAAAGCCTGCTCCATTCGATCTCTCAAAATCGTCCCCCTTGCTGGTTTCGTAGATCCTTTTTGTGCCAGGTCACTCGGTCGTCCATCCTCAAGAAAGGTGCGAAAAATGAATCTGATCCATGCGGGGATGCACCCCGGTCAGCCTGAGCCGCACCGTATCTCCCGGCTCGGGTTGCCCCTCCAGATACACCGACACGCCCAGAGCATATTCCGTGAGTTCCACCCGAACCTGCTTGCCCCGAACCTCCAGAACCATAGCGCCGAATTCCTCCCCCACGAACAAATGGAGGTATTTTAGAAGCCAGTATCGTTCCCGATTTCGCTCCATCCGCTTGAGTGCACGCAACCGTTCCTCAGCGTGCTGCAGCATGGTCATCATCTCATCCCGCTCGTACGCCAGGTCCCCCTGGGTCAGATAGCGCACGATCTGGCGCTGCACGAGCAGATCGGAGAACCGGCGCAAAGGGGAGGTGACCTGCGTGTAGCAGTCCACGCCCAAAAGATGGTGCGGGCCGGGCTCCATACTCAACTTGGCAGATTTGACGCGGCGGAGAATCTGATGACGCCGAAGGGTCTCGTTGGTGACCCCCTCCAGATCCTCCAAGGCAACCGGTTCCTGCGTCCGATAGCCCACCGGAAGGTCGTGTTCTGCGCAGAGCGCCGCGGCATAGCGGTTTACCAGAATCATCAGCTCTGTGACGATGCGGTTGGATCGCGTATCCCGAAGCCGCGTGTGGAGCGTGATATGCTTGTCGGCATCCACCCGAATCTGGATTTCGGAACGCTCTAATAGGAGCGCCCCTGCGGCAACGCGCTTCTTCTCGAGCGTTTCGGCGAAGCGGTTGAGCATCGAGAGGGCCTCTGAAAGCGGGTGGCACGCCCCGTCCAGTGTGGCATCCACCTGCTCATAGGAGAGCCGTTCCCGATTGATGATGCGCGAAGTGTGGATGTGCGTATCGCGAACCTCAAGCGCATCGTCGAGATCGAGAAGCACGCTGAGTGCCAGCCGCTCTTTACCGGGAAGCAAACTGCCGAGCTCTTCGGAGATGACCGGAGGGAACATCGGGATCTTGCAGTCGGGCAGATAGAGCGAGGTCAGCCGCTCCTGAGCGGCCGCACCCAGGGCGGAATCGGCGGGAATCAGCGAAGCCACGTCGGTGATGTGAACGCCGAGACGCCATCCGGAGGAGGTGCGCTCCATGGAACACGCATCGTCTATGTCGGCGGTGGTTTCATCGTCAATGGAAAACACGGGCAATCCGGTCAGATCGGTACGATCGGAAACATCGGGAGCGGAGAGCCCAAGTTGCGCCGCCTCCTGCCACACCTTTTCGGGAAACGCCACCGGGACCTCATCCCGAATAAGGTCCAGATGCTCATTCTCGTCCCAGATCCCTTTCCGACAAAATATCTCGAAAGCCCGTTGTGAGGGTTCGGTGCCCGGATGCTCCAAGAACTCCTTGACCTGTCGGCTGGTCTGGGCCTCCTCCCCTAAAAGGGCCACTTCGCGGATCTCCTCGAACCACCGCGTCTGTTTTTCGGTCAAGCCATCTACGGGCTGATCGCTCGTCAGCCATTGGGAAAACTGGCTCTCCTCCTGTACCTGAAGCGTCCGCTGTTCCAGTTGCGCAAGATGAAGATGCACGTCCTCCTCCGGGGAGGCTGCCCAGCGTTCCCCAACCGATCGGAAATACGGACATGCTTCGAAGAGATGAAGCAACAGGGCCGCAAAATGGGCCGGGGTGACCTCCTCCCAATACAGCTCCGCGATATCCTGAAAGGACAATGGGGACGAATCCTCTTTCGCGAGCTCCCAGACCTCGTCGAGTGCGATCTGTCCACCAATCTCCACAATAGTTCGGTAAAACGTTGAAAGTGTTCCTCGCCCCTCCTCCGCGCGGATGCCGGTGGCATAGAGGATTCGATCGGAGGAGACCTTAAAGGGCTTGCGATTCGTGTCCTCTCCTGCGATCTTCCCGTCCTTCAGCGCCTGCACCACGCCCATCTTCACCTGTGTTCTCTGGCGGAAGAGCACGATCTCGTTGATCTCGGGAGTTCGGTCGTCCAAAATGCTTTTTAGGTCCACTAAAAATCCTCTACTCACTGATCGGATCGGTGATAATCGGTTCGATCTGTGTCCCCTTCTTTTGGGGATTTCTTCGCAGCCATACTGCTGACTTGTCCTGCGAAATCGGGCAAGAGATACTGCACGGTGCGCGCTGCTGAACAAGAGAGGTCCTTACGCTGCATCTGCCGATTCGCCAAAATGGAGCACGCGCGCTGCCGCACTGTCCCAGGAGAGGGCTTCGGCTCTCCTGCGTCCCTTCTTGCCCATGGCGTCGGCAAGGGACACATCCGTCAAAAACCGAATCAAGCGGTCGGCAATCTGGCGCGTGTCTGAAGGATCAACCAAAAAACCCGTCTCACCCTCGACAATCGCATCGGCCACCCCACCGGATCGGCCCCCAACAACCGGCTTGCCGCACGCGCCGGCTTCCAGAAATACGATGCCGAACCCCTCCACATTGCCTTGATCCGCCAGTTCCCGGCAGGGCATGGCCACCACGTCGGCAAGGTTATAGAAATCAGCGCGCTCCCGATCCGGCACGTAACCCACAAAGACCACCTGATCCCGGACACCGAACCGTCCAGCGATTTCCTCCAGCTTTTCCCGATAGCCGCCGCGACCCACAATCAGATAAACGGCTTCTGGAACCCGCCTCAATACCTCCGGCAGGGCCTTGATGACCTGATCATGTCCCTTGCGTTCCACCAGTCTGGCCAGCGTCAGGATGACCTTCTTGTTCTTCAGTCCATATCGCCTCACCAATCTGTCCGGTCGAGGGGCGGGCTGAAACAGCGTAGAATCCACGCCGTTGGGGACCACCCGCGTGTGGTCCTCGTCCCCACCTGCTTCGAGCACCTTTGTCCTCGTGTATCCGCTGACAGCAATGACCCAATCCGCCCGAGTCAGCGCGATCCGTTTGAGCCAGGCGCGCCACCAGCCCCCTGCGCGCACGACCTCCCATCCGTGAGCCACCACCACCACCTTCAGATTCAGGAAAGCAGACAGCAGGGACGGAACCACGCCCAGTTCCCAGTTCGTGGCGTAGATCGTGGCGGGATTTTCTCTCAGCCGGATCTTGAGGGTGTAGTAGAGGAGGTAGAGGTGCTTGAAGCCGGCCCAGTTGCGCCCGGCCATCGCCACCACCTCAAACGGTTCCCGGGAATACAGCCGCGTCTTCCCCAGCACCTTGCTCCGACAGTATACCACCACGCGCTCTCCGGATCGCCCGAAACTCCGTGCCATTTCAAGCGCCCACTCCGAAATGCCGCCTTCTTTGGGGGGGAAATCCAGTGTAAGGAGGACGCAGGTTCTCTCTCTCATCCCAGAGATCTCCGCAGAACATCAACGAAAAGGCCCCTATATCCTGACGCGCCGGGACATCGGGGCTTTCTTTGTGGGCCAATCACCAAGGGATTTTCTCCCATGTTTCCTGTTTGTTTCTGTACAAGATGCTTGCGTTGTTTCAAACGAGTAATAAAGATCACGCTTCCATTTTCTCCGTCTCTTCGGTTCTATCCGCTTTCTCCGTGTTCTCCATCTCCCCTGCTTCCGCCATCGGCTGGGCCTGTTCATCGGAGGCCACAACGTCTTCGATGGGATGCCCTTTTTTCTTAGCGGGTTTCTTCTGCCACAGCTCTCGCCGCTCCAGGCGCTTGATATCCCGCACGAACGGGCTTTTTCGCTTGCTCATCGTTTCCTCCCTGCTGTTTGGGTCGATCCACCTCTCCTGCCATCCATTCTTTGCTTCCCGGAAACCCGTTGCGGTTCGATCCCCACGCGGCTTCCTTGTTCTTCTTGCTTGTCGTCTATTCGTGTCTTTTCGTGTGGATCCGTGTCCCATTCTTCAAAGAGTGCAAAACCTCCACGCAACGCCTCAGACTATCCGAACGCTGCATAGCGACCTCGGGCCTCCATCGACGATCTGATGATGCAACAAACTCGATGAATCGGCCCGTATAGCCCGGGCCCACCTGGGCACCGCTTCCATCACGGGGCACCATATCCTCCCGGATAGCCTTTCTGCTGCTTTGTCGCGCCAAGTTGACAAGGGTCCTCTTGGGATTCGGCTCCGCATCCGGGAGGGCCGGAATCCTGCAAACCCGAATGCCCAGGAAAGCAGCCAGACGTTCGGCATCCGCAAGGAGCCACGCCTCGATGGCACGCACGGCCACGCGAAACAGCATGCTGCCAGCCGGATTCGGAAGCACGCTTCTGGCAAAAATCGGCGCACAGTCGGCATCCTGGTCCAAATCTACGGTCACCAGCCAAGGAGCAATTCGTGCGGCCCTGTTATAATTCGGGAGACGTCTGAGCAAATCCGGCTTTCCTTCTTTGCCATACACCATCCCGCAGGACAATCCCACGTATTCGAGAATGCGGCGTACAACGGCTTCGTCAGTATCGCCCTCAACCAGCACACAAACGGGGCAACTTGTGGGCTCCATGGGATTCCGTCTCTAAAGAAAAGCGAGCTGAGCCGCATTGGTCGGGCGGGTGCGGGGAATAACTACCTCAGCGACGGTCAGACCCGCTTCCAGCTGTTGTTTGACCTCAGCGATCTCCGCGCCGATCTGGATGCGGCCTCCCTGTTTGGATGGAATAACCAGCAACACCTCGTCGGCCGCAATGCCCTCGTCGCGCAGCAAGTCGCTGCTGTGAGTGCTCAGAATAACCTGTCGAACGGTGCGTCTTTGACCTCGTTGCGCGCGCAGCATCATCTGGGGGATATGGCGCACGATCTCGGAATGCAATGACAATTCCGGTTCTTCCAGAAGAATCGGACCGCTCCCATCCAACAAGGACCACAGCAACCCCATCAGGCGCAAGGTGCCGTCTGAAAAATCCGCTTCCGTCTGCCAGGCGCCTTGGGGCCGCCAATGCTCGTATTTTCCATACAGATGAGGCACACCCCGCGTGTTCTCCAGTTTAAGCTCGCTGAGTTGGGGAACGGCCACTTTGAGTGCATTCTGAATACGGCGCAGGCGCGCATCTCGGGTCGGCTTGTTCGTCCCTGCAATCTGTTCTAGAAAGTCGCCTCCATACGGATCAGCCCGTCGTCCGATCGAACGATCCGGATCACGGACGAGTTGCGGAACAATGTGGTAATAGTGCACCGAGGCAAAGAAATCGACGATGTCGCGAAACGCGTGGTTGGCGTTGACCTGTTCCAGATAGGTTTGCCGCAAACGCGCTTCGTCGGTCCGATCTTCGGCGTTCGGACGATCCAGAATCAGTTCGTCGCCGCGCCAGACTCTTTCCTCTTTGAGAACAGGACGACTCTGGTTATCCTGAGCAAATGCAATTCGGTACCGCCAAAGTGCCACTTCTTTCTCTTGCAGGGCAACCTCAACGACAACGTCCGAATAGCGACGTGCGGCCAGATTCCGAATCCGGGAAACACCTCCCCGGTCACTTACGGATTTCTGAAACCCACCGCCCGACGTCACGATGTCACGCAGAAAACGAAACACCTCCAAGAAGTTGGATTTTCCGGACGCATTCTGTCCCACGAGAAAAGCGCGGTTTTGCAGGGATACATCCACGTGCCCAAAATTTCGCCAATTCTCCAGCGTAATGTGTGAAAATCTCATTTTTCACTTCCTTCCGGTAGAACGCGGGTCGCACGGGTTTTTTGACTGTGTTTCACCACTGATTGTGCCTTGTCGTGTATCCGTGTTCGTCCGTGTGGATCCGTGTCCCCATCATCTCGTCACGGCTACTTCTTTCGGACTGCCTGGGCTGGTCCAGGCTCCTTTTCTGGATTGCTCAGACTTCCGAGATCCATATCCCTCGCAGCAGCCACCTCATCCAAACGCGACACCGGCGTCCTGGTGGGTGCCCGACGCAACGCTTCGGGGTCGGATTCGGCAATGTTGGCCAGCTCGATCATCGCCTCAATGAACGCATCCAGCGTCTCTTTGGATTCCGTCTCCGTGGGTTCGATCATCATCGCCTCTTTGACGATGAGCGGGAAGTAGATCGTCGGGGGATGAAACCCCCGATCGAGCAGCCCCTTGGCGATATCCAGCGCGCGGACGCCGTGTTCGAGCTGTTTGACAGCGGAGAGGATGCATTCGTGCATACAGCGTTCGTAGGGAAAATGGTAATAGGGCTTGAGCTTTTCCATGACATAATTAGCGTTTAGAACCGCGTGTTCGCTCGCCTGGATCAATCCCTCCCGCCCGAGCAGGCGGATATACGCATAGGTCTTGAGGATCACCTCAAAATTTCCATAAAACGGCGCGATGTATCCCACGGACGAGGGCCGATCATACTGCAGGGCGTAAGTGCCGTCGTTCCGCTTGATCACCAGGGAGATGGGCAGAAACTCGGCGAGCCGCTGCACCACGCCCACAGGTCCCGCGCCGGGCCCTCCGCCTCCGTGCGGCGCGGCAAAGGTCTTGTGGAGATTGAGGTGCACGATGTCAAATCCGATGTCTCCGGGACGGCATTTTCCCAGCGTGGCATTGAGGTTCGCCCCGTCACAGTACATCAGGCCGTCCACCTCATGGATCATCCGGGCGATCTCGGGAATATGGGGATTGAACAGGCCCAGTGTATTGGGGCTGGTCAGCATCAGCGCGGCCACCTCCTCGTCCAGGACCGCCCCCAACGCCTCCGGGTCCATGATACCCCGATCGTTGGTGGGCACGGACACGACCTGATATCCCGCAATCGCCGCACTGGCCGGATTGGTGCCATGCCCGGAATCGGGCACGATCACCTTGGTCTTGCGGTTGCCTTTCGCCCGGTGATAGGCTGCGATGATCATCGCGCCGGTCAGCTCCCCATGCGCCCCGGCCAGAGGCTGCATGGTCACCTCGGCCATGCCCACAATCTCCGAGAGTAACCGCTCCGTCTCATAGATCACCTGCAGCGCGCCCTGCGTCAGCGATCCCCCCAGGCGCAACTGGGGAAGCAGCGGGTGCAAGCCCGAAAACCCTTCGTAGCGCGCCACCTCTTCGCAGCATTTTGGGTTGTATTTCATCGTGCACGAGCCGAGCGGATAGAAGTTCGTGTCCACCCCAAAATTCCGGCGGGAAAGCGCGGTGAAATGCCGCACCACATCCAACTCCGAGAGTTCGGGAAGTTCCGGAGGCTCATCGCGTCGGAACCGTTCGGGGATCTCGGCTCGGGTGGACACGTCCTCCTCAGGGAAAACCATCCCCTTGCGTCCGGGAACGCTTTTCTCAAAGATCAGTTCCATCGAAAATCCTCTGGATAGGATTGCCCCGCAAAACGAATGAGTCAGGCGCGACTCTCACACCTTGCCTACTCATAGCTGCGAGGTGCTCAGCACGTCCTCCAACGCCTCTGCCAGCCGCCCGATTTCCCCCCGGGTGCGCTTTTCCGTGACCGCCACGAGCAGCGATTTCTCCATGCCCTCATAGTAGCGCCCCAGCGGGAAGCCTGCCGCAAAGCCCTTCTCGATCAAGCTGCCGACCACATCGCCGGCATCCACGGGCAGATGAACAACAAACTCGTTGAACACCGGTGCTGAGCGCTCGATCCGGACGCCAGGAATCCGAGCGAGTCGTTCCCGCGCATAGGCTGTCTTGTCGGCGCAACGCTGGGCTACTTCCGCCAGGCCGCCCTTTCCCAACAGCGAAAGATAGATGAGCGCCTTCAGGGCACAGTGGGTCTGGTTGGTGCAGATATTCGAGGTGGCTTTGTCTCTCCGGATGTGCTGCTCGCGCGCCTGAAGGGTGAGCACAAATCCCCGGCGTCCCTCCGTATCGTGGGTGCGCCCCACAATCCGCCCCGGCATTTTCCGAACGTGTTTCTTTCGGGTGGCCATAAAGCCCAGGTAAGGGCCTCCGAAGGAAAGCGGGATGCCCAGGCTCTGTCCTTCGCCCGTCACGATGTCCGCGCCCATCGCACCCGGGGTCTTCAGCAGCCCCAGCGAAAGGGGATAGACCGACACCACCGCAAGGGAACCGACGTGGTGAAGGGTTTCGATCACGTCGCCAAAATCATCCACTGTGCCAAAGAAGTTCGGGTTCTGGAGAATCACCGCAGCCGCGCGATCATCCGCATGCCGGAGAAGTTGTTCCCGGTCGCTGTGGCCATGCGAAGGGGGGATCTGGATCAGCTCGATGGAAAGGTTCTGCGTGTAACAGGCCAGCATCTTCCGGTAGATGGGATTGACGCCGCCATCCACCACGATCCGTCGTCTTCCGGTGATCCGCATCGCCATCATCGTGGCTTCGTAAAGCGCGGTTCCCCCATCATACAGGGAGGCATTTGAGACCTCCATCCCGGTAAGACGGCAGATACAGGATTGATATTCGTACAGGGCCTGCAGTGTCCCCTGTGAGATCTCGGGTTGATAGGGCGTGTAAGCCGTATAAAACTCGCTCCGCGATGCCAGGGCATCCACCGCCGACGGGATAAAATGGTCATAAAACCCCGCGCCCACAAACGAGGTCAGATGCACGGCGTTCTTCTCGGCCAGTCGCTTCATATACCGCCGAACCTCCAGCTCCGAACGCCCGTGGGGGAGATCGAAGGAGACCGCGCGTTGTTCCACGGGGATATCCGAAAACAACTCCTCCATAGATTGCCGACCCAAGGTGTCGAGCATCTGAGCTTGCTCGGCAGGCGTGTTGGATACGTAGGCCATCGGTGCCCTTTCACTCAGGCGCGATCAACTTTTCGTAGTCCTTTGCTGAGAGTAACTTCTCAAGCTCCCATTCATCGATCCCGGCCAGTTTGCAGATCCATCCCTCGCCGTAGCAATCTCTGTTGATCCGCTCCGGCGCATCCACCAGTGCCAGATTCACTTCGCTCACTTTGCCGCTTACGGGGGCGCAGATGTCGCTTGCGGCCTTCACGGACTCGACGACGACCAGATCCTCAAATTGGAGCACCTGTTCTCCGACCTCCGGGAGTTCCACAAAGGTAATGTCCCCCAAGGCATCCTGAGCATAGTCGGTGATTCCGATAAAGGCCGATTCGCCCTCTATGCGTACCCATTCGTGCTCTTCGGTGTAAAGCAACTCTTTTGGGACCATGGCGTCCTCCCACTTTCATTTTCAGGTTGTTAGGGGGTTAGGGTCGTCTCTCGCCTGACCGATCCCTTTTTATAGAATGGAAGCGAGACCACTTCCGCCGGAAGCGGATGTTTCCCGCAGTGGAGTTCCAGGCGTGTGCCCGGAGTCTGCTGGTCAATCCCCACATACCCGAGACCGATCGCCCGTCCGAGACTTGGGGAAAACGACCCGCTGGTGACCGCGCCCACGCGCTCTCCCTGGTGCATGATGGGGAAACCGGGCCGGGCCGATTGGCGGCCCTCAAGCAGTAATCCGACCAGGATCTGCGAAATCCCTTCTGCGCGCCTGCGTAGTAGCGCGTCGCGACCGATAAACGCCTTCTCCAGTCTTACGTAAGGATCCAACCCGGCCTCTAAAGGCGTCCTTGTCCGGCCCAGCTCCTGACCGTAGAGGGGGTAGCCCATCTCCAGTCTCAGCGTGTCCCGTGCGCCCAGTCCCGCGGGCTCTGTAAAGGGATGCATCAAAAGACGCTCCCAGATCGTCTCCACCACATTGGGAGCCACGTAAAGCTCGTATCCCAACTCGCCGGTGTACCCGGTTCTGCTGATGAGGGCCTCAAATTCCCAAAGTCTTGCCTGTTGGACGTGAAAGTACGCCAATCGATCTATGGGCCTATCTGTCACGTCGGAGAGCAACTCCAACGCCCTCGGCCCCTGCACGTCGATCTTGGCCATTTCCTGCGAAATATCACAAAAGACGGCGTCTGAGGAAAGATGGTCCTGTATCCATGCGGCATCCGTCTCGGTAGTGGCGGCGTTTACTACCAGCATATAGGATTCTTCGCCTGACCGGCAGGTGATCAGATCGTCCAGGATCCCACCGGACTCATCCAGCATCAGTCCGTACCGACACTGACCGACCTGCATCCGCTCCACCGCACTGGAGATCAACCGCCCCACATCACGCCGGGCCCCTGGACCTGTGAGCAGAAATTCTCCCATGTGAGAGATGTCGAAAAGGGAAACCGCCGAGCGCGTATGCAGATGCTCCTGGAGTATTCCCGAATACTGGACGGGCATTCTCCATCCGCCAAACTCCGTGAACTTTGCTCCCCGTCTGGCGTGGGCCTCATAAAGCGGCGTCTTTTTTTCGGAGGTTGTCATCCCGTTTCCACACAGACATCGGGAAGCAGCTTTTCTCGACTTTGATCCGTGTCCATCCGTTCTTATCCGCGTCCATAGTGACTTCGCCGACCCAGCAATCTGCCGGTTCAGACGACTCCGAGCTTGGAGAGATCGATCCATTTGAGGATGCCGATGGGTTTCTGGGAATCGTCCGTGACAACCAGTTCGGTGATCACATGTTCCTCCATCACCAGGATCGCTTTGGCCGCGAGTTCCTTGGGGCCGATGGTTCGGGGATAGCCGCGCGTGCTCTCCGATCTGGAGCTTTTGCCGAGCGCCTCCCCGGCATCGAGGGAGAGCACATCGCCCCGCACGCGTTCGAGCAGTCTTCGCAGATCGCCGTCGGTGAGCACCCCGACAAGCGTGCCGGAGGGATCCACCACACAGGTGATCCCAAGCGCCTTGGTGGTCATCTCCAGGATCACGTCCCGCATGCGGGTGGAAGTGGATACGATCGGCACGGCCTCGCCCTGGTACATCACATCCTCCACGAGGGTGAGGAGTTTGCGCCCCAGGCTGCCCCCCGGGATGGAGAAACGCAAAATCCTCCTCGCTGAAGTTTCGCTTGTGCAAAAGCGCGATGGAGAGCGCATCTCCCAGAACCAGGGTGACGGTAGTGCTCGCGGTGGGCGCCAGATCGTAGGGACACGCTTCCCGCTCCACGCCGATGTCCAAGACCACGTCGCTTCCGCGTGCCAGGGGGGAGCAAGGCCTGCCCGTCAATGCGATGATGGGCACACCCAGTCGCTTGAAAAGGGGAAGCAGCGCATAGAGCTCGTCGGTCTCTCCGCTTTTTGAGATGGCTATAACTACGTCGTCCCGTCGGACCATGCCCAGGTCGCCGTGCATGCCCTCCGCCGGGTGGAGGTAAAACGCCGGGGTACCCGTGCTGGTCAGGGTGGCCGCGATCTTCTTTCCGATGATGCCGGATTTGCCCATCCCGGTGACGATCACGCGGCCCCGGGCCTGGAAGATCAAATCCACCGCCCGGCGAAAGTCTTCGCCGATGCGATCTTCCAAAGCCGCCACTGCCTTGGCCTCGATGCGGATGACTTCTTTGGCTTTATCGATGGTGTCTGGCATGGTTCCTTCCTGGAAAGCGCAACCCCGCATGGAGGCCGAGTTTCCCCTATTGTTCCTGTCGAATGACGGGTGGGTCCGGATCACCCGAGACGCTTTGCGATAAGAAGGTGGAACACCGCCTTTCCCTTCCTATCCATCAGAGCGTTTTGCCCTGCGTCAAGTATCATCAGAGACTCGCTCGGCACATCAGAATGGCTCGCCGAAAGGGCTTGTGCAAATGCTTCCCGCTTTCTCGGATCAGTACGTGTGGAGGCGCTCTATTCTCATTTCGTCCAACACCTTCAATTCCGTCAGCAGCGCTTCCAACCTCCCGAGGGGCAGCATGGTCGCCGCATCACAGAGCGCTTCTGGGGGACACGGATGCGTCTCGATAAAGATCGCGTCCACGCCGACCGCCACTGCGGCCCGGGCCAGGGGGAAGATGAACTCCGGGTTCCCGCCGGATTTGGATCCGGCCTGGCCGGGACGCTGCACACTGTGCGTGGCATCGAAAACCACCGGATAGCCGAGTTGGCGCATGACGACGATGGCGCGCATATCCACCACGAGGTCATGGTACCCAAAGCTCGTTCCCCGCTCGGTGAGAAGGATTTCCGCATTCCCGACCGATTCGATCTTACGGGCGATGGGCCCCATATCCTCCGGGGACAGGAACGGGGCTTTCTTGATGTTGACGGGTTTTCCCACGCGACCCACCGCAAGAGCCAGATCGGTCTGTCGGCAGAGGAAGGCCGGGATCTGAAGCACATCGACCACCGCGCCGGCCTGGGCTGCTTCTGAAGGACTGTGCACGTCGGTGAGCACCGGCACCTCCAGTTCGCTCCGCACGCGCTCCAGGATCCGCAATCCTGTTTCGATCCCCGGACCGGAGAATGAGTCGATGCTGAGCCGGTTTTCTTTGGCGTAGGAGGCCTTGAAGATAAAGGGAATGCGCAACCTGTCGACCACCCTCTTGATGGCCTCCGCCGTCTCCATGACCAGGGTCTCGGACTCGATCACACAGGGACCGGCGATCAGAACGAGGGGCTTCCCTTCCCCAATGGGTATTCTTCCGATGGATACCAACGCATGCTCCCTGTTTGGAATCAAGTGGCGGGTGCGGCATGGGAAACGAGAAGAGAGGGCAAAATCCCGGATGCTGTCCCTTCGACGGGAGTGGATCCCCCCCCTTTCTCATCAAAAAAGACGCGAAGCGCGCAAACAACTTCCCTTCGGATAAAGGGCCAGGGAAAGATCACGCAACGCTTACTCTCTCAGCCTCAACCCGTTTTTCTTGCGTACCTTGCTCCATGTGGAGTGGAGAACACGCAAAGCTATTTCCTATCCGTCTGGTTGATCGCCGCCTCGATAAACCCATAGAAGAGCGGAGCCGGTTCCTCCAAACGAGACTTAAATTCGGGGTGCGCCTGGGTGGCGACAAAATACGGATGGCCCGGCAGTTCGAGAAACTCCATCAGCTTGGAGCCTCTGCTCGTGAGGTGATAGCCGGAGAAAACTAATCCGTTCCGTTCCAGCGTCTCCACAAATTCGGGCGCGACCTCATAGCGATGCCGATGACGCTCCAGCACCATATTGCCTTGGGGAGGAAGGAGCCCCAAATGCGACGCACCCTCCGGGTCCTCTCTCAGTTGGGCGATCTGGACAGCATCCTCTTCCAGACGTCCGGATTCTTCATACAATTTCAGCACCTGACTGCCTGTTTTCAGAATGGCGGCATACGCGCCAAGCCGCATGGTGCCACCATATTCCTTACGCTTGATCCGCTCTCTTTGGTCGGGCTGGAAATCAATGACCGGAAATTTGGTGTCCGGGGCAATTTCCGAGGAATTTGCCCCCTCCATGTCGCATACATTTCGCGCGAATTCCACAACCGCCATGTGTAACCCATAGCACAATCCCAGGTAGGGCACATGGTGTTCCCGGGCGTATTGAACAGCCAACAGCATGCCCTCCGCGCCGGTTCCCCCAAACGCGCCGGGAATGAGAATGCCGTCGTATTGGGCAAGTTTTTCCACCTGGGAGGCGTTCTCCTCCAATCCTTTTGCGTCTATCCAGGAGATCGCCACCTTCACTCCGAGGGCCGCACCGGCATGTTCCAGGGACTGGTTGATGGAGACATAGGAGTCTGCGAAACTGAAATCACCGCTCTCTACGTATTTGCCCACCATCGCGATCTTGAGCGTTTTCTCGGGATGCTCGATGGTGTGAACCAGGTTTTTCCAGTGGGTCCAGTCCGGGGAACGCTTGGGCTTCAGACTCAGTTTTTTCAAGAGCTTCTCGCCCAATCCCTCTGCCTCGAGGTCCAGGGGGATGGAATACAGCGTCTGTACATCGGGGTTGGAGATGATGTAGTCCGCTCCGATGTTGGCGGAGATTTCGATCTTCTTCTTGCGAATTTCATCCAGCGGCTGCGTCCCCCGGCAGAGGATGAAGTCCGGGAAGATGCCGTTTTCACCCAGGAGCCGGATGGCCTGCTGCGTGGGCTTGGTCTTCATCTCCCCGAGATGTCGGAGGATGGGAAGATAGGTGACCAGTACGTAGACCATATTCTCTTCGCCGATGTCCCGCTCGATGCTTTTTATGGCGTACAGGAAAATCTCGTTTTCGTAATCTCCCACCGTGCCACCGATCTCCACAAGGACCACATCAAAACCCTCGCCGCACTTCCTGATGCGCCGTTTGATCTCGTCGGTGACGTGCGGAATAGGCTGGACGGTCTTGCCGAGATATTCTCCGCTCCGTTCGCGCTCGATCACGGCTTTGTAGATCTGGCCGGTGGTGAGGTTGTTCCAGCGGGATAGCGGGATGCCGAGGAAACGTTCGTAGTTGCCCAGATCCTGATCGATCTCCCCGCCATCGTCCGTGACCCACACTTCCCCGTGCTCGGTGGGGCGGAGCGTTCCCGCATCGTAATTGATGTAAGGGTCAATCTTAACGGCCGTGGTCTTGTAGCCATATTCCTGAAGAATCTTGCCGATGGAGGACGTAGCCAGTCCCTTCCCCACGCCGCTCATCACCCCACCGGATACTACGACGAACTTGGGCCCTTGATAAGATGTGCTCAAGACAGCTCCTTTCCTCTCAATGCGCAAGGATCATGGGCCACAAATTCCAACCCCTGATCCCGGCCCCGCGGCCTTATTGCACCGCACTCATTCCTCTCGCTTCCTCCAGATCCTCCGGGGTGTCTATGCCGAAGGCAAAATACTCGGTACGAGCTACCGCAATTTTATGCCCGTTTTCCAAAGCTCTGAGTTGTTCCAATTTCTCCATTTTTTCCAGCGGAGTCTGGGGCATCCGGATGAACTGAAGGAGAAAATCGCGACGGTAGACGTAAAGCCCAACGTGTTCGAGAAAATTCCGCAGCACACCCGGCGAAGCAAGCTCCTCCTCGGAAGCGTCCCGCAGAAAGGGAATGGGGGTTCGAGAGAAATAGAGCGCGAAGCCCTGCGCATCTACTACCACCTTGACCACCATCGGATCGCGGAAGCGGCCAAGATCGGTAATCGCTCGCGCAGCCGTTCCCATCGCCACATCCTTGCGGGCTGTCGTTGCCCTGATGACCTGGCCGATCATCCTCGGATCGATAAGCGCCTCGTCCCCCTGCACGTTGACCACATAGTCGCAGTCCAACTCCAGAGCGACCTCGGCAATGCGATCGGTTCCTGTGGGATGTTCCGGCGAGGTCATGGCCGCCTCCCCTCCAAAAGCCCGAACCGCCTCGAAAATCCGGGCATCATCGGTGGCGACGATGACGCGGGAGATGCTCTCAACTTGGGAGGCTCGCTGGTAGGTGTGCTCAATAAGCGGCTTCCCGCGCAAGTCCAGCAGGGGCTTCCCGGGTAATCGAACCGACCCCATCCGCGCCGGAATAATGGCGACGATTTTCATAGATTTCCCTGATTCCCCGGCTTGTGGGAGAATACGCGTTCCTTCCGCGGCATTCCCTGTAATACGTGATCCTCTTGGCACACTCCCTCCCTTTCAGCAAAATGGGGACACTTAAGTCCCCACTCGCTTGAGGGAATTCCCTGTCATTCAATCACCTTCGGAACCCTAAAACACCCCATCGCCTGATCCGGGGCATTGGCCAACAGATCCTTCTGAGGCAAGGAGGGAACGACCACGTCCTCCCGGAACACATTTTTCAGGGGGAGCACGTGCGTGGTCGGCTCAATATCGCCCGTGTCCAAGCGCTCAAGCTGCTCCATATAGCTCAGAATGTCGTTCAGTTTGAGCGAAAGGTCCTGTTCTCCCTCGTCAGAAAAAAAGAGACGAGCCAATTTGGCCACTTTGCCAACGTCCATGGTCACGGGCATGAGGTTCTCCTGATTGGGCTTCTCATGGATTTTGAGGATCGTTCCCCATCCGACCGGGCAAGAGCGCATGTCGTCGGGCATCGGCACGATGATCAAGACGACTCTTTCGCGATCTGTATGAGGATGTCTTCCCCTCCAACAGCCGGGTGCGTGCAGAAAGGACGCAGTAAATTACTCCATCGAAATATAGCGTTTTATGTCGGTCCTGTCAAGACATTTTAAGAACGCCTTTATGGAAGAAAAGACATCGGTTCTGCCAGATAGAACTGAAAATTCCCCTTTTTTGGAGGTGTGAGGAAAAAGCTGCGGAACCACGGGGTCATTCTGGGGTTCCAGAACAAGCGTCCCCAGATAAGCCGGACCCGATCATTCGAAAACAACGCGTTCCATGAGGTCCTCTGCGAGAGTTCTTGGAGGACCTTATGGAGGAGACAAGGCGCGCGTTGCCGCACCAATTGAAGACCTTGCGCAGCACACCATGCCCGCCCTCGCCCCGTTCACGGCAGTGGGAGAAAAGAACCATCCGCGGGCTCTGCCAAACCCAGTTCGACGAAACCGAACGTTTTTCAGGCAGACCCCGTTTCCGGCGAAAGTCTACCTAATACATCCTAGGCTCCAGGGAACTTCCGGGTCCATCGAATCCCTTGGAAGACCGCATCAAATAGGATTCAGAATCTCTTCATGGGCCACCCAAACCACCGTGGGTCGAGCACGATGAATGGGTCCTTCCAGACACGACAAACGGAACCTCACGGGAAACCCGCGTTGCTCTCTATCCCATAGGAAGAACGCGTCTTTCCCCCCCATCGGAGAAAGGATGCAACAGCAAAAGAAGTTCTTGACAGAATCTCGTTTTTGTGTTAATTTAGACCACGTAATCACTCGAATTCGTCCCGATAATCTAAGCCCAATAAGGAGGAACCGGTGAAAGAATCCAATACCACCCAGATTCGTAACGTTGCTTTGATCGGACACGGCGACAGCGGGAAAACAACCATGACGGAGGCGATGCTGTTCTCCGCCGGGATTACCACGCGTATGGGACGGATAGAGGATGGAACTACCCACTCGGACAATAGCCCGGAAGAGATTGTACGGGGCATTTCTCTCGCGGCCTCAATGCTCCACTGCACCTGGCGCGATCACAAGTTGAACGTCGTTGACACACCCGGGTATACCGATTTCACAGGTGAGACCAAAGGCGCCATGCGGGCGGTGGACAATGCCGTGATCATGCTCCGATCCATAGAAGGCGTGGAAGTCGGCACGGAACAGGTATGGCAATATGCTGTAGACTATGATATCCCGCGGCTTCTTTTTGTCAACAAGATGCGCAAAGAGCACGCGAATTTCGATCGCGTTTACGAGATGATTGTGGAACGCTTCGGAGAGGAGGCGCTTCCCCTCCAAATCCCGGTGGATGCGGGCGAAAAATTCGAGAGCATTATTGACCTGATCCGTATGAAGAAACTCGTGTACGAGGTAAACGGAAAGGGCAAACCCGTGGGTGAGGAGAATATCCCGGACGAGCTGAGGGAAGAGGCCGAAGCTGGACGGGAGAAACTCATGGAGAGGGCTGCCGAAAGCGACGATTCCCTGCTGGAAAAATACCTGGAAGAGGGCAAGCTTTCCGACAAGGAACTGATCACTGGTCTGCGCGCAGGGGTACTCGCCAGGAGTATTTTTCCTGTCCTCTGTGGGGACTGTCTGACCAACGTGGGTGTGGACCGTCTGTTGGATGCCATGTGCAGTTATCTGGCCGACCCATCGGATATTCCGACGGTGGCTGGAATAGATCCGGATACCGGGGAAGTGGTGCGGATTGAGACAATCTCTGCCGCTCCGCTATCCGCGCTTGTCTTCAAAACCGTTTCCGAGCCGCATGTGGGCGAGCTCTCCTTTTTTCGGGTCTATTCGGGCACGCTCCAGTCCGGCGCGGATGTACTCAACACGACCAAGGGGAAACGCGAGCATATCGGGCAGATCTATTTCTTGAACGGAAAGGAACGCCACGAAATTGGGACCGTGGCGGCGGGAGACATGGGAGCGCTGGTCAAGCTCAAGGACACCCATACCGGGGATACGCTGTGTGACCGAGCAAAACCTATCCGGCTTCCGGGCATTGATTTTCCAACCCCCGTCATCCGCGTCGCCGTGGAACCCAAAACCAAAGGGGACGAAGAAAAAATCAGCACGGGGCTGACTCACCTCCACGAAGAAGATCCCACCTTTGTTTTCAGCGTGGACAGTGAACTCAAGCAGACCATCATTTCGGGGCAAGGAGAACTGCATCTCGAAGTCGTGGTGGGCAAACTGAAAAACAAGTTCGGCGTGGATGTGGAGTTGGCCAAACCCAAGATCCCCTTTCGGGAAACCATCCGGGGGACCTCCGAGACCCGCCATCGGTATAAGAAACAATCGGGCGGGCGCGGCCAGTTTGGCGAGGTCTATCTCAGGATCGAGCCCCTGCCGAGGGGCGGGGGCTTCGAGTTCGTAAATGACATCTCGGGGGGGGCCATTCCCGGCAAGTTCATCCCGGCCGTGGAAAAAGGGCTGATCGAGCGCATAGCGGCCGGTGTGTTGGCCCACTGCCCTGTGGTGGACGTAAAGGTCACTTTGTTCGACGGTTCCTTCCACGCAGTGGATTCCTCCGAAATGGCCTTCAAACTGGCAGCCTCCATGGCCTTTAGGACTGGCTTTATGGAGGCAAAACCTGTGCTGCTCGAACCGATCTACAACGTCGAGGTGACCGTGCCGGAGGAGTATATGGGCGATGTGATGGGCGACCTGTCGAGCCGGCGGGGCAAAATCCAGGGAATGGTACCCAGTGGGCATTTCCAGATCATCCGCGCGCAAGTACCCTTGTCGGATCTATACCGTTACTCCACTACGCTCAGATCCCTCACTCAGGGAAGAGCCCTCCACTCCCGGGAATTTTCTCACTATGAACAGGTGCCACACGAGATCGCCGGAAAGATCATCGAGGAGGCCAATCCGGAGAAGGAATGACACCGCACACCAACAACTAATGACTGATTAGCAAGGAACCCTATCCATCCCACCCTGCCAAGTGGGCAGGATAGGGTTCCTTGCTCTTGCTGAATTTGGAAAGGAGGCTTTCGTGTCCGGGCATTCTAAATGGAGCACGATTAAGCGAAAGAAAGGCAAGGCAGATGCCGAGCGGGGCCGAGTATTTACCCGGTTGATCAAAGAGATCACGATGGCCGCCCGGCAGGGAGGGGCAGACGAGGAGAGCAATCCCAGGCTTCGTTCCGCTGTCCAGACGGGCAAGGCGGCCAACATGCCGCAGGCGAACATCGAACGGGCCATCCAACGGGGGACCGGAGAGCTCCCCGGTGTGCATTACGAAGAAGTGCTTTACGAAGGCTACGGTCCGGGAGGGGTTGCGGTGATGGTCGAGGGGCTCACGGATAACAAGAACCGAACCGTCTCGGAGATCCGGCATGCCTTTGACAAAAACGGCGGAAGCATGGCGGGGAGTGGTTCGGTGGCGTGGATGTTCGATCTGAAGGGGTTTATCGCCGTTGAGCGGGGGACCGCCAGCGAAGACGATCTTATGTTGGTCGCCATGGACGCGGGCGCCGAAGACCTCCAGGCCGAGGAGGACGCCTTCGAGATCACCACGGAAGTCGGGGACCTGGAAACCGTCAAGGAAGCCCTCGAAAAGCATGGTTTCCCGCCCACGCAGGCCGAACTGATTCGGATTCCTCAAAACACCATCCGGATCGAGGGAAAGACCGCCGAGCAGGTGCTCCGGTTGATGGAATCGTTGGAAGACCAGGACGATGTCCAGAAGGTCTATGCCAACTTCGATCTGGATGACGAGACCATGAGGGCGCTGACCGCGGACTGATGGCAGGGATCTGGGATCACAGGCAGGACCATCGACAGACCAAAATGAAAACACCGCAAGGAAAATCTGCGAGAACGAACCTCCGACCTCCCGAAAGGATGGCTTCGTGGTTATTCTGGGCTTGGATCCGGGCAGTGTGATCGCCGGGTTTGGGGCGATCGAAACTGAAGGCCAAATAACGCGCCCGGCAGATTTCGGCTGTATTCGGACCGATGCCAAACTTCCTTTTGCGCAGCGGCTTCAGAAAATCTATAGGGAATTGACCGAGGTCTTCGCCAGGATTGCTCCGGATGAGGTGGCCGTGGAGGAGGTGTTTTTCAGCAAGAACGTGCAATCTGCGCTCAAAATCGGGCATGCGCGGGGCGTCATGCTCCTGGCCGCCGCCGATGCGGGACTTCCCATTTCCGAGTACTCGCCCCGGGAGGTCAAACAGGCGGTGGTGGGTTCCGGCTCGGCATCCAAGGAACAGGTTCAGTTTATGGTGAAGCACCTGCTCTCCCTCAAAGACGTTCCCAAACCCTATGATACCACAGATGCGCTGGCAGTGGCCCTCTGCCACGCACACCGGATCAAAATGGATGCCATGATGAGGAAGGACGGATGATGATTGATGCTCAAAAAGCCGCCGGGACCCTACGCAATTTGCTTTCCAATGAGAATCTCATTGAGATCAAAAAGGGAATTGAGGCGCTAACAAAGGAGTTGGAATCCTCTGAGGTTTACCAACCGAAAACTGTGGAAAGCGGCACGAACGGACACACATTTCAGGTCAAGAAGAAATATCTTGCCAATGATTTGGAGCAGATTGCCGAGACCCGATCTCTGGAAAGAACGAAATACTACATCGAAAGGCTGATCAAAGGACTGTCCGAAATCAAGACCAGTAAAATCAATGATATCAATCTCAACCGCTGGAAGGAATACGAGGATCTTCTCACGGACAGCCTTTGGATCTTGAAAAAGAGAGATCATTCCGGCGCGCATTCGGCGGGATACTGGGGAAACTTCATTCCTCAGATACCCCATCAGTTGTTGAGAAGATACACCAAAAAAGGAGAGTGGGTCCTGGATCCTTTCCTCGGGAGCGGAACCACTTTGATCGAATGCAATAGATTGGGAAGAAACGGGATAGGCATTGAGCTTCAAGAGGTAGTGGCGGGATTGGCCAGGGACAACTTGGAGAAAGACAAGACATTGCTCTCCAAGCCGGTAAGAACCGAAGTGATCACAGGGGACAGCACCACCTTCCCCTTTGCAGAAGCCTTGCCGGAAATGGGCGTTCAGAGCGTTCAGTTTCTGATCATGCATCCGCCCTATTGGGATATCATTCAATTTAGCGAGGACAGAAGGGACTTATCCAATGCCGAAACGATGGACCAATTCTTGGCCGCTCTTGGAAAGATTGTAGATCACACCTATCCTGTTTTAGATAAAGGAAGATATCTGGCCGTTGTGATCGGAGATAAATACACCAAAGGGGAGTGGATTCCGCTTGGGTTTTATGCGATGCAGGAGATTCTGAAAAGAGGATACAACCTAAAATCCATTATAGTCAAGAATTTTGAGGAAACAAAAGGAAAAATGAACCAAAAAGAGCTTTGGCGATACCGAGCGTTAGTAGGTGGTTTCTATATTTTTAAGCATGAGTACATCTTCTTATTTAAGAAGGTGTAGGAGCAAACTGTGCAGATTAATCCATTCAATGATGGCACGAAACTGGCGCAGACATTTGCCATTCTGTCCGATAGAGAATGGCATTGTGGGAAACACGAGTTGCCTGGAACGCAACCTGCCAAAGCGATCCAGATCATTCGGCACAATGGCTATGAAATCACAAACATTACTCGCTATTGTGATGTCTGTGAAGATAAGACGGTCCATCGGCGTTTAGTTTCAACTGAACCAACATCGGCATCCTTTGTCCGACTGCAGATTTCACCAGAACTCCGGAAACGTACGCTGAAGCACTACGGCTGTATGGAGGCGATTGCCCGTCGACAACTGCCATCCGATCAACTCGAAGTTGATCATCGGTTCCCTCAAATTCGGTGGTCTGAAGATGAGCCCTATCACGCCAATATGTCAGAACAGGAGTTGCACAAAAAATTCCAGCTATTGACTCGCTCAAATAACCTCTGGAAAAGTCGTTACTGCGAACGCTGCAAGAAAACCGGCGAACGAGGTACATTCATTGGTTTGGTATTGATTTTTTTTCTGAGGGAGGGCCAAAATGGAACCCGAAAATCCCAGACAATGATGAACGCGGGTGTTCCGGTTGCTTCTGGTATGATCCAGACATTTGGAGAGAGTCATTGAACGCATACATCATGAACAAGAAAGAACAAGAAGAAAAGTGAACAGCTTGAGTGCCTGGCGATCCACACGGAAAGGACGATTGATCAATAGGAAAAGGGGGGTCCCGAAACAGTAACGGGACCCCCCTTCTTTTTGCGCCTTCACTGCTCTCTTCTAATACATGCCACCCATGCCGCCGCCGCCAGGCATTTGCGGCATAGCCTTCTCCTTCTCGGGAATGTCCGTAATAATCGCCTCTGTGGTCAACATCAGTCCGGCGATACTCGCGGCGTTCTCCAAAGCGGTCCGTACAACCTTCGTCGGGTCAATCCACCCTTCCTTGACCATATCGCAATACGTGTCGTTCTCGGCATCGTATCCGAACGCGTCTTTGCCTTCCTTCACGCGCTGCACCACGACCGCCCCTTCCTTGCCCGCGTTCGCAACGATCCAGCGAATCGGCGCTTCCAACGCACGCTTCACGATAGCCACCCCGATGGCCTCATCGCCGTCGAGTTTCAGCGCATCGAGTTTTGGAATGGTTCTGAGCAGAGCCACACCGCCGCCGGGAACGATCCCCTCTTCCACGGCCGCACGTGTCGCATGCAGGGCATCTTCCACCCGAGCTTTCTTCTCCTTCATCTCGGTCTCAGTTGAGGCGCCTACATTGAGCACAGCCACGCCACCGGCCAATTTCGCCAGCCGCTCCTGCAGCTTCTCACGATCATAGTCGGAGGTGGTCTCTTCGATCTGGTTCCGGATCTGATTCACCCGGCCTTTGATCTCATCGCTCGTACCACCGCCCTCAACAATCGTGGTGTTGTCCTTGTCGATGGTAACCCGCGCGGCCTTGCCCAGATCCGCCGTGGTGGCGTTCTCCAGCTTGAAGCCCGCGTCTTCCGACAATACCCGTCCACCAGTTAAGATGGCAATATCATCCAGCATCGCCTTCCGACGATCTCCGAAGCCCGGCGCCTTCACTGCGGCCACGCGCAGCGTACCCCGGATTTTGTTGACCACCAACGTGGCCAGTGCCTCGCCATCGACATCCTCTGCGATCACCAACAGGGGCTTGCCCATCTGGGCCGTCTTCTCCAAGATCGGAAGCAGATCCTTCATCGCGGAGATCTTTTTGTCGTGGATCAGAATCAACGGCTCTTCCAGAAAAGCCTCCATCGTGTCCACGTTGGTCACAAAATAGGGCGACAGGTACCCGCGGTCAAACTGCATCCCCTCCACGACTTCCATCGTAGTTTCGGTGGATTTGGCTTCCTCGACCGTGATCACGCCATCCTTGCCCACCTTGTCCATCGCGTCCGCAATCAGACTTCCGATGGTGCTGTCGTTGTTCGCGGAAACCGTTCCAACCTGCGCGATCTCCTTCTTCCCGGAAACATCCCGGCTGATCTTCTTGAGTTCGCCAACACACACGGCCACCGCTTTCTCGATCCCGCGCTTTAATGCCATCGGATTGGCACCGGCGGTTACGCTCTTGAGGCCTTCCCGGAAGATGCCCTGGGCCAATACCGTAGCAGTCGTCGTACCATCTCCCGCCACGTCGCTGGTCTTGGTAGCCACTTCCTTGACCATCTGCGCACCCATATTCTCGAAGGGGTCCTCCAGTTCGATCTCTTTGGCTACGGTCACGCCATCCTTGGTCACCGTAGGAGAGCCGAACTTCTTGTCGATCACTACGTTCCGCCCCTTAGGGCCGAGCGTAACCTTCACCGCATCGGCCAGTTTATCCACGCCTCTCATCAGCGCGTCACGGGCCGACAGGTCGAACTTCAGTTGCTTGGCCATAATTGTTCACACCTCCCCATCTATTCGATAATTGCGAGAATGTCGCTCTCCGACATAATCATGTATTCCACGTCGTCCAACCGAACCTCCGTGCCGGCGTACTTGCCGTACAGGACCTTGTCATCCACCTTCACGTTCATCGCGATCCGGTCACCGGAATCCGAGATCTTGCCCGGTCCTACCGAGATAACCATCCCCTCCTGAGGCTTCTCTTTGGCTGTGTCGGGAATGATGATACCCCCCTTCACCTGTTCTCCTGCGTCCAGAGGCTTCACCAATACACGATCTGCAAGCGGTCTTACTGCCATGTGCATTCACCTCCTCTCATAATCTCAGTATTATCAACTAAATTACTGATTTGTTAGCACTCTCCCTTAATGAGTGCTAAATATAACACAACCCAAGGTACTATGCAACTCCGAAGGAGATGACTGAGATAGGAATAGCGACCTATTTCTTCGATTTTCCCATTTTTTAATCCATTTTTAATCATTTTCCATTTTTTTGGATCTGACATGAGTGTCATAGTTTGGGCTGCCCGATTCCGAGAACCCATACAAAAGCCCTCCATCAAACGGTTTGAAGGAGGGCGTCCCCATCGCGATCGCGTTTTTCGTCGGTTTTTTCGTGAGGCCACCGCGAAGCGAAGTGGCAAAAGAACCCGCAATGCAAGCGCCAAACCGCGGATCAGACGGATTTGGCGGATTTGTCAACACAAGCCAGGAACGCACTAAGATGCAGCAGGTCAGTTTTGTCGGGGGGAAGAGACCCCAAGAAGTCGAGTCTTTTCGGGTAGCGTCACCTATCCATAGCCGCTATGCCGAACAGGGCGAGCTGTTGCACGGTTCGGGAGGGAGACCGATTGGATCTGCGTTCAACAGATAGGCCCGATACAGCCCCTCCAGCACCAGGTGGGGCTCCACGACATCCATCAGCTTGAGCACCGGCAGGATCAGCGCCAATGCGCCTCCTGTCCCCACGACGCGCGTTCCGTCTCCCAGGATCTCCTTCGTACGCCCGACGAGTCCATCCACCATCGCACCGGCTCCATAGGTCAGGCCCGACTGGATACATGACTCCGTGGACTGTCCCAGGATCGAATCGGGCAGCTTTGGAGTGACCAGAGGAAGCAAGTCGGTCTGTTCGTGCAGCGCGCGCGCGGACATGCCCGGACCGGGCGCGATGATACCGCCCAAGAGCTCCCCGTTTCCCGATACCGCGTCCACCGTAATAGCCGAACCCGCGTCCACCACAACGATCGGACCGCCATATTTCGCATAGGCCGCCGACGCGGCTGCCAATCGGTCGATCCCCATCCGTTCGGGTTCTCCGTAGCCCACCCGGACACCGGTCTCCATACCCGCATGAATCCTCACCGGAGCCTTATCGAATAGCTCGCCGCACACCCTATCCCACACCTGGGCCATCCCTCGGATCACCGTGCCCAAAGCAACGTTCTCAACCACTCCCACGGGGATCCCAGCTACGTCCATCTCCTCGCGCAGCAAGTCCCTCACCTGCTCCGGTGGGCGATCTGCCGCCGCAAACCGACCACTGCAAACCAGCGCGCCCCCCTGAAACAATCCCCATTTAACATTGGAATTTCCCACATCCAAAACCAGGGTCATGCGTTCTCCCGAAAAGAAACAGAAAAACCACCCGTCGCAGGGAAGGCCGGATAAGTCGGAATGACTGGCCGGGCAAACAGGAGTTCACGCAGTTTCTCTCTCCAATGGTCCGTGATAGGTCTCACCTGATCCATCAATCACTTAGAGTTATCACTCTTTGTGCCAACATTATGGATAGTGACCTCCCCGCGAAAGAAATTCCCTGTTCCGCTGAATGGGCATCTTTGCGGCGCGTTTTCATTTTTCAACCGGCCGCTCGCTCCCCTGCCAAAGCACGTGTCCTGTGGCAATCCGCTCACACATCCCTTTTCGATCCACCACCAGGGATCCATCCGAACCGACATCCACCGCGCGTCCCGCGATGATCTCACCTCCCACCTCGATTTTTACCCACCTTCCAAGCGTGGCACATCGCTCCCGCCATTCAGTCAGCAACTGTCCGAACGCATCCTCATCCTTCAGGATGGGCAGCAGACAGGCCTCTGTCTCCCTCAAGATCTGCTGCAACAGAAAAACGCGCGGCTGCTTCTGTCCCGTAGCCATCCGCAGCGAAATCGCTCTATCCCGCATGTCTTCCGAAAAACACGCCGCTTTCTGGTTTACATTGATCCCGAATCCCAGCACCAGAAACCGAATCCGATCTCCATCCGTCTGCGAATCCGTCAAAATGCCGCCCACCTTCTTATCCCCGATCCGTATGTCGTTTGGCCACTTCAGCGTTGCATGCACGCCGATATACGCCAGGGCATGCACAATCCCCACCCCCACACACATCCCCATCCGGTGGGCATCCGCCGCCCTTCCACCCGGACGCAACACCAGAGACGCCCAGATACCCACATGTTCCGGCGAATCCCATGACCTGCCCGCCCGCCCCCGCCCGCCCGTCTGACACTCCGCGGCCACCAAGGTGCCGTCCGGAGCTCCTCCTTGAGCCAATCGCATGGCCGCGGTGTTCGTGGATCGGACGCGGCCGTAACAGTATACCCGTTGCCCAAGCAACTTCGTATCCAGCCCGCAGAGAATCTCCCGCTCCAGCAGGCCATCCGGCACGCCCCTGAGGAGCATCCCACGCATGGGGTGTTCCTCCACCTCATACCCCTGGTCCCGAAGGGCGCAAACGCCTTCCCCAAAAAGCCCAGACGACACACCCAGCCGGTCGGAAAGCTCCGCGAGTGGCACGTATTCCCCGGAACGCTCCCTCAGTATTTCCACGATTCGATCATCTACCGATTTGTCTGGCATCACCAGGCTGTTTCCGGATAATCCGTTCGCATCAGGCCATTCAGGGGCTGTCTTGACCAGATGGATCCTGTCAGCAACGATAGGGCCCAACCAGTTTTTCGATGGGGCCCCCACTCACTCGAGTGTGCTCACCACTACGGTTACTTTTTCCCCCTCCACAATCCCCACCCCAGTCTCTGGATTCTGCTCCAATACGGTGTTGGGAAGCACTTCGACACTCGTCCGCTTCTCCACATCCCCCCACCTAAGTCCCATCTCCGTTACAACCTGCTGAGCCTCCCCGATCCCTTTGCCCACCAGATCCGGCATCACCAGTCCGATCCCCTTCCTGCCCGCACTCACCACCAGCGTCACCAGCGTCCCCTGTTCGATGAATTCCCCTGGCTTGGGCTGTTGTGCGATCACCACGCCCTCTGGCACCCTGTGGGAAGCCGCCTCCACCACATTTCCCACCTCAAATCCACGCTGCCGCAACAGCAATCGGGCCTGCCGAACGGACCCTCCGGACACTTCGATCATCTCGTGCCGCTCTCCTCCTTTGCTCACCAAAGCGTAAATGCGCCGTCCCTTCTTGACTAGGGAATAAGCCTCGGGCATCTGCGATATGATGTGTCCTGGCGGCACATCGGGATCGTTCTGAGCGCCCTCCAACACCAACTCGAGTCCGGCCTTTTCGAGCCGCCCCTCCCCCATCTCCACACTCAGCTCCGTCACATCCGGCACTTCGATTTCCTGCCCCTGCCGAGTCACCCAGGGCATCACAATCCAGTTCAGGACAACCACCCCAAAAAGGACCACCAGGAAGGTGGCCCAACCAAAGGCCAGAATATGCTCGCTCAGCTTTCGCATGAATCCTCTCTCAACACCGAGTGCCTGCCCAGAACGGGCTCGCCGGGAAACCCGCCCACTGCGGCAGAAAGCCTCAGAGCGGGCAGGATGAAGCCTTTACGCGTAACATCCATAAGCGGATGGCCTCTTCCGCCAGGCCAAAAACAAGGGTCCGCGGAGAGGAGCCAGCAATCCAGAGATCATTCGCGCTGCGGGGAACCGATGCCGAGAGCTGGCGTCACGTTCGGTTCAGAAACGGGTCCGCTCAGCCCATTTTGATGTCCCAGTCGTAGGGAATTTGATCCGTATCATACGGCAGGCGATATTCGTCCGGCCGATCGTAGTGGTAGGTTTCGGTGGGGCAGTTGATCACCAGGGACTCTTCTTGGCCGATGCACTTCCAGCCGTGATAGACAGCCTTCGGGATCTGAATCAGGATCGGATTCTGCACGCCCGGAAAGAGCTCCATGACTTCCCCCTTAGTGGGCGAATCCACTCTGTCGTCGTAGAGCGCCAACTTGAGCATGCCGTGCACCACGGCAATATTATCCGTCTGGATCTCATGATAATGCCACGCCTTGATCACTCCCGGATACGTGGTCGTCAGATACACCTGCCCGAAGCGCTCGAACAGGACGTCGTCGCTCCGAAAGATTTCCATCAGACGCCCCCGCTCGTCCGGGATCACCTGGAGTTTTTTTATTTTCACGCCGTCTATCATCGCGCCTCTCCTCTTTCAAATGAGCATGAAGAATGAAACACAAACCATGCTCCTGCTTCCCCGCGCTGCACCACGCCGCACCAAAAAGCCCAAACCAGGCTCGCAGATCGGAAGCTGCCCCTCCTAAGGCTATTGGATCTTTCGCGCATCCACATCGAAACAAATCACCGCGGTCACCAGCCCCACGTACCCGGTTCCCACGACAGCAATACGCTTCATCATTGACCCCAGACTAGAGCGCGTGGTTCCCGCACGCTGCAGCAACCAGAAACCCAATGTACAAAAGGTAACCCGCCAAGAACACTGCACCATGCCCCCTGGTTATCCTTTTTGATTTTGCCGCAAACAAGAAAAACACGAGCGTAAACAATACCATAACCACGGAATCAAAATAGATGACCTTGGCGCTCACATGGATATCCTTGATCAAACTGACCAGGCCCAGTACCCATGCAATATTGAATATGTTGCTCCCTATGATGTTTCCGATGGCCAGGTCCGCATGATCTTTTCGCGCAGCAGCCAAAGTGGTGGCCAGTTCAGGCAGGGAGGTGCCCACAGATACAATGGTCAAACCAATCACTACCTCGCTGATTCCAAAGAGCCGTGCAATTTCAATGCCGGACTCAACTATGGTTCTTCCGCCCACAAAGAGCATCGCACAGCCGAGGACGATCAACGCGCTGTTCTTCCAAAGTGACTTGGTGGACCCCCGAACCCATTCAATCTCCTGCTCCATCTCAAAGAGATCTTTGCCCGATTTCACCGATTTGTAGAGATAGAAAAGAAAGATGCAAAAAATCAGGATAAATACAGACCCGTCCACTTTTCCGAAATAGAACCGGTTCTCTCCGAACAGGTAGTTCTTGTTCCCGAGGATGACCACCAGAAAGGAGAGAATAATCATCATGGGGAACTCATACGCGATCGTGCGCCGTTTTACGGCCATCGGAGAGGCCAGAGCGGTTATGCCTATGATCAGGCCGATATTCGCGATATTGCTTCCGATGATGTTGCCGATGCTGATGCCCGGTCGGTCTGTCAGGATGGCAAAAACGCTCACAAAAAGCTCTGGCAACGAGGTCCCGAAGGCGACCACCGTGAGACCGATATAGATCGGCTGAATCTTGAGGCAATTGCCAATATCAACAGCGCCCGCAACAAGCCAGTCCGCTCCCTTTTTCAAGAGAATTATGCCCAGAACAAAGAGACAAATGGTGAGCCCAATGGTCATGTCGTTTTCCCGTTGTTCCTGTTGGTTTCTATGGGTGTATCGAAACGATCTATATCCGAACAACCTCTCCCACACGGTCTTGCTCGGCGATGGAAAGATGAAACGCATCCGCTCCGATCTCGCGAAGGGCCGCCCATACCGACTCCCGCGCCAGTTCCGGACGGTTGTTGTCCCGACTCAGGTGCGCCAGAATGCCTCGCTCCAAGCCCAGCTCAGCCAGTTCGCGCACAAAGGACGCGGCGTCTCCGTTGGAGAGATGTCCGAACCGTCCCCGGATCCGCTGTTTCAGTTCCCATGGATAGGAGCCATCCCGCAGCATCTGTTCATCATGATTGGACTCCAGGACCACCAGGTCCGTGCCTCGCAGCCGCTCCCGAACCAGATGGGTAACGCACCCCAGATCGGTGGCAATGCCTATGCTGGAAGCGCCGTTGGCGATGACAAATCCCGATGGATCGGCCGCATCGTGCGATACGCTGAAGGGATGGAGATTCAGCTCTCCTATGGGAAACGCCGTGCCCTGCTCGAACACCTCGACGCGCTCCTTCCCATTCAAGAGCCTGCGCACGCAATCGAACGTGGCCGCGTTGGTATGAATGGGCAGTCCGAACCGCCGGGCGAGTATGCCCACCCCCTGGACATGATCGCTGTGCTCATGGGTGACCACGATGCCCGAAAGCGATGCCCCATCCACTCCGATGGCACGCAGCCGCTGCTCGATGTTCTTTCCGCTCAGTCCCGCATCCACCAGGATCGCCGTGTTTTTTTCGGAGACGTAGAGGGCATTTCCGGAACTTCCGCTGGCCAGCACGCAAACCTGCACAAGATTTCTCCAAAAGAGGATTTCGCCTAAGAATGCACAGTACGCGCCCATCCAGAAACTGGATTCTCTCGGGTTTGTTCGACCAAGCGCCCGCATCGGCACCTTTTGTGCTGAAAACGCCGTAGGATTCCACACCGGGATGAACCCCATCCCCCTACAGCCGAACTCCCAGGGATACGCGATGGGTATTCCCGAGATCGAAGCGATAGGGGACAAATGCGTAATCCAGCCGCCAAATCCCATGCGCAAAGCCCAACCCGGCGGAGTAATCCTGTTCGTCCGCTCCGGTCTGCGTGCCCGCCCGAAACGCGAGAAGGGGCCCAAACCGATACTCCAGCCCAAGATGCACGTGCGTAAAATCGTCGTTGGGGAAGCTGACATCTGCGGAGAGAAGCAGCCGATCCCGGAGCCCATACGAGATGCCCGTTCGGATTTCCGTGGGCAGGTCGATGGACGCGGTGTTCATGGGGTGGGTCGCACCCAGGTGGCGCAGCACGAAGGCCCCCTGCAACCCCTCCACGACCGTGCGAAAGAGCATACCGATATCCATAGCCCAACCGGACGCCGCCTCAATGTGAATCTTCTCGTAGAGGGCGTGCAGGTTCACCCCGAAGTCCATCCACGGGTTCAGATGCTGCGCGTAGGAGCACGTCAGGGCCGCGTCGTAAACGCCAAACATCCCGAGCGGCTCAATCGTCGGGCCTTCCCGGCGTTCCAGATCTCCGGCGCTTTGAAGGCGCGCGCTGATCCCGACGCTGCGACGCCCGTTCCCAAAGGCCAGTCCCGCGTATTCTCCCCGGATTCCCTGCATCCAGGTGGTATGCATCCACGCCGCATCTTTCCCCTCGATCCCGATCAACCCGGCCGGATTCCAATAGCCTGCGGTCACATCCCCGGATATTGCGCTATAGGCGCCTCCCATCGCCGCAGCCCTTCCCCCGATTCCGACCTGCAGGAACTTCATGCCTGTGGCGCCGGCATGATCGTGAATCTGTAGGCAGAATCCAGACGAAGCGCCCACAAGTCCCAGGAGTAGAACCGTGAGAAGTGTTTTGATCATGTGCTCCATATAAGGTCGATCGCGCAATCCGCTTGGTTCCCGCCCGCCAGAAACGCGGCCAGAAGACGGGAACAGATCCCTTGCTCCCTCGCCGGCCCAAATAGGGCATTTCGGTCTTTCCCTGGAATCCTTCCCCATGTCCGTTTCCCCCACTTTTGTGCCCTCAAAATCCCATCATCAGCGAAACCACGTGGCTGCTTCCCGCTCCGATCGGATCGGTCATATAAGCATATCCGAATCGAAAGAAACCCGGAGCACGAAAGGTTCGAACGTCCAGTCCGGCGGAGAGGGCGCGCATTTCCGACTCCAAAAAATGGCTCGCCCCACAACGGACGGACACCATCGGATGCACCACCCACTCCGAACCGAGACGGACGTCGGTCTTGGTGTCGCGGGATTTTGAGACATCCGCGGCCAGAAGCAGCCGATCGGACAGCGAGCGATGGGCCAGGCCCACTACCAGGCTCCGCGGAATGCCATCCTCCGAAGCCGTTTCCCGCTCCCAAAGGTTCGTCTTCCACGACAGCCTCATTCCGATATTTTTGATCACCCATCCCATTCTGAGATTTCCTGGAAGCAGGAGTTGGAGCCCCAGATCGAATCCCAATCCCTTCGCAGTCTGATCCGCCAGCGTCTGATACAGATATTTTGCAGTCAATCCAAGCGAAGCCGGCACCGGAAGGGGCACTCCTCTGGCAAAGGCGAAGTAGAACGCATTTTCCGAATCCAACATTTCTCCCGTGATCGCACCATTGATGTCCCTCCGTGCCACCTCCGTTCCCGCAAACAACCATCCCAGCGCATACCCGCCGTCGGGCTCCAGAGGTTGCGCGATCCCGGAGAAAAAGCACCTGCGATCCAAAGACATAAATCGATAGGAAGCCACGAGTTCCGTCCCCGTGAGGTGGTCCAAGCCGGCCGGATTCCAGTACAGACTGTAAATATCCTCCGTCGCCGCAGCCACCGCGCCTCCCATCCCCCCAGCCAGCGCACCGCCACCCAACTGTAGAAAGGCACCTGCAGCGCCCCCTGGGCTCGCGTGGGAGATCGTGGTTGCACAGACAACAACCAGCAAAACGAGAAACGTGAAACGTAAGAGGCAACCCGGAAGGCGGGAGCAGGGCCCCAATCCCTGCCCACTGCCCCTCAAACTTCGCGTCTCTGCGGCATATTCTCTCGTTCGCGTCATAGTTTCCTCATTCCAACACCACAATCTTCCCGAAGCCCTGGTCTCCCCGATCGGTCTCGATGCGATAGAAATAGACGCCGTTTGCCACCGCCGAACCGTCGTCATTTTCTCCCTCCCAGTTTTCGCCGTGATTCTCCGGGCCGGTGCGTGGAGCGTCCTGGATCAACGTTCTTACCGGTCGGCTCGCAAAATCGAATATCCGGATCGTGACCTGCGCGGGCTGGCTCAGGCTGTATTGGATGCGCACGACCTCGTGCTGAGCAGGAGAGAAGGGATTTCGGTACGCATACGTTCGAACGGTGGAGGTGCTGTCCGCCCGAGTCATCTCGTCGACATAGCGTCCTTCGTCCAACGAGCGGGTTTGGACCGGCGCTGAGAGGATTGTCCAGGTTGCTCCCTGATCGGTGGATCCGGCCAACCCCTTGTTCGATCCTACCCACAGCGTATCCCCAACGGACGCGATGCCCACCACGTCCTTGTTCATCCGCTCGCGCGCGATGGGGTCCTCGATCGGCACATGCGCCCACGAATCCCCGAAATCATCCGTTCGAAACAGACCGTCGTCCGTTGTAGCCCACGCGACCGTATCCCTGAATGCGAAATTCCACGCAGACCTATCGAGCGTCGTCAGAATCCAGGTGGCACCACCATCCGGACTCCTGGTCACCCCTTCGCGCTCCCCCTGGCCGAAGGGTTTGGCTCCAGCCCACAACAAGGTGTCTTCCTGCAGCCTCTGAACCGCCAGGGCTGGAATGAAATTCCCCGGAATCTGGCCCCCTGTGCTTTCCCGGTCATAGCGGATCCACGTATTGCCGCCGTCCGTACTCCGATGGATGCCTCCGAAGGTGCCCACCCAAAGGGTGTCTCCGCATGTCACCAGGGAATTGGCGTGGTGGTTGGGATCCGTGAATACAAATCCGGACGTGCCGGGCAGGATGGGCGCCCACGTCTCCCCCAGATCCTCTGTCTTGACTGCAAACCCGGCTGTGAAGGAAAACCACATGGTGTCCCCCACAGAAGCGATGTCATAGCAGGTGGTGTAGTTGTCCGGGAAGGAAAAGGCCGCTCGATCTAAAAAGAGCTCCTGGGTCTGGAAGTGCCGCCAGGTGAGCCCGCCATCCACGGAAAGCCGCAATCCGTTTCCCGCGGGAATCTCCTCGCCCTGATAGGTGGTGGCATAGGAGGTCGCCACCCAGATCGTATCGCCCTGCACCCAGAGGGCGCTGATACCCTCCTCTTCCTCGCCCAGCTCCAGGTCGTAACTCACCCAGTCGGAGGCGTTCTGCCCCTCTCCGATCAATTTACTGAGAAAGCCTCCGGAGGCCACATAGAGCTTGCCATCCGACCACACCATGTCCCCCGTGTCGTTTCCACCCAATCCCGGTCTGTCTGCGCCAAGAAAACCCGTAGGCGTAAGGGCGCCACCTGGCTGAGCAGACGACAGAACGCCGCACAAGATCAGTACCAACTCACACACCACCCGTTGCGCCCGACTATGCAAATCCCGCTGTTTCATGCACGCCCTCAAAAAAAATGGACTGCCACAAAGTCCTGCTGCTTTTCAGGCAATCCAAAAAGATGCTGCCCCGAAGCGACCCCAAAACCATGCCTCTTCCCGGAAAACACGCGATCGCGTTCGATGTTCCGCTGCCCCATCCGCGAGAAACCTTTCTGGTCAACCGCTTTCCTGTTCTCCTGAAACAGTACAGTAAACGCAATTACCCCTTCAGATAGTCAAAGAGCTCTATCCTCAACCATCAGAGTGGAATTTCAGGAAACCGCCGCTTCCTATCCCTGATGGCGCTTTGCACAGCTCTACGAGTGCTTCTTGTGCCGATGGCGCAACGATTTTGTCACAAGGACTATCGCCACAATGAGCACAAGTGGAGCCACACAGCCGTCCACTTCATCAATGATGATATTCTTCCTCCAGCGATAATGTGGGACTCAGCGGCGCGGCTTGTCTGCCTCTGGCGGAAGGTCTCGCTGGGCATTTTGCAGATCCCATATGATTGTATCGGAGCTAAAATCTTGTTCACCTGGCCACATGATACCGTGATGAGCAGGGCGAACGAGGCGAAAATACGACTTATCAGCAAGCGATTTGAAAGCGCTACCCCCTAAATATGGTTTCACATCAAATACGCCCGAAACACCACTGCTTGTAAGCACATCAATTTTGTAGTCTTCAAGGGGAATTGCTTTCACAATAGTATCCATTTCGAACGCTCCTCTTATTTAAGGGGGTCGATCCTAAAAACAGGTTCGCCAGCAACGGCTAATTTCCAGTCTGCCAGCAAGTTTTCCCTATGAATTTCGATCCAAGCTTGCACCAATTTCATTTTGGCTTGCGGCAGACTTCCTGCCAAGACGGAACCATCGTCAATAGCAACTGAAACGTGATGTTCTCCATATTCAGCGTGGATATGAGGACAACTGTGTTTCTTGTCATCGTAGAAATACATCAGAATAAGGATGCCGTAGAACATTGAAATTGTAGGCATGATAATCTCCCATATGCGTTGCGCCCACATCTTTCCGGGTAACTTGCGCCGCCCGGATATCCGAAATTTCCACTACTTTCCCGGCGTCAAGATTCATAGCAATCTCTATTATGAGGTTCGATTGCCCAAACGTCGTGCGTGAGCATTCTGGCGCGGATTGTCAAATATGCTCCAGGCATCTTGTTCGCCGGTCCTGTCAGGCGTGCGCCTCAAACAGAGGGGATGGGTGTTTGATGCCGATCATTCCGTCGACGGAGAGATCTTCGTCAAGGTCGGGCCAATGGATCCCGTATCCAGAAGCGGATACAACGAAATTGGCCCGCCGGTGCTGGCTTTCCGATGCAAGACGTGTGGATTGGTGGCACAGATTGACCCGATGGTCAGCTCCGTCAACGGTGAGGAGCAAGATGTCGCCATCAACTTGTATATTTCGGATATCGTGTGCTTTATCCATTTCTCGTCTCCTGAAACTTGTTCCATTCCGCGACGATATCGTCAAAATGCTGAAAGATGATCTTTCGAACGGTCCGTTTGTCTGCCGGACTCAAATTGTATGCATGCTCCTCAATGGCTTCAAAACCGCCCACATCAATCCAGTATTTGGCTTCGGCATCCGCTTTTAGCAGTGCACGTGAATGGGCTCATCCCCTTCATTCGAATAGAAATAGACTCGCCATCCGAGGATCATGAGAATGGTCGGCATGACGCTCTCCCGTCACAGATCACGCTGCAATACAGCATGCTCACTCGCTGGTGTGACGTGCGGGAGCAGATCCCGTGGCGAACGCTATGGGCTTCAGTCGCCGTCAGGTAAACGCGACCGGCCGTTTTGGCGACGCTACCGTGTTGACCGCCGAGTTCCGGCGGCCAGCTGGAAGCCCCTGTTAGGCAGGCTGGAGCTGCGAAGATGCTTGCCGTGGTCCAGAACGCGCCTGCAGCCAACGGCTCAGCGAGCGCTGACTCTCGCCGGACGGCTGCCCGAACAGGATGTTTTCTGCGCTAATGTCTTCATCGAGATCGGGCCAATGAACGCCTTCCCCCTGACCGATCAAGCGCCAGTTATTGCGCTCCTCAGGCTGGCCGTGTAGCAGCCTGGGATACCAAGCCAACGGAACGGAGATCGTCCGCCCGTCAACCAGGTCAACCATCAGTGAATCTTCGGTCACGGTCACGCATTGCAGCGCGGCAGCGCGCGTCTCAATCACTAAAGAATTCATTCCAACTCCTCAACAGGTACTCCCTGTTTTCCT
>JAZDJA010000096.1:0-8275 GCA_043804415.1 Candidatus Latescibacterota bacterium | reverse complement strand
TGAACGTGAACATCGTCAAGGAGAAGAAGCTCACGAACATGCGGAGCTCCACATCGGACCAGACGGTGATCCTCCGCCCGGCGCGGCCCATGTCGCTCGATCAGTGCATCGAGTTCATCGCCGAGGACGAGTTCGTCGAAGTGACCCCGGAGTGCATCCGCCTCAGGAAGCGCGATCTCGACCCCCAAGTCCGGATGGCCCACTACCGCGAAGAGAAGTACGGGTGACCCCACCCGGTGATTTGAAGCTCCCCGCCCACAGGACGGGGCTTCCCGGCAAGGAAGAGTTCTTTTTTTATTGCGCCCCTTAACCCTCGCCTACAAGGCGGGGCTTGCGGGTAGCACTCCCGGTCACCGCTACGTCTGCATGACCATAACGGTGACATCCTGGCATACAACCTGATGATCTGGATGATGTGGCTGACTTCCGAAAAAAGTTTTCATGAAGAACCTGAAACGATTCGATCCTGGTTTATCCATGTCCATGCAACCGTGGTTACCACTGCCCGAAAAATGACCCTGAAGTTATCGGGGCGCTATGCATTCAAACAGCAATGGGAGGAAGGCGGCAAGAGATTGCTCCGTCCGTCACGGACAAGGAACTTGCGCAGAGAAGGTGCGCCGGGCGATTGGGTGACCACGCCTATGAAGCGTTTTTTATATACTCATGGGCCCATTCGATACCGAGTTCCACGAGTTTCTCATATGTGGGGATTCCCGCATCGTTCCAGCCCAGCATCCGGAAGTACTCCTGCTGTGCCGTCTCCAGTTTAGCGGGGTCAACCGTTACATCGCTCAGCGGGCCCTCTGACGGCGAAGTAGAGAATCGGCGGGGAAGCGTATCGTCACTCCGGGAAAATCCCTCCCGAAGATTGAATATTCGTGCAAGGGTCATACCCCGTTCCACGACCTTCGTAAGATCCCAGTAACTCATCGGCCATCCGGTAACAGCTTCAACGGCATCGCTCATCTGCTGATGGCTCCAGGGTACGAAGATGCACATACCCAGGTAATTTGCCATGTGACGCCAAAGGCCAGCATCGTAAAGCAGTTGGGCTTTCCTCGGGCTCATCTCCGTGCTCGTCAACGTTCCATCGGCGTTAATGCCCTCCCCTTTGACCATGGCCTTGATCACCAGATCGTCCTGGATGCCCGAGCAGTGATCCGCTCCCGTCGCGTGGACGCTGTAATGCAAACCCATCCCCTGTTTGTAGCGCGGGTCGTGCATGGGAAGCTCGAGCCCCTTGACATGTATAGCGTATTCGGCCGATCCCCGGCCGATCTTTTCGGCAGCCCGTTTGACCCCCTCCGCAAGGATGTCCCCAAACCCCGTTCGTTGGGCAATCCGTTCGACCATCTCGACCATCGCCGGGGCGTTGCCGAAGGTCAACTCCAGCCCACCGGTGTCCGCCGTGGTGATAATCCCCTGTTCATAACATTCCATGGCAAAAGAGATACAGACGCCTGTTGAAATCGTGTCGATGCCGTACCGTGCGCAGATCTCATTGGCCTTCATTAGGGCCTCTACGTTGTCAACGCCGCAATTGGAACCCAGAGCGGCCAGTGTCTCGTACTCCGGACCGCCGTAACGGATGTCCACCGGCAACGAGCCTTCGAGTTTCACCGCCCGTTTGCACCGGATGGGACAGGCAAAGCAGGTCTCTCTCTTTTTGACATACCCCTTCTCGAACATATACTGGGGACTTATCCGCGCGACTTCAGGAAATCTTCCGCCTCGGAAGTTCCGTATCGGCAAATTGCCGCTGCTTTCGTAATGCGCCATGGTGGAGCCCGTACCGATCCGGTGATGGCCGCCCGCCTTTTCCCTGAAGTTCTTTACCATCCACCGGGCCAGTTCCACAATTTTCGCTTTATCGGCCACTTCGGGCGGAGTATCGCCTCGGACCGCGATCCCCTTTAATTTCTTGGAGCCCATAACGGCGCCGAGCCCCGTCCGCCCGGCAAAATGGTTGACGTCGTTTGCGATGCAGGCATAACGGACAAGGTGCTCGCCGCCCGGACCGATCAACGCGGTTTTGATTTTATCGCTGCCCAGTTCCTCTTTTATCGCGGCATCCGCATCGGCCACTTCCCTGCCCCACACACGACCGGCGTCGCGTATCTCGCATACACCGTTGTCGATCCAGATATAAACCGGAACGGCGGACGTCCCCTCGACGATGACCGCATCGTATCCGGAACGCTTGAGCTCCGCGCCCCAGAATCCCCCGGCCTCCGCTTCTCCAAATGCACCCGTAAGTGGCGATTTCGCTCCGATGCTGTTGCGTCCGCTTCCCGGCAGGGCGTTTCCCGTCAGGGTGCCAAGGGCAAAAATGATCTTGTTTTCCGGTCCCAACGGGTTACTGCCGGGGGGAATTTCGGTCAACATAGTATGGATGATTATTCCCCGCCCGCCCCCATATCGCTTATAATAATCTATCGGGGGTTGGTCGATTGAATGACTCCGGGTGGTAAGATTTACACGAAGTATTTTTCCATTGAAACCGTACATGTTATGATCCTCTTTCATCCGGTTTAATCCGGTTCTTATCAATCGTCTTCAGTCACCATTTACCATATATCCCGACAATGCACACCATCCAATTTGTTATGCCGGAGGACCATTCAATGGTCTTTTAAAATCCCCCCAAAATCCTCCTCGAAAAACAAATCAAACATAGTCTCTATCAATCAATGTTGAGGTAGTGGCGACCCATTCACGCACATGCCCCGGGGTAAAAAACCTTGACAACGGGGACCGTCTCAGGATAAGGGGGAAACGGTGGTAACAGTTAGAAATCGTATAGTTATTTTGTAAACATATCATTGACTTGGAAGGTATTATGCTGTGGCAGGCGAGCGAAGTGCACAGGTTCGTAGGCCAGAGTATCTTGTCGAGGTGCGGCGCGAAACTTTGAATTGATGTTTTCCGAATAACCCCAACACCAAGGAGGAATGCCATGAAAACCGGAAAAATCTTCATCCCGCTGGTCGTAACCGTCATGTTCATCCTGGGACTTTCCAACGCGCAAGCTCAAACCAGGATTTCCATCGGCACCGGAGGCACAGGCGGCGTCTATTTTCCTATGGGCGGCGGCGTGGCGGAAGTTTTTAACAAATACCTGAAAGGCGTAACGGCCAGGGCTGAAGTCACTGGCGCGTCCACTGAAAACGCCCGTCTGGTGGGGGCAAACCAGCAGCAAATCGCGTTGGCCAACGCGGATACAGCCTATTATGCTTATCATGGACAGAGGGAGTTCAAAAAACCGCTCGATATCCTTTCCATGTTCTCCATGTACCCAAGCAACATGCAGATCGTCTGTCTGAAAGATTCACCCATCAATTCCATTGCCGACCTCAAGGGGAAACGCGTTGCCGTCGGTCCGCCGGGTGGAAACACCTTCGTCTTGACTTGGGTCATCTTAAAAGCGCACGGATTCACTGAGAAGGACATCAAACCGGTCTACCAGACCTTTGTCGAATCGGTGGACAGTATCAGAGACGGAAATATCGATGCGGTGTTTATCCTCGCCGGTTATCCCAATTCGGCAGTTCTGGACCTGGCCAATACCCGCTCCATCAAATTGATTCCCACTGCGGACTCGATGATCAAAAAAATATTTGAGGAATATAAATTTTACACAGGCAGCCCCATTCCTGCCGGCACTTACAAGGGGGTCGATCAACCGATCCAGAGCGTCGTCATTATGAACATCTGGATTGTGAACAAGACCCTTCCCGATGATCTCGTCTATCGAATGGTCAAGGCCATCTTCGACCACAAGGACTTTCTGGTTTCCGTCCACACAAAGGCAGCGGATATGAACCTGAGGGACGCTGTCCAGGTTCCCTGCCCGATGCACCCGGGGGCAATCCGCTACTTCAAGGAAGTGGGGGCGTTGAAGTAGACATTGCCGGCCTTTCGAAATGTAAAATATCTCCCGGTTCTGCTTGCTTCGTGTCTGGCCGTTTTTTTTCTCCTCCGGAGCACGAGCAGAGCCGATGGGGTAAACGGGCCGACCTTCGAACTGGCTATCGTCCGGGATTCGGACCAAGGCACGAAGGGCACAGAAGTTCTGTACCGAAGACGCACTCATCCGGGTGAAACCTTTCGCGTTGCGTATACCCATTCGTCGGATAAATGTCCGATTTACGAGGTTTTTCGGGTCGAAGAGAATGCTTCCGTTACGCTGCTGGAAGAAGCCTACGGATGGTTCGGGGCCGGTCTGGAATTCAATCCGAAAACGGGGTTTACCAAGACCGGGGATGACATGGTCCATATCCTGAATATCGAAAAAAACCTCAAAGAAATCCCCATTCGCGTGGGGTGGATCTGCGATTTCCGGCTGGAGTTCAAGGACGGGATTGTCCCCTTGACATCGCTTGCACCTTCAGGAGACCTCGTCTGGATCAAAATCATAAGAGCCCCCTAACCAAAAACAACATCATGAGAGGAGATTATGACATCCGAATCCCAAGAGGAAGATGGCAGCTTCCCGCTGAAAAAGAAACTTATTTTTGCAGTGGCTGTTCTGGCAAGCGCCTTTCACCTCTATGCGGCCTTCACGGGAAGTTTTTTTGCCATGTTTCAGAGAAATATCCACTGGATGTTCATGGCGACTCTGATTTTCATGATCTTTCCGACGAGAAAGGGACGGGGGCTATGGTGGCTGGTCGATCTTCTGTTTATCGCACTTTCACTGATATCGGGAGTCTATATCCTGGTCAACTACTCCGACATCATCATGCGGCTCGGAGAATCCACAGAGCCCGACATGATCCTGGGGGGGATCACCATCCTTCTGATTCTCGAAGCCACCCGCCGGGCCGTGGGTTGGCCGCTGGTTATCGTGGCGGCGCTGAGCATCCTTTATGCATATATCGGTGATTTTCTGCCGGGCGTTTTCGGCCATCGGGGATTTGAAACCACCAGAATCATCTCCCACCTTTACCTGACCACCGAGGGAATCTTCGGTCTTCCGCTCGGGGTCTCCGCCACCTTTATCGTACTGTTCATCATCTTTGGTGCGTTTCTCGAAAAGAGCGGAGCCAGCAAGTTTTTTATTGATCTTGCCTTTTCATTAACGGGTCGCACCATGGGAGGGCCTGCCAAAGCCGCCATCGTATCGAGCGGTTTTATGGGAATGATTTCCGGAAGTGCAGTGGCCAACGTGGTCACGACCGGAACCATTACCATTCCGCTCATGATACGCACCGGCTATCGACGGTACATTGCCGGCGCCATCGAAGCCCTTGCCTCTTCCGGCGGCCAGATCATGCCGCCGGTGATGGGGGCCGGCGCCTTCATCATGGCGGAGATGACCGGGACTCCCTATTTGAAGATCTGTGAAGCGGCTTTTCTGCCGGCGGTCCTGTTTTTCTTTTCGATCTATCAGGTCGTTCATTACGAGGCCGTCAAGCACGACATGAAGCCCTACGATCCGGAAGGACAACCATCTGCCCTGACCATATTGAAGCAAAATGGATTTTATTTCATTCCCATTGTGCTGATCATCGTGGTCCTTGTCATGGGACGAACACCGAATCTCGCCTGTTTTCTGGCTATTCTTTCCGCTGTCGTGGTCAGTTGGTTCGACAAGCGGTCCCGAATGGGCTTTCGGGAGATCCTGGACGCCATGTCGGCGGGAGCCCGCGGTACAATGATGGTGGCCGCGGCCACTGCATCGGCGGGCATCGTCGTGGGGATCATCACCCTCACAGGGGTCGGGTTGAGTTTCAGCAGTTTGATCGTTTCGCTTTCCGCCGGCAATCTCCTTCTTGCCCTCATTTTGACAATGGTTGCGTCCATGATCCTGGGCATGGGGATTCCAACGGCCGCCGCCTATATCGTCGTGGCTGTGCTTGGAGCGCCCGCCTTGGTCACACTGGGGCTTCCCCTGATTGCCGCCCACTTGTTTGTTTTTTATTTTGCGGTCATATCCGGGATCACACCGCCGGTAGCCCTTGCCGCTTATGCCGGTGCAGGCATTGCACAGGCGCCCCCCATGAAGACTGCATTGTATGCCACGCTTTTCGGATTGTTCAAATTCATCCTTCCTTTCATTTTTGTGTACAATACGGGTCTGCTGTTTATCGGGGGCGCTCGAGACATCGCTATCGCAGTAACGGTTGCCTTGGTCGTATCCTTTCAGGTTGCGGTATTTTCGGTCGGGTACTTCAAGAAACAGATCAGTTATCTGGGGCGGTTCCTCATATTTCTGCCTCTCCCCTTTCTGATTTATCCCGCCTTATGGGTGAAGCTTGTCGCTTTGGCCGGTCTTACCCTCCTTTTGATTCCGTCATGGAGGAAATCGCCCCTGTTGGAATCCGCTGATCGAAAAGATGCGAAATAGTCTGTTTATCGGTTTCACGAGATTGATAACCATATAAAAGGCACCTCTTTTTAGCGTATCAGGAGAAATTTCAAGATAGGAAGACACGGTCGCCGTACCGGGGAACAGCGGACGCTTTCTTCCGATCAGGAATCGGAGTTGCGTAAGGCGTTGATCGACAAGACGCCGGACCAGATGAAGCTCACACAGATCGTATTTTTCCATCCATCGTTGACCAAATCTAAAGATGATGCTCTCGCAAACAAGTCGGCCGAACAGCGAATCCGGGGCGGCTTTGCAGAAAAGCTCCGGGCCGAGGCACGCAACGGAAAACAACCATCGTTATGTCTTTTTTGCCCTGCAGATGCGTACGGGAGAGACATCGAAGGCGTGCGGGTCCGGAAGGTCCATGTAATGAGACCAACGGATCGACCTCGTAGATCTTCTGTATCAACCTGGCCCAGTTTCACCGGAAGATTTTTTCATCCCCCTGCGGTTCGAGGATACAGGGAATGACGTCATCGCTGCCTTCCTTCTCAGGAAGCGCGATCTGGACCCCCATATCCGGATGGCCCTCTACCGCGAGGAGAAGTACGGGTGACCCCACCCAGTGATGTGAAGCTCCCCGCCCACAGGGTGGGGCTTCCCGGCACGGTAGAGGTCTGCTTTTATTGCGCCCCTTAACCCCCGCCTATAAGGCGGGGGTTAAGGGGTTGCGCTCCCGGTCACCGCTAAGTCTGACGACCTCGTAAAAAGTCTAAAAAGTCGTGAAAATGGGACGGCTTCGTAAAAAGGCCGCAGGCAAGGCGCGCGAGCCCTGAGGAATGAGGCGCACTTTGGCGTACGCCGCAATGACGAAAGATGAAGCGCAACGCGGCATCCGGACTTTTTACGAAGCCGTCAAGTCTGAATGACCATAACGGTGACATTGTCGTGCCCGCCTTTCCTGATCGCTGCTTGCACCAGCGCATCGGATGCCGCCTTCGGTAAGGGATGTTCCATGAGGATATTCTCGATCTCATGATCCGTGACAAGATCGTGGAGGCCGTCGGTGCACAGAAGAAACACATCGCCCCTCTGGACGCTCTCCACCCTGGTATACACGGAGGCCAAATCACCGCCGCCCCCTAAAGCTTGAGTGATGATATGACGGTAGCAATGATTGCTTTCCTGCCCCAACCGGATTTTACCCGTGTCGAGTAAGAGCTGATTTTCCGTATGATCGATGGTCATTCTTTCGCATGAGTGGTTCCTGAACCGATAGATTCGACTATCCCCCACATGTGCGATGAGCGCTTGGTCATTTGTGAGCGCCAAAGCGGATAACGTCGTGCCCATCCCCCGCAATTCATCATGTTCCCTTGCAAAATCGACAATTTTATGATGCACCGACCAAAGCGTTTTCTCCAGTCTTGATACGTTCGATTCACTTTGATCCCTGCCCTCTATAATTATCGCATCACCATTGTAGTATACCGAAACGGCTGCCTCGCAGGCCATCCTGCTCGCTATTTCCCCGGCCGCATGTCCACCCAGGCCATCGGCAATGACAAAAAACAGTCCAAACTTTTCCAGATCATAATCAGTGCAGTCTTGGTCAACAACCAGGTAACTATCCTCGTTGTTGTGCCTGAGAAGACCGGTATCCGATTTTTCAAAATGGCTCATGTTTTCGAACATAAATCACTTACCCCAAACTATCACTTCAACCTTTTTATTTGTTTCTTCATTGAGCGAACAGGCGCTCCATACATTTCAGTAAATGCCTGAAATTCGAACGTAAGCTTTGGACGTCTGTCATCCGGGAGCCTTTAGCAAAAAGATCGATCCATTGCAAGCTCTCTTCTTGACACACACCTCCCTTTCCATTATACATTAAGGCTCGAAAAGCCGGTTTTATCAACCCAAGGAGCAAAAGCGACGAATGCCGTTTAATGCCGTTCC
>JAZDJA010000095.1:0-15859 GCA_043804415.1 Candidatus Latescibacterota bacterium | reverse complement strand
CGGCAGGGCCATGGTCATGCCGTTTGTGATCGTGAAAGACCGCGGAGCAACCTGCCAGTCGGTCACCCATGTGTGGCTGAAACGCCGGACCATGCCCACATCCGTTCGTCCGCCACCGCCCGCGCAGTTCTCGAAGATCACGTCCGGGAACCGCGCCCGCAGCCGTTCATAGATTGCATAGAGCGCTTCGTAGTACCGCCAGTAGCTGTTCTCCACAAACCCATCGCGGACGATCTGGGCGCCGGAGCCCAGATTGGGGACGTTGTAGTCCAATCGAAAAAAACCCAACTCGTTCTCACCGATCACCCGGCCGATCTGATCTTCCATCCACTGCGCCGCCGCAGGTTGCGTCAGGTCCAGCAGATCCCCCAACCGCGTGTCTCCATCGTAGGCCGCGGCCAGCCAGTCCGGATGCTCCTGGGCGATGCGGCTATCCGAACCGATGCGCTCGGCATCCATCCAGAGGCCAAACAGCATGCCGTTTTCGTGCACGCGATCCCGAAACGGTTTGAGTCCCTCCGGGAACCGCTTTCGATCCACCTGCCAGTCGCCGACTGTGGACCACCAAGGACCATCGGGCGGCGCATACCAACTGGCATCGACAAAGAAAACCTCTGCGCCGACCGCGGCCGCGCAATCTATCTGATGATTTACATAAGCGACCGTGATCTCCACCTCAGGGCCAATGCCCGATTCGATCCACCCTCCCCGACCGCGGGGCTGAGGCATAAAGACGCTGCGGCGCAGGTGATCGTGCATCGCCTGAATGGACGCATCCAGATCCCCAAACAACATGCCCATGTGCACTTCCGGCGCAGAAACGGTCTCCCCCGGTGCGATCACGCGCATGGGGCCCGGCGCCTCGGGTCCGACGCGGAAGGAGAGGCGCGCCGTTCCGTCACTGCTGCCTATGTCAGCATCCAGGTCAAATTCAAAGCTATACCCCCCCGACCAGGCGAGTTGCGCGATGAAGTGCTCCCCGGTTGCGTTGTTGCGCAAGATGCACATGGGGTGACGGTAGCGATCCCGCCTGTACCGGCCGTCTATCCGGTACCCGGCGGAGGGAAGCGGATGCCACCCAAAATTCCCCTCGTCCCCCCAGTGCGCATCGGCCATATAGCCCACGGAATAGAGCGCAGCTCCTTTGTCCGGCAGATGGGCACGCCAGCGACTGGTGGTCTGCAACACGCCGCTCCAAGGGAATGCCGCGCCCATTGCCGCAGGATGCGCACCGGTGTTGGTGATATCCAGCCATCGGGTCAAAATCGGCGTGCCATCGAGCAGGGTATGCACCCGGACGGTCACCGGCCTGACCGTGTGCTCGAGGGTCACCACCGTGTGAAGCCCGCGACCCTCCTGGGTCTTTTCGAAGCCGCACCACTTCCAGTGCGAGGCCAGCAGCTGACCATCCATCTCGAGCCAGAAAGCCTGTGGGGTGGGATGGGTCGCGGGATTGAGAAGGCCACTCTCCCACGGACTGATATACCCGGACCCGTTCCACCCCCGTCCCACAAACTGCCCGCGCACCAGCGATTCCTCATACACCGTCAACGCCGTGCGGTAGCTGATCGTCGGCGACGGCTCGGTGACCAGGTGTGCATCCGCCCATTCGTCGTGATTGAGGGCTCTCGCGCCCATGTTGTGCTCCTTCCCGCTGTGAAGTTTCTTCTTGTCCGGATCATTCCGATAGAGGGCCTTTCGTAATTGGCCTCTTCTCCGGGGGGCGACATTCCCCCCATAGCCTTATCCCGCTGGCTTTTCAGAGCAAACCCTCTTCCCGGAGCGCATGGAGGGACGAGGGACCCGTTTGAAGCGGGAGACGGATGCGGCCGCCGTCCCTGCGTTGCGACTGGTAGATGGCCATGATCAGTTCCACCGACGCCCTGCCATCTCGCGCATCGCAGCGGATGGCAGATCCCTTCTGGATGGATTCCACCAGATTTCGCGCGGCACCCAGGATGTTCGTCCCCTCCCAGGCCGGCTCCGGGAGCGGGCACGCTTCCAGGTGCTGCCACCAGTCGTGCTCATTTTCGATGTTAGGCGTGCTCCGCCACATCCCGGGCGCATCGCTCTCCAACCGAATCCGCCCGCGGGTGAAGTTGAGCTCCACCGAGAATTCGCTATACTCCGACATCTCATCCACGATCGTGATGCCCTCCACCCCATTTTCAAACTCGAGAATGGCGTGGCTGGTGTCCTCGACCCGAAAGCGCCGGGTACGATTTTTCGCGATGCCGATCAGGGAGGCCACATCCCCACCGAAAAAGCGCATGATATCCAAGAGATGCACCGCATCGTGGAGCAGGGGCCCCTCGGTCTCCGATTCCCACTCAGGAATGGGCTTGACGCCCTGACAGCGCCCCACCATATGGATGAGCTCCCCCAGTTCCTGCCGCCCGATAAGCTGACGGACCGCCTCATACTGCCCGCTGAAACGCCGGCTGCAGTTGACAACAACCTTGACCCCGCTACGGTCGGTATCGGCGATGATCCGATCGCAATCCACCAGATCCAGGGCCATGGGCTTCTCACAAAAAATGCCCTTTACGCCTGCTGCACAGGCCGCCTCCACGATATCCGCATGGAGCGGCGGATGGGTGCCGATCGCCACGATGTCCAGCGATTCCCTGGAAATCATCTCCCGAAAATCCTGGTAAAGTGCCCGAACTCCCCAGCGCTGACCAAAGGCATCCAGACGCCCTTTCCCTCTGTTGCACGCGGCGACCAGTTTCGTCTGGGGAAGCGCGTCAAACGCCCCAGCGATGGACGCGGGGTGTTCACTGGAGAGATCTTCAAATTCGCTGCCGATCCGACCGCACCCAACCAGTCCCACCCGGAGTTGCTCCATCTGTTTTCTCCCTGAAAAGGATTTTCCAGAATCCGTATGCCAAACACCGAAAATCACCCAGAAGAAGCGCCCTCTCAGAGCTTTCCCGTGCGCTTCCCCGTTGTCCAGAATTCACCGATAGCATCCGCGAACGCTCCCGCCGTCATGCGGCTTCTCAGTGCGAAGGGATATAAAGCGACCGATTCTCGAGTGGCAGACTGACCGGCACGGCGCCGTCGATATGCGATTGGGCATTGGCCAGGCAGAGCTCGGTCACTGCGGCTGAAACCCGCACATTGGCCGTGGTCGGCTGGCCGGTCTCCATGCCCACAACAAGATTCTCGATGAGCCCTACGGTCGCACTCCTCCGCGAGTATTCGGGGAAAGGAGCCTCGGTTTTCTCGTATCCGGATCCCTTTCGCCAAATGACCCCCTCGCCATAGTCTCTGAAATGCAGAATCCCTTCGGTTCCCACGATCTGCCACTCGTACATCGGCATGCCGTTTGTGTTGGCGGCTTGTCCCATGACCCCGCCCTCAAAGGCGATGGTTGCCCAGAATCCCGCCGGATCGCGATCGAACTGATTCGTGGTCGAATCGTAGGAGAAGACAAGGGGAGGCGTGGATATGCCGCTGTACGGAGCCAGCTGGCCTGCAATCCACTTTGCGGGTGGGTCGGCGATCAGGTAACAGATCGCGTCGTATGCGTGGGAGTACCCGTGCATCAAAAGATCATTGCCGGTAAACTGCACCCACTTGATATCTCCCAATTCCCCTTCGGCGATCATCCGCCTGGCCATCATAAAGTGGCCGGTAAACCGGCGCAACACGCCGGTGTTAAACGCAACCCCGTTCTGCTCGACAGCGGCGATCATGGCATCGGCCTCCGCCATCGAACTGCACATCGCCTTTTCACAGTAGATGCCCTTGACGCCATGCTCCGCAGCGAAGATCGCGATCGGGGCGTGCAGTTTCTGCCCGGTGCAAATGCTGACGATATCGGGCCGTTCCTGCTCGATCATCTCGCGATAGTCGTCGTATGCGCGCGGCACCTCCCAGCGCTTGCACAGGATCTTGCGCCGTGCGCCATCGATATCGGCCGCTGCGATCACGGTTGTCGCTTCCACAGCCGCATACCCGCCCGCATGGCAATAGGGCAGAGAAGGATGCCCCGCCGGCATTTCGTCATCAATCGACCCCGCTATCCGTCCACAACCGACAATGGCCACCTTATACGCCGGTTTAGCTCCCATAATTGTTGCTCCTTGTTTTCTTGTTTGTTTTTTGGTTTGTCTGTTTTTGGGTAACCGCTGGAGTCACCTGCAAAAGTCCGAAAAACGATCTGCTGCCGTTTTGTTCACTTTGGTAGAATGGTTCTATTAATCTCATGAACCGATGCAACCTTATCTGATAACTGTTTTGCAGGTGATTGGTGGAACAGACATTCCTGTCTGTTCAGCTTTATGGTCATCCAGGTCAGACAAGAATGTCTGACCTACTACCCCCTGCGAAATGACTGCACCTTTATGACTTTTGCAGGAGGCTCGCCGGTTTATTCCTACCCTTGGGAGTCAGAGGTCAGGAGAAGAAGAGGCAAGAGACGGGAGACCGGAAAGAAAAGCCCGTCCAGTGCGTTCGCGATGCCCCATGCAGACGGCCAACTCCTGACTCCTGAACCCGTGAAAGAGCCCAAGCAACAGAAGAATCACTGAAACAAGGACACGGCCACCGGTATTCCGCTGTGTCTTCATGACTTCGTGGTGAGATCAGGGAGTAACCTGATGCGCAATCCTTGCGACCGGTTCCCCGATTCATCCGCTTCGCCGGCCAAATTGGGCGACCGCATCGAAGTAGGTGCGGATGTTGGCCAACGGGACATTGTGGGGCAGATCGCCCACCGCTTTCATGAAATGTCCGGCGCACGCACGCCCGTCTTCCAGACACCGCTTCACTTCCCGGACCACATCGTCGGGCGTTCCGAAGGTGAGTATGGCCGTATCCACATTGCCGATCAGGAAATGATCCCGGCCGATGCGGCGCGCGATGCTCCCCAGGTCCATGTTCGCGTTGATGAGAAACCCGTCGAACCCCAGGGAAACCAGATCGTCCAGCAGCGGCGTATAATCGCCATCCGATATGAATCCCACTTTCGTCTTCGTTCTGTCCTTCAAGGGTTCCAGCAAGATTTCGTACAGAGGAAACAGTCTTTTCCGATACCAGTCCGGGTGGAACACCGGCCCGCGTTCCATGGCCACATCATCGTGGATCACGATCAGATCCAGATCCTCCTTGGCCCATTCGGAAAGATTCCGTCGCGTCACTTCTGCAAAGCCCTCCAGCACTCGCTGAAAGCGTTCCGGCTCCGCGGCTGCCGCGGTCAAGAACAGCTCCCATCCGAAGGTCAGGATGGGAAACTGAAAGAGCGTGGTATAATACAGGCCGGTGACGATGGCCGAATCCCCCATCAGGGCCTGGTCCGCGCGCCTGCTTGCCACCGACTGCTGATTGGATTTTGCGGAAATGGCGGCTACCGGGTCATAGGCCAGGACGCTCTCCACATCGGGGAAGGGAAATTCCTCGTGCCAGACGCTGCCGGACAATCCCCATTCGGTATAGCGGATCCCGTCGGAACCCGCCTGACTGGACTGACCGGGGGCAAACCGCACCGAACTCTTGGGAAGTCCGTAGATCCAGTCCACGTCCAGCGCTTTGTAGGCATCCACATAGGCCTGCAGCGGATTGCTCCACGGATCGTACCCGGCCAATGCCTGCATGAACGCAGGATGATCGAGCGACTCATTTTGAGCCACCCGGTCGGTGGGCTGCAGATGGATGGTTTTTAGGGCTCGCTCGTAACTCATGATGGGCTCTCCGCTGAGATGTTTTTTTTGGGGGGGTCTGACTGCCAAACATACAGATACAGGACCCGATGGGTGTGTTCCATACTCCAGACCGTTAGGGTATTCTATTCTGGACCCGACAGATTCCCGTCTTCCTTTCAGATCTGTTTCATACTCCAGACCTTTAGGGTCTTCGAGACCCTAAAGGTCTAAACAAAGGTTTCAGGTCGTCCGGTCACGGTCTGTCCTACGCATTGATGCACAGGCGGCAGGTGGGAAACTCCCGCCGCAAAAGGTCGACCTGTTCCCGAGTGATCCCGCCGAAGACCGAGAGGCTCTTTCTCTCCAGGATGGCGGCAAACGTGGGAAGCAGATCCGTTATCGTCGGCGCGTTCTCGTAGGGATCCATGGTCACCGAAATGGCATCCAGTTCTTCCACATCGAGGAGCACCTTGTGCAGATGCAGCGTGCCCCCCGAATGCAGGTCTATGATGGAATAGTCCAGGGCTTGCATGATCGCGCGCTCGTGCGGCAGAATGTGTTGCTCATACATCTGCGGGGAGAGCTGGCTGGACGAGTCCGACTGAAAACGGATCACCGTTCCCGGAGCCCAAAGGCCATAGGTCCAACACGCCCGGCCTCCCTCAAACGGTGGAATGATGTCGTATTGGGCTCGGGTCACCTTGATGAACGCCTCCGCCGCAAGCGCCAATACCTCCTGGATACGCTGCGGATCATCATAGAAGGCGACCCCCATCCGCACATCCCCCAACAGAGCCGAAAGAATATCCACAGGCCCGCGCTGCAGCGTATGGCTCACCATGTAGGAGCCATCGTTGGCCGCTACCAGAGCGCGCGTCAGGTCCAGCAGCTTGATCAACCAGGGATTGTCATCCTTCGGCACAATGCGCTCCATGCCCTCGAAATTTTCCCCCAGCGCGGGCTTGGGCCACATCGCCTCGCCAGCCCCGGCATGGATCGGACACCCCACGAGCGCCTCCATCCACGGGATCCGGGAAAAAGCATCCATGGTGCGAAACAGGTCCCCCTGCATCAATCGTCCCTGCCTGTCCCGTGTGCCCACCTCAGGGGTCAAAGCCTCCACATCTAACATTTCGGGCGTGACATCCATGTTCTCGAACGAGCGTCTCGGCGGATTGGAACGCATGCGCACTAAGGGTTGGCCGCCATCCTCGTGCATCCAGAAAGCCCGGTGGCGCGCCAACAGCGATTTCAACTGGTCCTTTTCTTCATGGGGTGATGATGTCATCTTTTCTCCCTCAAATGAGTTGCGTGTCGTATTTTCCAAAGCTGATTCTGCATTTTCTGAAAATCGGGTCAAGAGGGATGCATTCGGAAATCCGAACCCCCCGGAGGGCATAGCCGCTCAAGAGGAGACTTCTCCCTTTCCCACTTTCTCCGAGAGGTCCCCCGCCTATCCAAGCTATACCTCAACCCCACGCCCCGGGGTCAACAGCAGCGCCTCGGCTCCGTCCGCATGCAGTTCCACCTGTTCCCTGAAGGTGGCCGGAGATCCTCCGTGCTCGACAAAGAGCCAAAAGTGCGACGGGATGGCGATCTTCGCTCCGCATCTGCCCACCAGCATCGCTGCTTCCGTCTCGTCCATGTTGCCGTAGGCGCCGTTAATGCATGGCATCACGATCTCCGGTTGGACCTGGATGGCCCCTGCCATCAGCGATTCGTCCCATGCCGTATCCCCGGTGAAATACAGGTGACGACCGGAGAAGTTCAGCAGAAACCCCACGGCATCCGGACAAAGATCCCCGTGATCCGCAGCCACGGTTTGTATGCGGACATTCGCGAACTGCGAGCGGGTACCCGGCGCAACAGTCTGGTAGGCCGCGCCCTTGTGCTCGAGAAAATCCGCGCACGAGGCCGGTGCCAGCACCTGACAATCGGGATTTGTCTGCATCAGTGCGTCAAAGCTGTCCATATCCAGATGATCCGCATGATCGTGCGTGAAAAGCAGGCGGTCACATGAAAGACCACCCGCCCCGATCGGCGCCAGGCTGAGGCGTCTGAATCCGAAAAGCCGTTCCACCGCATCGCTCAGATAGGGATCGATGCAGAGGATCTCGCCCCCCGAAAACTTGAAAGCAAACCCCGCCCCGCCCAACCAGTAAACGATCACCTTCCCTTGACCCGGCCTATCCTGCCGTATATGAGCGATGTCAAATCCCATGGGTTCGATCTCCTTGGTCTACTTGGTGGTTGGGGGATGAGCGCGTTTGGACTGCTGCGAAAATGTCATGGCAAACCGCGGATTACACGGATTGGACCGATGCAGGCCACTGCACAGAAACCTCCATACTCCCCAATCAACCGCGGATTACACGGATTAAACGGATGAAGGCCACCCAAAAAAAAGAAGAGACTTTGATCAGGCATGTAATCCGCCTAATCTGTGTAATCCGCGGTTCCTTCCCTGGTCTGCCTTCCTGCGGCTATACCCCTATGCACTCCGCCGAGCTCTTCAGAAATCCCGGTTGAAGCCGGCCGTCCAGCCACCATCCACCACGAGGTTGTGGCCGTTGACATAGGATGCCGCATCCGATGCCAGAAAGAGCACCGCACGGGCGATCTCCTCGGGCTCGGCAGGGCGCCGCTCGGGGATAAAGGAAACCACGCGGTCGGCCAATTCGCTGAACAGGCCGTCCTTGCCATAGAACAGGGCGCGGGTGCCATCCGTGAGGGTGGACCCCGGCGATACGGCATTGACCCGGATGCCTTTCGGCCCCAGCTCGCAGGCCATCGCTTCGGTCATCTTCAGCACAGCCGCCTTGGCCGCCACAAACCCGATCTGCAGCCGCAGGGCCACCACCCCGGCAACAGACGCGATGTTCACGATGGATCCAGACTGCTGCTGGACCATCTGAGCCGCAGCCGCTTTGCAGCAGTGAAACGTGCCATCCAGATCCACGTCCATGATCCTGCGCCACGTTTCATCCGGATACTGATCCACGGTCACCCGTTCCTCCGCGGTGCCCGAATTGATCCCGGCATTGTTCACCATGATATCCAACCGTCCAAAGCGCTGGACGGTTGTTCCCACCAGCGCGCGCACCTGGTTCGGATCGGTGATGTTGCAGGGCAGAAAGATCGTACTCCCACCGATCTCCTGGACCGTGGCCGCTCCCATCTCCACCAGAATGTCCGAAACCACCACGGTAGCGCCCTGCTCCGAGAACGCCTGGGCAATCGCCTTGCCGATTCCCTGCGCGGAGCCCGTTACCACCGCGATCTTTCCCTCCAATCCAAACGGCCCGTGTTTGGCTTCCATACGCCTATTCCCCCACTTTCCGGAAGGTTTTTCCCCAGGTCTTCTTTCTCAGGTCATATACCCCATTCACGCCGGGTTCCGGGGGCATCGGCCAGATCGTCAGAATTACGAAATCCTCGGTGGCGCTCTTGTTGGTCAGTGCGTGAAACGTGCCTCCGGGAATAAACGCCACCGAATCCTGCTCGATATCATAGTCCACGCCATCCATGTGCAGCACCGCCTCGCCGACAAGCACGTAATACACCTCATCGTAGGGTGCCTTGTGTACGGCGCCCTCCGTAACGCATCCCCCCTTCAGGGTGAAATGGTTGATCTGAAGCCTCTCCGATCCGGAATTGCTGGGGTCGATCAACATTTTCGAGAGAAACGCGCCCCCAAAATCCGGATGAGAAAACGGTTTGACCTCACCCACCTTGATCACTGTGCCCTTTGCCATATTGCCCTCCTCCTGTTTCGGATTGCCTGCGATGCGTTGCAGGTTGTTGTGTTTGGTCCCTTCCAATCTGATCTTGATGCTCGGTTCGGTCCGTATGTCCCGGGAAATCCCTGTCAGGAACCGCAGTCCACTACCGGCAGATGGGTCATCCGCAGGATGGTGCAGCCATACGGGACCAGCTGAATCTTCTCCCTGGGTCCCGTGGCCTTGATCGGCCGCGCGGGGAAGGGCGGCTCGGGAATGTCTGTGGCATGACTGGGGATCAGCAGCGCGGGGTCCTTGCTGAATTGCCACTCCGGCACGCGCACGGCCTCCACCTCCAGTGCCATGCGCGGCAACTCCCACACATGCGCGTCTTCCGACACCTCCCGTTCCTTGTAGGTGAACGATTTCGCCGGGTCCGCCGGATCCAGCACCAGCGCATAGTTCCACTTGCTCTCGGTGGTTACGAGCTGTTCGAACGATCCCCACTGGTCCACCTCGATTCTGCGGCCCTCCACCGGCAGCGCGTATACCAAAGGCCCTCTCTGCACGACCGCCAGGCCGTCCGGATCGATCTCCACTCGCGTCTCCATGGGCAGGGTCAGCTCGATCACATCCCTGGCTCCCCAGAGGCGGTTCAGATCTATCCAGGACTCCTCGGTTTTCACAGGGACATCCTGTCCATTGATGGTGACCCGCGCCCCCTTGCACCACTCCGGCATGCGCAGACGCACCGAGAAAACCGCCGGCCGCTCCGCCCTCACCGTTATCCTCACCTGCTCCGAAAACGGATAGTCGGTCTCCTGAACGATCTCGACATTCCCCGCTTGGGGCGAATGGTCTTTGAAGCTGGAACTATTGTAGAAGGGAATGACATAGTCGCCCTCCGGCAAACCCAGCACCACATGCTCTGCCAGGATCGGGAGCAGCCGACCCAGGTTGCCATGGCAACACTCGACCATCACTCGCGCGCAATACGCGGTTCCCATGTGGGCTCCCCGGGTGGCAAACAGCTGGTTGGGGCGTGAGAAATAGGGCGCCACCGCACCGTCTTGGCTTCGGTGTCCGGGCAGGGCGTTGAGCGCGGCCTTTTCTGCGAGGTCCGCATAGTGCGCCTTTCCCGTGGCTTTGAGCATCTCGAGCCAGGTCCAGGCATACCAGACGATGTCGCACCCTTCGGTATTCGCCCTGGGATTGGACGCGGCAAAGTGCTCCCCGTGCCCGGTTGGCGCTCCGTGGGCTTGCATGGTCTCCCGCACGATCCGGTCGTTGAGCCCGCACGCCCAGTCGAGCATGTCGGGATCCCCGGCGACTTCGTGGATGCCCACCATAGCCAGGAGCCCCATGGCGGTTGCCGCAGAGTGGCCTTTAAGCGGCTGGCTGCCGAACAGTTTGGGCAGACAACCCCGTTGGACGGCCTGATTGGCCATGTCTCGGGCCTTGTCGAGATATTCCTTTTTCCGGGTAAGGCGATACAGCGCGACCCATGCAAGACCCTCTGCTTCCAGATAGGTGGATCGGTTCCTTTGGTTCCACCGGTCCGTCGTCTTCTCCACCGTCAAATCCGCAGCCTTGGTGACGGCCTTCAGGACGTTCTCGTCTCCGGTGAACCGGTAGTAGGTCAGCAGCGCACTGAGAAGCTCCCCCGTGCCGTATACCTCACCTTCCCCGGTTCTCGATCCGAAAGGCGTGGTGGCCGTGCCGGTGAATCGCACCCAGGGCAGGTTCACCCCGATGTACCCGGTCTCGTCGCGACTTTTCAGAATGTCCTCGACGGCTTGATGGGCAAGCTCGCGAAGTGCCGGGACATCGCCGATCCATCCCAGGCGAAAAAGCATATCCAGCCAGTGGCCCTCGAACTCCCCTTCGCCATAGGAACCCATGGGCTCTATCAGGGTTTGATAGTAAGGCACGGACCGGCTCCATGCCTCCCTGCCCTTCTCCAGCTTTTCCCAAGGCAGGTAATAGGGAAACGGCGTCAGCGTGTTGGCATCCCAGCCCAACAGCCCCTCATGGCTCGTCCGGTTGCAGATTGTGACCCAGCCGTTTGCGGCGTCCTCCTTCATCTGCTTCCCAATCCAGCCGCGGATCTGAATCCCCTGGGGCGGCAAGGAGTGACACGAAAACCCATCCTTCACCATATCTGGACCTCCTTCCCGAAGTTTCTCCTGATCTTGTAGCCTGCGCCCCGGGCTATCCGCGGACCGCCGGAGCGTCCTGCAGCCGCCAGATAACCGCAGACACGTTTCCCAGGTAAAGCCGTTGCGCGGATCCCGGGAACTGCTCATCCGCGCACGAGTATACCGCATCGTGCTGGAAGATCGTCAGGATGCTCCCGTCCGATCGAAGAGAGGACCTGGGGCTGTGCATGACCTGTGAGTTGGGCCACCGGAACAACAGGTAGCGATGCTCCCAGTCCCATGTAACTCCGTTATCGAGGCTTGTCACGGTTTCCACGCCGTGGTACGGCCTGCCATCGAGTTCTCCGACGCGCGCCACATGCGTCATCAGGATCCGGCCGTCGGGCAGATGCAGAAGGTTCACGTGATGGTGTCCATAGAGGAAATGACGGACGGGCTGAGACCACGTCTTGCCATTGTCACTGGATCGCAGCGTGGCAAGTCCGTCCCAATGATCCGAAAGGATCGGTGTGCCTATCATCTGCGCCCGACAGGCCACGAGCAAATCGCCATTTTTCGCACGCACGATGGAACCCTCGTTGAGACCCCATTCTTCGGGCAGGAAGACGGGATCCTCCCACTCTCGCCTGCCGAGGTCGTATCGACGCAGAAACGCCTCTCCCCAGATCTGATTTTCCCGCCAGTGCTTGTATCCTTCCTCGATCGTGGCGTAGGCAAAGAAGGTTACCGTGTTGCCCTCCACCAGAGGAGTGTGGGCCACGTCGGTGTAGCAGGTACGTCCATCGGGGAGCGTTTCCGCCGGCATGGGCCCCTCCCAGGTCGCGCCTGCATCGTCGCTGAACGCAAGCTCGTATGGCACGCTGATCGCCAGGAGCTTGTTTCCCCCCAGGCTCACCAGTGTCGAGCGACCGACAGGGCTCACGCGGGTTTCGCCCCACGACAGGCCCTCGTCTTATGAGTAAAGGAGCACCCACTGCCGTGACCCGTCCGCGGCCTCATAGCTCACATTGAGCACTAGCCGGCCATCCCCCATGCGCGCCACTGACGGGAACTTGGCGGAGAAAAGCAGGAAGGTATACCCAATGGCCTCCTGATATCTCGGTCCCTCAGGATGTTCCTGCCGAACCACCGCAGACCCAATGGGACTTATCGCGCGATCCTTGCTGTAACTGCCCCCATCGGTGGTCCATTCCTGTTTCTCCATGACTTCGGGTGGGATCTGATTCACACTTGCCATCACGCTTGCCTCCGTTCTGCTCGATTGGTTATGGGTCCCGTTTTTCGAGATTGCTCTTGATGATAAGCTGGCATATGCCCATCGGTGGACCGTCGGAAAGGTCAATGGCCGCCAGATGAGCGTCGAGGTTTTTCCCGGATTCATCTGGTAGGCGGATCTGGGATGCTTCCAACCTGCACCAGAGCCATGCTCTTCCCTAGCGGTCGACCCGTCCCTTTCTCCAAAAAGGTCGGTTATGTGCTCCCCCATTGGCCTCTGAACCCGTGGAGGTGTCGATCTTCCAGTGCGGAATTAGGAGAATCTCCGGCGTCCTTCCTTTACCCCATCGGCCAGCGCATCTGCTCTTTGGTCGGCGTATCGGTCGGGCTGCAGTAAGCATAGAACTGGAGCTCCGGAGATTGCACGGGCGTATAGCCCGGATCGCTTCGATCCGCGTTGAAACGCGCCACCAACTTGTAGCAATAGTGGATGTTTCGAATCGCATCCAGCCGGGGGATATCAAAGCGCGCGATTCCTCGATCGTCGGTATTGGCACGCAGAAGCTCGCCCCCCTCCCTCATCCGTTCATCAAGCCCCTGGATCCCCTTCTCGTCGTACCCGGGGCGGTCGCGTTCCGCAAACCAACATTCCACCTCTTTGCCGGACAGCGGCCTCCCGCCTGAAGTCAGGGCAACGGCGTAGGAGTTTGCCCAACGCCCCTCGTGCTCGAGCCAGGCGCGCTCCACGGTCAGATGCGTCTGCTGGGTTTTCCGGAGGCACTCGACGGTGAAAAAGTGGATCATGAGATACTGGTCAAACTCACCCGGCGGATTATCGCCTCCATAGTGTCCGGCACACGCCATGCGTCCGCCGCCCAGGTGCTGGATCCAGGGCTGGTAACACTCGAGTCCGCGATCGGGAATACCCGCCAGCGGCCACCATGTAAGCCCCAGATCATCCGACCAGCGATACGTGGAATTCCGCAGGCAGCCTACCAGCAATCCGTCCTCGGTGAGGCAGACGGTTTCGGGAACCGTTCCGCTCACCACGCCCTCCGTCGGACCCGGTTCCCACCGCTTCCCGGACCGGTATATGATCTGTCGTCCCGGATGGGCAAAGATGCTGTTGTTTATGCAGAGCAGATCCCCGGAAGGGAGCTCCACGAAGTCCGTTTCGGCCACGGGAAGCGATCCGTATAAGGGAATCGGCCCCTCCCAGCTGTGCCCCTGGTCGTGGGAGAAATACAGGGTCATCCACAGACTGCTGAGGGCATTGAGGTCTCTGCTTGCCCGGACAGGCCGATCGGTTCCCTTCCCGTAACCCTTCGCGTAAGGCACGGCCAGAACAAAGGTGCCGTCCCGGAGCACTCGCAGCCGGTGCGGATAGGCTGCAAGCTCCGGATGGTTGAATGGTGGCATTTTCTGCCAGGTCTTCCCGTCGTCGTCGGAGACGAAGAAGACCTCATTGGACGCGATCGTTGGATCGAGGCTATACGGGCTCCAGACGAAGCGGAGGAACCGCCCGTCCGTTGTCCGTGCCTGGGCAAAGGAACCCGCCGAGTGGTGGAACCGGCATGGTGTGCGCGAGATCGCCTTCCAACTCTTCATATCATCCGTGGACTCGAGGATCACCATTTCCATGCGAAGCGGGGACTTGTCATAGCCCGTGGGAAGCGACATTTCATAGTATTGCTCGCGAGTGCACCGCGGCAGCGGGGGGTCAACCGAGGTAACCTCTTCGCAGGTCAGATACCACTGGCCGCGCTCCCCAGGGAAGAAGGAAACCCACGAGGTGTAGCCCGGCGTCTGCGCGCTATGATAGATGCGGCGGGACTCGAAATCGCGTGCCCGCACATTTTCCTCAGGATTCATCGTTCCATCTCCTTACCGATTGGGAACAAATGGACTTGCCTATTTTATGCAAGAGACACCCGGACACCATGGCAAAGCCGCCTTAACACTTTCATGTCTTCGTCTCGAACCGGCATCTCCGAAGGGCGGGATCCGCGAGAGAAGCGCCCAATTCAGAGTTCTTGGCCCTGTTTTGTGGCTACGAAGAGGGATTTCCCCATACCGCCACGCGGTCGCGGTACTCGGCATCCCAGTTGGGATAATCCGCATCCAGAATTTGAGGAATGTCGTCGCAACCCGCCAAGGCAGATAGGTCCAATCCGCTGCCCGCAACCGGGGCATGCGCATCATACACCTGACGAAAAAGATCCCTCTCAGGAGCACACAGGAGCATCATGCCCAGACGATCTCCAGCGGCTGCCAACATCTCGTCCATTTTTCCTTCCTGCATCGCCACATGTCCGGTATTTAAGGCAAAACGCAAATTGGGGGCGTTGACCCGGGCGACAAACGCCAATAGTTCGGGGACCGTTCCAAACCACTTGTTCGGATGGTGCTGCAGGTGGAGCGTGATCCCCCGGGATTGCGCCATCCCGCAAAGTTCCTGCACGCCCGCGAGAAACCGCGCATCCGCCCGGGCATCGTCGCAGTAGTTCTCCGGCTTCCGATGGAGGCTGATCACCGCGTCCGTGGCAGCAAGCAACGTCATCTTGTCCAGCACCTCGTCGATCGCCTGCAGGCTCTCCGTAAACCGCCACATCAAGGTGTCCAGAAGCGTCAGGTCCGGATAAAAGTTGAGCCCATGGCTGAAATCCACCACCACGCGCACCTGCTGCCTGGCCAGCCAGCCCGCACCGCGTTCCAGTTCTGCCCGATCCCGACTCCTCACGTAGGTCCAATCCACCTTCACCCCGTCGAAATGCTGAAAGAACGTGGGGCGCGCGAGGATCTCCTGCTGGATCGTCTCGCCGGATCGCACGGTCAGGAAGCGGTTTTTGGGACGCACGGGCGGGGCAATCTTCGGCAGGCAGCTGACGTCGTGTTCGGCGACCCGGATGGAGAAGACACGGATGTCCCCGCCAGCGATCGTTTCGGAATCTCTTGCCCCCCCGTCGTTTGACGCAAATCCGGTCGGCCAATATCCCACCTGGCCTTTCTCCGACTGGTCCAAGGACAGTTCGGTCAGAGATCGGATGGGTCCGCAGCACGATTCGATTCGCATGGGTCGGGCACCAAGATCGTTGTTGTGAACGGCAAGCATATACTC
>JAZDJA010000094.1:0-2599 GCA_043804415.1 Candidatus Latescibacterota bacterium | reverse complement strand
ACTCCAGAGGGAATTGAAAAGCTATCTCGTCTCGCCCATCGCGTATGTAGTGGGCGCGGTATTCCTGCTCGTATCCGGTTTCTTCTTCCGAAACATGGTGATGCAGTTTAACATGTTCTGCATGACCTATATCCAGCAGGCGCAACGGTACGGGGGGCAGCTGCCTCAGCTTAATCTCAATGAAATCGTGGTGAACGGGTTTTTCGGCTTGATGAGCTTCATCTCGCTGTTCATTGTGCCGCTTCTGACGATGCGGCTGATCGCGGAGGAGAAGAAAACAGGCACGATCGAGCTGCTGATGACCTCTCCGCTGTCCAATGTGCAGATGATTTTGGGGAAGTTCGTTTCGTGTTTTCTCCTTTATACGATCATCGTCGGTCTAAGTGGGTTCCTGATGCTCATCTTGGAGATCTACGGCAGTCCGGACTGGGGCCCGATCTTTTCGGCCTATGTGGGGATTCTCTTGATGGGCGGCGCCTTTGTGGCCGTGGGGGTGTTCGCGTCCTCGCTGACGGAAAATCAGATCGTGGCCGCTGTCCTGTCGTTTGCCGCGCTCCTGATCTTCTGGGTGATCGGCTGGTCGGCCAATTTCGCGGGTCCCATCATGGGAAAGGTGCTGACCTATCTGTCCCTGATCGAGCACATCGGCGATTTCCAGAAGGGGATCATAGACACCAAAGATGTGATCTTCTACCTGAGTTTCATGTTTACCAGTTTGTTTCTGACGCTGACGGTGATGGAATCGAGAAGATGGCGGATGTGAAGGATAGCGTGAAACGTGAAAGGGCAGGGCGCGATCCTTGTGATCGCCCTTCTTTGCGTTCTCTTCGGTAAATATCCAAGGGAGAAGACATGAGGGCATTTTTGAGCAAGCGGAGTTTGAAGTATGGTTCCAATACGTTCGTGCTGATTGGGATTGTGCTGGCGGTGGTGGCGATGGTCAATTTCGTCTCCACCAGACACCACAGCCGTTTCGACGTGACCCAGGGAAATCTGTATAGTCTCTCGGATCAGACGGTCGGGGTGCTGAAGAATCTGAGCAAGGACGTGCACGTTCTCGCGTTCTATCGGGACGGTGGCGGGCAGGAGCTTCGGGATCGCCTTCAGGAGTATGCGTATCGGTCGGATCAGTTTTCCTTTGAGTTCGTGGATCCGGACAAGAGTCCCGAAAAGGCCAAGCAGTACGGGATTCGGAGTTACCAGACCATCGTGGTGCTGGGCGGTAACAAGGAGGAGAAACTGACCGAGGATACGGAAAAAGAGTTGACCAATGCGATCCTCAAGGTCACCCGCGAAGGCAACAAGGCGATCTACTTCGTGGAGGGGCACGGGGAAAACCGGACGGACGATGCGGACAAGGAGGGGTATAGCTACGTGAAGAAGGCGCTGGAGGAGGCCAATTACGATGTGAACACCGTGCTTCTGGCGCAGCGAGGCGGGGTTCCGGATGACTGTGCAATTCTGGTGGTATCCGGTGCCCAACGGACGTTTCTCTCCAACGAGATCGAGATGATCGAGACCTACATCCAACAAGGGGGCGATGTCTTCCTGTTATTTGATCCCGGGGTGGATACTGGACTGGAGACGCTGGTTGCCCAGTGGGGTGTTCAGGTAGGTCGGGATGTCGTCGTGGATGTCAGCGGCATCGGCCGGCTTTTTGGGATTGGAGGCGTGGGCACGCCGATTGCAGGGGAATATGGTGCGCATCCGATTACGGAGAAGCACAAGGGCACGATGACCTTCTTTCCGCTGTCCCGGTCGGTGTCCTTCGACGGAGGCGGGCGGACGGATGTGACTGGGACCGAACTGGCCAAGACCTCCTCCTCCAGTTGGGCGGAGAATGATCCGAATGTCCTTAGCGGCGGAGAGGTGAGCCGGGGCCCGGGAGAGCAGGGCGGTCCGATCTCATTATCCGTGGCCGTGACGGTGGCGATCCAGGGAGAAGATACCTCGGACGAGGATACGGAGCAGGAACAAGCCCGTTTGGTGGTTTTTGGAGATTCGGACTTTGCGAAAAACGGCTATTTCCCTCAGCAGGGCAACGGGGATCTCTTCCTGAATTGCATCAGTTGGCTGGCCGAGGAAGAGGAACTGATCTCCATTCGCCCGAAAGAAGCCGGGTTTAATCCCATCACCTTGACGAAAGCGCAGGGACGCAATCTCTTCCTGCTTTCGGTGATCTTGCTTCCGCTATTGGTTCTAGTGGTTGGGACGGTGGTGTATGTGAGGAGGAAATGATTTTCCTCCAATGTTCCTCCTGCCGTGCGATGAATCGCACGGTTCGATAGGGCAGGCCGCAGATTGACCGAACCGTGACTTTTGCGTCACGTTGGGTGTGGAGGGGGAGGACCCCCAAACATCAGAAGGAGACCGAATCTATGAGTTTCAAGACCACCATCATGGGTGCCATTCTGGCCCTGCTCCTGGGCGCGTTTGTGTATTTCTATGAGATCAAGGGTGGCGAAGAACGCGAGCAGGCCCAGCAGCAAGCAAAGAGAATATTCGTTTTCGAGGACAATCAGGTCAGGGGCCTGAGCTTGACGCAATCAGGCGAGGAGATCGTGCTTGCAAAGGCAGCAGACGGCCAGTGGACGATCAC
>JAZDJA010000093.1:0-18611 GCA_043804415.1 Candidatus Latescibacterota bacterium | reverse complement strand
AGGAGGGCGCCCATACCTGGCGGGCACAGGCCACGCTGCCCACGTGGTCGCTTCAGTGCTACATATCCCATCTGGCCGGTGTGCAGGCGGATGTTTACGAAATGCTCAGCGATCCGGAGGGTTGGCTTTCTCCGCGTACCTACCCGGTCCCTTCGCTCTTTGACTTGGTCCACGAAGCGGGCATGGGAACCGCCATGTTCAACAACTGGCATCCGCTCGATGATTTGCCCAAACCGGGCACGGTGGATAGACTGTTCTCCTACGAGCCGAGAGTCCATGGCGCGCAGGACAGCGCTCCGGTGGTTCAGGAGGCTGCGCGCTATCTGGCTGAACACCGTCCGGAGTTCTGTTTCGTGCATCTGGACGATCCGGATGCGGCGGGGCATCAGTATGGCTGGCGGAGCCCGGAGCAAATCGCTTCGGTGGCCCGATGCGACCTATACCTAGGCATCCTGCTGGGTGCGCTGGAGCAGGCCGGCACGCGGCAGGAAACGCTGGTTCTGGTGGTGAGCGATCATGCAGACGGGATGAAAACGAATTTCCTCCACGGCGATGGAGACGACTGGACCTACAGCCACCCGATCGTCACCACCGTGCCTTGGATAGCCTGCGGGCCGGGGATCAAGCATGGGCATCGGATTCAGGGCGATGTTTCCATTTGCGACACCGCAGCAACCGTGGCGCATGTGCTGGGACTGGAGATCCCGACGACATGGCAGGGGAAAATGGTGGAGGAAGCGCTCGTGATCGTCTGAAAACACGAAAGGCATTCGAACCACGAAAGACGCGAAAGACACGAAAAAGGCGAAAGACACAAAAGAGATGGAAGAGTTGAGGAACCATAAGGGGGAAAAGCACTCCTTCTGCCTCGGGCTTTTTCGGTGTCTTACGGTGTTCCATTCAGGATCTGCGATTTTGGTCACATACTGTGCAAACGGAAGGAAACGCTCCCATGAAACAGCTGAATTTTCCGGAAGATCTTAAGACGCGGCGCGGCGACTGGACCACCACGCCGGATATTAATGTGACCGATTTGTGCAAACGCGACATCTACCGCGCCGCAGAGGAGCCGAGCTACGTGTCCTGGGCCATCCTCTGGAAGGAGCGATCCGGTCAGGTGAAACTCTCCTTTGTCGAGATGACAGGTGACAAAACCGCCTGGCCGCCCACGTACAATCCCAACTCGCGCGATATGGAGTACTACCTCAAGACGCTCGTCTCCAGCGATGGAGGAAAGACCTGGAGGGATACAGGTTGGCGCGAAGCATTGGATTCCCGTTGGGAGCGCAATGCCGATCACCATATCCGCTACGTGATCGAGCTGGCCGATGGGACGCTCATGCGGAACTATGGCCGTACGATCGAGGGGGTGACCTCCCCGTGTCGGATGACCGAGTATGATGCAGACATGGAGAACGCGGGCAGCTTCTTCCCATTCTCTTCCGGGGATCCGGTGGACTCCTATCCCAAGTTTTCGTCCATCTGGACGAGCGACAACGGCGGGAAATCCTGGAAGGAGATCTATCTCTTTGATCAACAGCCTCCCCTCTTCATTACAGCGATTCATCCGCTCACCGACGGCACGATCGTGGCTTTGGGTGCGTTTCGTCCGGATGAGACGGATCAAAGCACCTGGTCGGGCGCGCTGACCGAGTCCAGGGATGGGGGCAAAACCTGGTCGGATGCGGTGGTCATTACGGTAAACGACGACCGCATCAATCCGCAGGGGTTGGACGAAGAGGCCGACTTTGTGGAGCTGGAGGACGGACGGCTCCTGGTGATCTGGCGTTCGAATGCGCCTGGGAGCTGCATGCGGCAGCTTACTCTGAAACGGGACAGGGCGGGCATCTGGCAGGCCACGCCCGCCCGGATCAATCGCTCTTTTCCGCATTCGGGATATCCCTATATGTGCCGGGCGTCGGATGGGACGATCTTCTACTACTGCCTCACCTCCATCAAGTATTCGTGCGACGACGGAGAGACATGGGCGGAGCTTCCCCTCGGTTCCTCCTACTACGGCGAGTTGGTCGAGGTCTCCCCGGGGCGGATGCTGGCGGTTACCCAGAAGAACATCGGGGACTGCCCCTATCCCTGGAAAGAGGATACTTCCATGCTGCAAACCACGTTTGGGTTTCAGCGTATCGGTGTGGCCCGGCAGGAGGATTCCGATGCGACCGGTGCCCTCTCCGATTTAGATGTGGGTACGCCCACGGATTTTCATCTGGCCATGGAGGTGAAAGTGGATGCAGCGGGTGGTCTGGCGTATCAGGTGACGGAGGCGGGGTATCGGTTTGTGGCACTGACGATGCCGGCCAACGCCTCCCGATTGCCCGCACCCTCCGCGTGTGAGCCGGACGCCTTTCTCTCCCGTCCTCCGAGGGCGTCCGAGCCCCAAAATGTGTTCATGCAGATTGGGGAGGTCGTGGGGGATCGTACCCATATTCTCCGAAAGATCTGGGTGGGCAAGATGGTTCCGGGCGCATGGGCTCAGCTTCAGGTTTCCCGCGCCGGAGAGCTGCTCAAAGCAGCAGTAAATCTGACTGCGGCACCCGGTACGGCGGTCGTGTATACCTGTTTCAAGGATGAGGGAGCCGGTGCGGGTGCCCTGGCGCTCTTTACGAATAAGTCCACCGGCGCTTTCAAGAATGTGCGCTTTTCGGATACGCCCGAGACCATTCGAACGAACTGGTTTGGGGATCAGGCGGACGAGCAGGGACGGATTGCGCTGGATGCCGGGCGCGGGGAGTAAGTGGGATCCGTTCTCCTTCCATGGCGGATAGAAGTCTCCCCACAAAAGACGGAATGGCCGGGGTCGGATGAGAGCAATGGGGAAGTGCTTCCTGCCAAAGCAATCCCATAGGATGAACTGTTGTGCAAGCGCTTGGTAGGAGAGACATTCCCGTCTGTCCTACTCTGTGGATAGCCCTGTCAGACAAGAATGTCTGACCCACGAGTCTTGTTCTTATCCTCTGCATGATGACCTCAGCCAAATGACAGATACAAAAGGTTCCCAAACGTGCGCATCGCCGAGGAGTTGCTATGACGTCAAAGATTCTCTCCCTTCGCAAAGTAAACTTTCTGATCCATCCCCTGACGTATGCGCCCGAATGTGAAGGGGACTACGAAAACAAGGAATTCTACCGGGTATGCCGGGAGGTGGAGAATCGGGCGCGGCGGCGCTATCACGAGGCTATTGATACGATGGGGGAGGAAGAAGCCCTGGTCATCTACCCGTGCTCACCTGATTTCCGCCCTCAGGAACTGGTGGATATCGAGGCCATGGCGCGGCGCAAGCTGGGGCGAAGGCTGATCGTCTGCTCCTATCCCACGGTCGTGTCCGACTTTCTGGACGGACTGGAGGCGCAGGGCCTGACCTACGACCCCCGGACCGTGGAGACGGAAGCCTGGGGAGAATCCTTTGACGGCTGCGTGGCCAAGTATTGCGCCCGCTTCAGCAAACAGCTCGGCCTGGCCCAGCCCATCTGTCAGAATGTGGCCATGTGTGTGCCGGACTCCATTCTGCTCCTGAAGGCCTCGTTCGTGGAGCAGGTCTCTCTGCCCTCCAAGATTCGCGTATATCTGTTCGAGACCCAGGAGAAGAAGCCGCTGGCCATCTTCTTTGAGTCCTATTACAAAAGCGGCGACCTGGCCCGATGGGTGGAGATTCCCATAGACCCGTCCCGAGTCGACGCCTATGAGTATTTGTATGTAGCTACGCTCACGCCCACCCCGATGACTCCGGTCCTCACTGCAGACGGCAAGGGCCTCCGCCTGCCGATCTGCACGGATCTTGCCACCCCGCCTCAGAGAGGGTATCTGGTCGGAAGGGATGTGGGCTTCGACTTCTTTCGGGCCGCCGTGCTTCGGGCAACCGTTGTTGCGCCCTCCTGAGCGGAAAGGCCCAAGGTTCCCTTGACGATACCATGACCCCGGATGCTTTTCCGGGCCAATGCGTAACCCACGAGGATGCTATGTGTTCTGCTTCAGATCACATCATGACGATTGGCCACACCGAATATTGCCTGTCCGGGGATCGATTGCGGATCTCCCACAAGAACGACACCGTATTGGACATCTGCCTTTCTCCGGTGCTGGATGGCCAAAAGGTTCCGATCACAGCGTGGCAAAAGATGGGGCCCAACCGCTATGAGGGTTCCCTCGGGAGATACGGAAAAGCGGTTCTCTCTGAGCAGTTTGGGAAGCTGGCCTTCTGGATCGAGACGCCCGTAAAGTCTTTTGACCATGTCACCTATCTTTCCGATGGAATCCTCTCGGGCGAGATGTGGCGCACCTTTGTCTCCGATGAATACGAGCGGCTCTGGGACAAGAAGATCGATACCTACATCCCCATCTCCTCAGCCTATGCGGACACCAATTCGCCCGACGGCAACACGGGCGGCGGTATGACGGATCCCGATGATCTGCCCCCCACATGGATATGGAACGTTCAGGTGCGTGCGTTTGCACTGGGCGGAAAAGCATCCTGGCTGGGCGTTTCCCTTCCCGGCGCGTGGGGGATCGGAGTGACCCGTCTCAAGATGCACCGGATGCGGTTTGATCTGGAATTTGAGGTCATGCAGACGGGTTGTACGGGCGGAAAGATGCCCGTCATCTACTTCTGTCCGGGATTGGCCGACGGGTTCGATGTGCTCGATGAGCACCGGAGACTCTCCGAACAACTGGGCCTGTTCAATCTGGAGCGAAAAACCTATCCCAAGTGGTGGGACAACCCGTGGTATAAATACTGGGATGAGATGGAGCGGCAGATGCACGGCGGGATGATCAACAAGGAGTCCGCCAGTGTGATCGACATGATCCGGGGCTGGGTCAAGATCGTGCAGGATACGTGCGGGATCCGGGAGATCAACACCAGCCTGGAACAGGGGTGCTATCGCATGTATGGGGATTACCGGCCAGCGGAGATTCTGGGCACCCAGGAGCAGGTGCGTGCCGTGATCGATGGCTGGCGCGAAGAGGGAATCCATGCGGGACACTACATCCATCCGTTCATAGTCAACACGAAGGTGCCGTTTTACCAGGAGCATCCGGAGGCGTTCTGCACGCCCAAGGATCCCGACTTCCTGATGAACTATCCCTTGGAAACCTGGGATCACGACAGTCCTCAGTTTGCCCCCATCGACTGGACCCATCCCCTGGGCCGGGCCTTTATGCTCGACTGGGTCGAATACCTGCTCTCCTCGGCTCCCGGATGCCTCAACTGCGACATCATCAAAAGCAACAACTGGCGGTCTCCGGATCCGCGGCATTACGATTTCCATGATCCGGACTGGGGCGTTGGGGATATGATGACCTACAAGGTGCAGCAGTTGATCTACCAGCGCGCCAAGGCCGTCAAGCCCGATGCGCTCGTGTCCAAGGTGACGGCCCTGGATTGCTACATGCAGCCCACGTATGATATGATGCACGTGTGCGAGGACTGGACGCACGATATGCAGTTCTGGTACCGGCGAATGCAGGTGGCCACGCGCGTGCTCAAGAATACCCGCTCGTATGTGGATGCGTGGTTTCTCACGCGCACGAAATGGAACGAATACTACATGTCCCTGATGGCGATTGCCGCGCCCAAGACCATGGCCGTGGAGTATACGACCCACTGCTACTATCCGAGCTGGCGGCCCTTGGAGCAGAAGCATTTTCACCGGAGGAAGACGGGCATCCACGTGCACCTCAACGCGCCGCCCGAACCGCAGGACGAGTGTCGTCTCAACTGGGATTTTGAGCATCTCGAGGTGTGGCGCCGCAAGGTCGACGGGCCGCTGGCCGGATGGTATGGAGCCCTTGCGCTCAGCCCGAAATGTTTCGTGACCTACAACGAGACCCAGGCGCTGGTCGGCTCCTCCGAAAACCGGCTGGATTGGGTGCCTCTGCCTCCGAATGCCAAGCTGGAGGGCGTGACGCGCGTGCTCCACAGGGGGGGCGAGGAGGAGGTCGAGCACGTTTTCGACGGGGAACAGCAGCGTCTGAAGCTCTATATCGAGGACTGTGGTGGGGAGGTCTTTTACTACCGGATCAGATACGAGCTGGGATAGGGACGGAGAGACAGAAACAAATTAAACACGGAAGGACACTGAAGAACACTGAGCAAGCTCGGCACCTCTTTCTTGTTCTGGTTTCTTTTGTTCTCGTTCCCACGCTCTGCGTGGGAACGCCAGACCGGACGCTCTGCGTCAGTATGAGGAACCGAAGTGCCAGGAATCCGCCACATCCATGAAGATCAGCAACCCCATTTTTGGATGTACTCAATCGTCAACGGCTGCCCATTTTCGCAGGCCCCGCTGTTGCCCAAATTGTACTCGACTCCTGGCGATGCTTGCGGGAGGAACATCGCCTGGAGATCTATGCGTACGTGATCATGGAAAATCATCTGCACCTGATCGCCTCATCTGAACAGTTGTCCAAAGAAATCGGAGATTTCAAGTCCTTCACAGCTCGAAAGATCATTGATTTCCTGGTGGAGACAAATGCCCAACATTTCCTCGGGCAATTGGTGTTTCACAAGCTGCAGCACAAGATGGATAGATCCTATCAGTTCTGGCAGGAGGGGAGTCATCCGCAGTTGATCCAGGGCGAGGATATGATGCGCCAGAAGATAGAGTATATCCATGAGAATCCTGTGAGGAGGGGCTACGTGGATGATCCGACGCATTGGCGGTATTCGAGCGCGAGGGACTATGTGGGACAACCGGGATTGTTTGATGTGAGTTTGGCTTGGTGACGCAGAGCGTCGGGGGGGGGTACGTTCCCACGCAGAGCGTGGGAACGAGAGGGAACGAGATGGAGAAGGGAGGTCACATGAAGTACCGTGAAGGTGTTCGCCGAGTGATGGTCGTGTTGTCGGTTGCTTCGGCGGCATTCTGGTTTGTCTACTGGATGCGTTTTTATGCAAGCCACCCGTTTCACGGAGAAAGCGCCTGGTCTCTTTCGATGGGAGTTCTGCTGTGGATTTTTGGTGCGCCTTTGGTCTTGTGGGTCCTCTATTATCTGATTCTATGGATAATAGCAGGATTTAGGGGAGAAGAAAAAGGGGATGGCGTTCCCACAGAGTAAATGCGAAGTTTCATTTGTTCTCGTTCCCACGCTCTGCGTGGGAACGCCAGACCGGACGCTCTGCGTCAGTATGAGGAACCCAAGTGCCAAGAATCCGCCGCAGAATCATTGAAGATCATCGGCCCCATTTTCGGACGTGCTCAATCGTCAACTGGCTGCCCATTTTTGCAGGTCCCGCTGTTGCCCAAATCATACTCGACTCCTGGCGATTCGTGCAGGAGGAACATCGTTCCTAGATTTGTGCGTACGTGGATGATCCGATGCATTGGCGGTATTCGAGCGCGAGGGACTATGTGGGACAACCGGGACTATTGCAGGTGAGTCTGGCTTGGTGACGCAGAGCGTCGGGGGGGGTGCGTTCCCACGCAGAGCGTGGGAACGAGATTAAGACAAGGCGGACGTATTGGAAGGAGACGGCCACAAGTAGCGTGAAATGTGGGAATCCCTTCTTGTGTAATATCTTGTAATTGTTTCAAATGTGACACTTTCATCATTGCTTCTCAAGGATAGTACTTGTATATTTGTCTGTGATGGTATGTTTGCTCATTTTCTATACGGAGTTGAGCGTTCTATTCTGCAAAATGAGGGAAAGGAGTCCACTATGAAACTGAACGATAAAGTCTTTGACAAGTGGGTTTGTTGGGCAAGACGCATCGAGATGGATCTCCAAGAGATTGTAAACAATCAGCAGGTCTATAGAGAGTTTTCCAGAGTGGTGTGCGAAAACTGGGAGCATATTAGCGCTAACGAGGGGGCGTTCTTCTGCGAGTTCGTGCAAAAGTGCTACGGTGTTCAGGCTGCTGTGGGGGTCCGGCGCCATCTGGACAAAAGCTCAGATTGCGTATCCTTGAGGAAACTCATGGACCAGATAAAGATGTGTGCCGCGCAGTTCACATTTAACTTCTATTTGGAGCGATTTCCACTCGATGATGATAAAGTAAAGTGGCAGAAGTCTACTTTCTCTCTATTCAGCCATGATGGAAAGGTTCTCGCAGAGGATATAGTTGAGAGAGACATCAATGAGGCTACGAATCTCGGAGAGCAAATACGCAGGTTCGTTAACCGTGAGCTGGCTCATTTGGGCAAGAAAGATTACAGAGGGAAGCTGACTCTCAATGACATCGAGAAGTCCATCGATCTGTTTAATCAGCTTGCCTGCAAATACGTCTGCCTGCTCACGGGAGACGGATACGATACGCTGGAACCAGAGATCCTTTTCGACTGGACGCAGGTTTTTCGCGTTCCGTTGGATGTAGGTGGTCCAGAAGAATGCTAGCTGCAACATCAATCTTTTTCTCATTCCCACACTGATCGCGGGAACGAGATGGAGAAGGGAGGTCACATGAATTACCGTGAAGGTATTCGCCGAGTGATGGTTGTGTTGTCGGTTGCTTCGGCGGCATTCTGGTTTGTCTACTGGATGTGTTTCTACGCAAGCCACCCGTTTCACGGAGAAAGCGCCTGGTCTCTTTCGATGGGAGTTCTGTTGTGGATTTTTGGTGCGCCTTTGGCCTTGTGGGTCCTCTATTATCTGGTTCTATGGATAATAGATCATCTGATTCTGTGGATAATAGCAGGATTTAGGGGAGAAGAAAAAGGGGATGGCGTTCCCCCAGAGTGAACGCGAAGTTTCATTTGTTCTCGTTCCCACGCAGAGCGTGGGAACGAGAGGGAAGGGGGCGAGGAGGAGGTGGAGCATGTCTTCGACCCCGAACGGCGGAGCGTGCAGCTTTATATCGAAGATTGCGGCGGAGCGGTTTTCTATTACAGGATTAAGTATTCGTTGAGAGATTTCTAATCCCCATTTCCCTCCACAATCAGACCTTTTAATCCACTCCGAGCCTTGCGTGGGTGGAGGGACCGTCATGCTATCTGGAAGGAGGCACAAAATGCCACGCAGAACGATGATTACAGCAGTGGTTGTGGTGCTTGGGTTTCTCTGCTTCTCCACAGCCCATGCAAGTGTAACGGTATCGGGCTATGCGTTCTTGGCAGATGAGGAGGATCACAGGGACATCAAGGTGCTGTTTGAGGCGGCCTCGCCCTCCGCCGAGACCGACAGTGCCTATACCAACGGCATTGGATACTTCCAGATTTCCCTTGAATCCGGGGCGTATGCCATCACCTACTCCAGGGAACGCCATCTCCCGGAGGCCCTACCCACCCGGATAATCTCCGAGAACACCGTGCTTGACGATGTAATCCTGCAATACGGGCGCGTGGTAGTGTATCTCAGCGGGAACCTCTCCGGGACACTGAGTTCCGGGGACGTCTGCATTGTGACGGGGGACATCACTGTCCGGAGCGGGGATACCCTGATTATCGAGCCTGGGGTGACGGTGAAATTCGACGGTTTTTATGCATTTGAGATCAACGGCTTGCTGAAAGCGGTGGGCACGGAGACCGATTCGATTCTCTTCACCTCCAACCAGCCGACGCCGCAGCCGAGGGACTGGACCTGGATTCGATTCAACGGCAGCGCCGATGACAGCAGCCGGGTGGCGTATTGCCGGATTGAGTACGCCCAGTCTGGTATTTATTGCTACTTCTCTTCACCGACCATCACCAACAATACTATCACGGGGAATAACACCGGCATTTCTTGCAGTTCCTCTTCTCCGACCATTACCGACAATACCATCGCAGCGAATGGTGGTTACGGCATTTTTTGCAACTCCTCTTCTCCGACCCTCACCGACAATACCATCACTGGGAATGGTGTTGGAGGCATTTATTGCTGGGGCAATTCTTCACCGACCATCACCAACAATACCATCACGGGGAATAACGAAAACGGCATTTATTGCGAGTCCTCTTCCCCGACAATCACCAACAATACCATCACGGGGAATAGCGAAAACGGCATTTTGTGCAGCTCCTCTTCTCCAACCATCACCAACAATACCATCACGGGGAATAGCGGTCACGGCATTTATTGCGACTACAAATCTTCACCGACCATCACCAACAATACCATCACAGAGAATGGCGAAAACGGCATTTATTGCTTCTACCACTCTTCTCCGATCGTCACCGACAATACTATCACGGGGAATAGTGAGGATGGCATTCGTTGTGACTTCTCTTCCCCAACCATCACCAACAATGCCATCACGGGGAATGGGTTTCTTGGCATTTCTTGCGATAGCAAATCTTCTCCAAACATCACCAACAATACCATCACGGGGAATGGCGAGATTGGCATTTATTGCTACTTCTCTTCCCCAACCATCATCAACAATGCCATCATGGGGAATGGGCTTCTTGGCATTTCTTGCGATAACAAATCTTCTCCAACCATCACCAACAATACCATCACGGAGAATAGTGGTAGAGGCGTTTCTTGCTTGGACAATTCTTCCCCGACCATCACCCACAATACCATCACGGGGAATAGCAATGAAGGCATTCATTGCTATTCCTCTTCCCCAACCATCACCAGCAACATCGTCATAGAGAATTACCGGGGAATTTACTGCGAGGACAACTCCTTCCCCTCGATCACCTATAACGATGTCTGGAGCAATTCTTCGGGAAATTTCGTTGATTGCCCGGACTACGTGGGCGATCTTATTACGGTCAATGCCAACGGCGATTCCTGCGATACGTATTACAATATCATCCTGGATCCGGTTTTTATGGATCCGGAGAACGGGGATATTTGTCTCCAGTGGGGTTCCCCCTGCATAGACGCCGGGGATCCCACCTTTCCGTTCGATCCTGACACCACGGTGGCGGACATGGGGGCTGTCCCCTTCGATCAACGGCTGCGGGATATCATTTCGCCCTCAGTTCCGCAGAACCTCTCCGCAGTGGCCGGGGCGTCTATGGTGACGCTTACGTTCTCCGCAAATCCTGATACGGAAGGGGTAGCTTTCTATGTGGTCTATCGGGATATGATGGCTTCGCCTGCGGATTCGATTGCAGTGGTGGTCACGCCGAATACAACGTATCTCGATCTCGATGTGGAGATCGGGAAGACGTATTATTATCGGATCACAGCGGTGGATAGTGCAGGGAATGAGAGTGAATATAGCAATGAAGTCAGCGCGACACTATTCATAACACCTGAGCCTCCGTCCAACCTGCAAGCCTTTGATACTCCCGATGATCAAGGCCATAGTATCACGCTAACGTGGACCAAATCCCCGGATGACGGAGCAGGCTGGGGTGTCGTCTCGTACTATCGGATTTACAGATCCCGCTCCTCTGAACTCACAGACCCCATCCCGATCAGCGCTTTCCCATGGTCAGCGTGCCCGGATACTTTCGAATTCTCCCCCGGATCTTGCCCAGGATTGGATTCGTTGATGGCGATGGAAGTGAACCATACCATCCTGATTGATTCTGTGGCGGCAGGAATCACAGAGTATGTGGATGCCTACGTGCCGGTGAACGGGGTGCACTATTACTACTGGCTGGATGCGGTGGCGACCAATGGCGGGATGAGTGCGAAGGTTGTTGCTCGGTTCGTTCAGACGGATGTGAACGAGGAAACTACGGTCAGTCTTCCACAGAAATATCTCCTTTATTAGAATTCTCCTAATCCGTTCAACCCATCCACGGAGATCCAATACGAGCTTCCTGAGCTGGGGGATGTCCGCCTGACGATCTACGATCTCCTTGGGCAAGAGGTGCAGGTGCTGGCGTCCGGGATGCGCCTGCGGGTGCGTATCAGGCAAATTGGGATGGAAAGGATGAAGCGGGACTGCGGGTTTCCAGCGGAGTGTATCTCTATAGGTTGGAGGTGGGAACGGATTTTTTGCAGACCCGAAAGGCGCTGTTGCTTCGATAAATGGCTGGGAATTTCTTCCTGCCGAGTTTCTCGTTCCCACGCAGAGCGTGGGAACGAGAAGGAAATGAGCGTGGGAACGAGAGGGAAGCAAGCCAAAAGAATAGATGACCGCTATTGCCCAATCGGTGGAAGTCGTTGGCCGCTACCGGTCCGGAGTCCGCTGCAGACTGCTCGGCGGCTGTGATGCGTGACCCCAATAATGCGGTGCACGACCGATACCACTCAGTGAAGAAAGGAAGGAGCATCTGGTTATGGCACATCCCCTAAAAGCAATTCCCCGTGTGGCACCGAAGGCCTATGAATACGTGAAGGACGTGCTCGATTTCGGATTCCATAATGCCCATTCGGTGGGCATGACCGCCCGTCTCGAGCGTGAGTTTGCCGAACGCTTCGGCCAGAAATATGGGATCGCTCACTGCAACGGCACCGCCACCATGCAAAGCGCGCTGATGGCTGCGGGCGTCGGTGTCGGCGATGAGGTCATCGTCCCGACCTACACGGTGTTCTCCACACCCGCATCCGTGCTGCACGTAAATGCCGTGCCCGTCATTGTGGATGTGGATCCGGATACCTGGAACATCAGCGTGGACGCCATCCGACAGCACATCACACCCCGGACGCGGGCGATTATCGCCGTCGCCATCTGCGGATTGCCGACCGATCTGGACCCCATCATGGCGCTGGCCGCGGAGCACGACCTCGTGGTCATCGAGGACAATGCGCAGTGCGTCGGGGGAACCTATAAGGGGCGCATCGCCGGATCCATCGGCCATTTTGCCAGCTTCAGCTTTCAGTCCTCCAAGACCCTAACGTGCGGGGATGGCGGCATCCTGATCTGTTCGGAGGATTCCCTGGCCCTGGGCGCGCGGAAGGCGGCGACCATAGGGTTCAAGGACCTCACCTTAAAGCCGGGAGACAACGTGGTCACGGAGGCCCTGCGCTGCCATCCGGACTACAAGCGGCATGACACCATAGGCTGGAACCAGCGTCTGCCCGAAATCGCCGCGGCAGTGGCCCTGTCCGAACTGGAGCGCATGGAGGAAGTGGTGGCCATGCGGATCTACAGCGGCATGGCTTTTGCCTCCGTCGTGCAGGACTGCGAGTGGCTGATTCCCCAGAAAGCCCCGGAAGGGCTTACCAACGCCTACTGGAACTATGCGGCCCGGATCGCGCGCGACGATATCGACTGGGTCGATCTCAGGGCGATCTTTGTCGAACTCGGCGGAGACGGGTTCTACGGTTCCTATCAGCCCGCCCATCTGGAGCCGGTCTTCGCCAATCTGAATCGGGACGTGGAGGAGAATCCGGATCGCTATCCGCACTATGCGGGCCGACTGCCCCGATACGAGCGGGGCACATGTCCGGTCTGGGAGGGGATTCAGCCCCGAATTATCATGCTCAAGACCAACTACTTTGACCCGGCCCACGCGGACCGGCAGGCGGAGATTTTTGCAGAGACCATTCGGCGTTTCGACTGAGGAGCCGGGGTCTATAAGCCCCATTTGCCCTGATTGCGTTTTCTCAGCGATCGGGATTTAGACCCTCGCCCTTCATACCGAGGAGGAACGGCTTTCGATCTGAAAGGCTGAAGCGTGAATTCCGAAGACGTGCAGCGGGAAGGGGTGTGACAGTGCGCGGCGAAGATTCCCGGGCAATGGTCTGAAGCTTTTTGACTTTTTCGTGTATTTCGTGTATTTCGTGTATTTCGTGGTTTACATGGTTTGGGATACCAGAAAGGAATCAAGCGATGTCTCAAAAAGATGCATGCCCCGAACGCCTGGGATTCAAGACCCACCAGATAAGACAGGGAGATGGCAAAGGCGGCTGGATCAGCCGGGAAGCCCGGTACGGAGTCCTTGGGTCACCGAGCGGTGAGTATATCATGCCCTATGGGGTCGCGCAGATGGAAAACGGTGAGATCATCATGACCATGGGCATGCTCGAGAACGGCCACTATCGCTGCGTGTGCGCTCTGAGCACGGATGGTGGGGACTCGTGGAGTGAAGTGCGGGATACGGGAGCTTACGGGCGTCCGCTCACCTTTGGATATCTGGGCAACGGAAATATCGTCCTGGGCAACGAGCTTTTGGGTAAGCCGGAGGACGACGAGAAGAAACAGCGGCTTTATTTCAGCAGTGATTATGGCAGGACCTGGGAGGGCAGGCCGTATCCCATGCTCACCGAAGACGGCAGGGATTCCTGGACCACCGAGGGGATGCTCTTTTCCGAAGTCGGCTGCTGTGGCGCGCGGACCCGCATCGGGCATCTGAGCGTGTCGCTGGATCTGCAGAGATGGGATCAATCTCCCTCGCGGCTTTATCTCCGGTGGTCCGAAGATTTCGGCCGGAGTTGGCACGACGAATCGTGCCCCGCCGCCTGGGTTGTCGATGACGCCCTGCGGGGCCAGGGCGTAAGCGAAGGGTCTCTGATCCGCGCGCAGAACGGATGGCTGGTCGCCGGGCTGCGCACCGATCTGCCCGTCCGATATCGGGACGTGCCCCACAATGACAGCCTGGAGGGTATCGGCGTATCCATTTCCAGAGACGAAGGGAAAACATGGTCTCCGGTTTCGGTGCTCTACGATGCGGGACATCATCATCCCACTCTGATCGTCATGCCCAATGGGGACATTGTGATGACCGTGATTGTTCGTGTGGATGTGGAGGAGGGGCGTCTGAACAGTTATCGCCGGGGCTGCGAGGCTTTTGTGAGCCACGACCATGGCCTGACCTGGGATCTGGGGCGAAAGGTCATCCTGGACGAATACGAGTTTTACGACAGCAAAGAATGGTTTAACGGCGAATGCGGACATTCCTCTTCCGCGCTGCTTGAGGACGGTTCCATCCTCACCGTATATGGGAACTACCTCGCCAAGAGCACCGCAGTCATCAACTGGCGGGTGGACGCCTAAGCAGCCAGGGCCGGACTACCGTCCCACTATGGGGAGGAGTAACATGAGTGCGCCCAGACTGCGCGTGGCCATCATCTCGGCCGGCCGGATGGCCTCGTCAATCGACGATGAGATCCGCGCCTCGGACGTGTGGCCGTCTCTTACGCGGCAATTGCCTTACAGCCACGCGCCCTGCTACAAGGCATTCGACGAGGTTCAGATCGTTGCAGTCAGCGATCTGATCGAGGAAAAGTGCCAAACCTTCTGCCGGCGCTGGGACGTGCCGCGCTATTATCTCGATTACCGCGAGATGATCGAGGTGGAAAAGCCTGACATCGTCTCGATTGCCACTCCTGCGAGTTCGCATGCGGAGATGGCCCTTTTTGCCTTGGCGCACGGGGTTCGGGGCCTCTATTGCGAGAAGGCGATGTGCTGCTCGTTGGCCGAAGCGGATGCCATCGTATCGGGGGTGGCGCAGCACGGAGCCACGTTCATGCTGGGCGCGCAGCGTCGCCATCACCCGCATTTTGCGCATGCCCGACAGATTGTCGAATCGGGCGAGATCGGGGAGTTGATCGGGGTCACCTCATGGTTTGAATCCGCCCTGCTGCACGCCCTCAGCCACACCGTGGATGGCAGCCTGTATCTGGCAGGGGACGCGACGGCGGAGTGGGTGTTCGGAGTGCTCGGACCGGCACGTTCTCTGGATGAGATCGAACAGCGACGCATCGCCCCATTTCCCGAGTATGATCACAGGACCCGGCGCTGGAGCGGGGATCCGGGTTGTCTGACCTACACGGCACGGCTTACAAACGGCGTGTTCCTCCATCATCTTCCGGCGATTACCGATCTGCGCTGGGAGATCGTCTGCGCCAACGGATATGTGCGCATTCTGGACAACAACGATTCCCTGGAGCTTTTTCGCCGGCGCGCAACGAGCTACAGTTTTGACCGGGTTCCCCTGGAGACCATTGCACCGGCCAGTTCCCATGTGGCGCTCGTGAAGGATCTGCTTCGGTGCATGCGGGAACATGAAACACCGCTGGCAAACGAAATGGTGGCCCGAAACGGCATGGAGATCCTCATGGGATGCGCCGCGTCCCACCTGCAGGATGGACGCAAGGTGAAGCTTCCCCTTTCGGAGAGAGGGATGGTGATCCCTTCACATTGACGGGGCCTTCCGCAATCCGTTCTTTATGGATAGAAAGAACCGCACGACAACAACCCAAACGCTGGGAGGTCAAAATGTTCGACAAACACAGAAAAAGGCGGGTGATCTACAACGATGACGGCGACCAGGTTCTTTCCGGATATGAGGGCTACCCCTATCAGGTGACAGACGCGCAGTCTTTCCTCGATACGCGCACGACCCCTACCTTCGATACGCACGTCGATACCTATGTGTGGTGCGTGGGGAATGGCGCCGATCCTCCCTATGGCGCCATGCTGGGAGCCGAAGTGTGGCCATACCTGGGGACTGCAGGCCGGGGCACGGATCTGGTCATAGAAGCCTGCCACGAAAAGGGCATAGAGGTCTGGGGATCGCTTCGCATCAACGACATCCACGATTCCTTCATGGCCGACCGGCTGGAGGATGCCGCCGAACCGATCAAGGCCGAGCATCCGGAATACCTGATCGCGCCGCAAGCGGACCGCAAGCTGCCCGGGGAATTGACGGAACGCTATTTGTGGACGTCCCTGAATTTCGCGTTACCCGAAGTCCGGGACTACCGGCTCAGGTTCATCGAAAAGAACGCGTCCGCCCATGACTTTGACGGGTACGAGCTGGATTTCACGCGATTTGTCTGGGACTTTGCCCTGGGTGAGGAGCGAAAATGCGCCCCTTTCATGACGGATTTCGTTCGCAAGGCCAGGGAATGCCTGGATGCCATCGGTGAGAGACGAGGGCGTCCGTATACGTTGGTCGTGCACCTGCCCGATTCTCCCGAGGCCGCGTTGGATCTGGGGCTGGATGTGGCGGCCTGGCTGGAGGAGAAACTGGTGGATGTGCTCGTGGTCGGTATGGGATATGTGGTGTATGACATGAAACTTCGCGAGTGGCAGGAGGTGGGCAAGCGATACGGCCTGCCGGTGTATCCATCTCTCAATATCAATGCCTTTGGAAAGGCCTGGACGGATCTGATCGGGCGGCACGTGTACCAGGAGGCGGCGCGTGCCATAGCGGCCTATTGGTGGCAGGAGGGCATCGAGGGCTCTTACATGTTTAACCTCTTTTGCTTGGAGGACACAAACGTCGCCGCGCTTCCCAGGGACTACATCTACACCCCGCTGCGGGAGATCGGGGATCCGATCGCGCTTCGGGGCAAGGACAAGCTCTATGCCATTCAGACCACCAGCGACCGGGGATTTTGCCAGCACGGTTCGGCGCCAACGCCCCTGCCCATCGCGTTGGATAATGTGGAATACGAGTTGCCGCTCTTTATCGGTCCGGATGCGGAGGATCCCGAGGCAAGCACGGAGATTCGCGCGCTGGTAAGCGGCGGAGAGGCAGACACGAAGGTATGGTTCCGATTGAACCATACCTTGCTGGAACCCAAACGCGAGGGGGATTTTCAGGTCGCCCAGGTGCCCCATGGCATCCTCCGTGCGGGGAAGAACAAGTTGGCGATCTGGTGCAACGTCGAGCTCATCAAGACCGAACGGCCGGCTATTGTTCATCGGGTCTACGTGCCGGTCACCTACAGCTGATGGTGACCTCCGCTGTCCTCTTCGTGCTGACATGCGCGGTTTCCGACCAGCAGGGACGAGATCAGATGAGGCTGCCGCCTGGGAAGAGCGGGAGGGTTGTCTTTTCGCATTCGATTGGTCATCTGCGCTGCTTCCTCCCTTTGAGCCGAAGTGAATGCTCTGGGATCGGTTGTTGGTGCAGGAATCCTACAAGTTTCTCACTTTGAGGAAAAACCTTGTTTACAGTCATCCAGATTACAGATACCCACGTATTTGCAGATAAAGAAGTTACCTATGGCGCGGATGCGGCAAAGGTGCTGCAAATTGCCATCGAAGACATCCACACCCGGTATCCTGATGCCGCATTTGTGGTGCACACCGGCGACGTGGCAGGTTATGACGGATGCAAAGAGGATTGTGAGCGTTTCGGATCCATCATCCGGTCCCTTTCCATCCCCATTCTCTATGTTCCGGGCAATCACGACAAGCGCAGTGTGCTCCGGTCTGAATTACTCGGAGAAGAACCCACGGAGGGTCCGATGCACTGGTCTTTCGTCCACGGTGGCTGGCTTTTTGTGGGTCTGGATTCCTCCGCCCGAGAGGATATGGTCGGGAGCTTTCCCACAGGCGAATTGGCGTGGCTCGGGAGAAATCTGGATGCGTATGAGGAATTCCCCGCTCTTATCTTCTTCCATCACCATGTGTTGCCTGTGGGCGTGCGCTGGCTGGATGAGCTGGCACTGGCGGACAGCCTGAAGTTTCTGGAGACGATCGCTCCGTATCCACAGGTCAAATATGTGGTGGGAGGGCATGTGCATCTGGAAAAATCGCTCTACTATGGAGGACGATCCTTTCTCTCCACGCCCTCCCTTTGTGAGCAATATCCAGCCCATGTGCAGACCTTTGCGGTCCATCGTATCTCCCCCGGGTACCGGGTGTTTCGTTTTCAGGATGATGGTTCTGTGGAGACCTTTGTCCGGCGATTGAATTATATGCCTTCGGAGACGGAATATGACGTTTATACCACTCCTTGAAATATGTTAGTTGACTTTGTGTTGAAAGGGCAGTAGGTTAGAGAAGTATTCGTAAGTTTTTTCTCCTTTACCCAGCCCTCAGAGGAGGACTCCATGCCTGCTCCTTATTTTGCCAAGCCCTATGAGACTTGGGATA
>JAZDJA010000092.1:0-12286 GCA_043804415.1 Candidatus Latescibacterota bacterium | reverse complement strand
GAGAAGGTAAGGGGGAAGTAGGGCGTGCGCGTCGGGCCAGGCGGGCATGCGAAGGAGGGGCTGTGTTCCAGAGCCATGGGTTGAGGCCAGTCGTGAATCTGATCGGGGCTGTGGATCTTCCTGCGGCGATCAGTCGTGATAGCTTGTGTTTTTTCTCTACCCCTCGATGCGCTTCTTGCTGCTCAGCTACTCCGAATCCTCGGTTCGCCATCTGCCCCAACCTGCCCAGTGCCTGGACCCTGGATCTGTAGGCATCACTTTCATCATGGCCATTCTCAACCCTACGGACACCCAAGGAGTGCGCTGTTTGCACCTTTACCATCGTTTCCCTCATTGGGGCTCTCGCCCCTGCCCCACAAAGCAGCCCTTTCTATACTATTCCCAACTGCCATCCTCCGCGCCTCCTGCTCTTGCGTTGCTTCATCTGCTACCCCTGCCAAGCAGGTCCTCTGATTCATTCTTCGCACTTGTTTCCCACCATCGACAGCGCCGAAATCCAGCCCGCTTCCCTCGATTTTGATTGACATTGCCCGCCACTTTCAGTACTTTTCACTCTCCTTTTCGACACGGCGCCCTCCAGCCCACTTACTACTCACCGCTCACCAAATACCGTCTATGGTCGAATCCCTCTGCACCCGAGTCGCCGCGTCCACAAGTTTTGAGGAAAGCCGCCGCAGGCTCAGAGAAGGCGTGCGCACGCTCAAGCTCCATGGTCTGGCTGGTGCGCTGAAAGCCTTCTGGATCGCCACCACTTACAGGGAGACCGGCTTTCCGAGACTGGTGGTCACCGCAGACAACGAGTCCGCAGAGCAGCTCCGGGATGATCTGTCCACCATCATGGGTTCGGAGCAGGTGCGCTACTTTCCAGAGTGGGAGATTCTGCCCTACCAGGAGCGATCCCCCTCTTCGGATGTGATCGGGCTGCGGATCGAGGCCCTGGAGGGGCTGCTCTTCGACGAACCCGGGGTGGTGCTCACCACCGCGCGCGCCCTTTTGGATTTCACGATCCCACCGGATGCGCTGCTTGCGGCCACAGCTGAGATCAGAGTCGGTGACCAGCTGGATCGCGATGGGCTATTGGAGCGGCTGATCGCCTCGGGATACGAGCGCATGGCGATGGTGGAGGAAATGGGGCAGATCAGCGTTCGGGGCGGCATTCTGGACCTCTTTCCCCCCACCACGGAGCATCCCTTCCGGATCGAGTTTTTCGGAGATGAGGTGGAATCGATCCGGGGATTTGAGGTTTCGTCCCAGCGTTCGTTGGCGCAGATCGGGGAGATCCGCGTTTCGCCGCGCCGGGAGGTGATCCTGAACCCAGCCACCAAGGCGCATGTTCTCAGGCGTCTGGAGGAGATCGATCTGCCCGAACTGGCTCCGGATAGTGCCCCGGATCAGGGATTTGACGGGATGGAGCAATACATCGGTCTGCTTTATCCCGAACGGGCCGCGCTGGTGGACTATCTCGGGCCGGAGGAGGGCATCTTCCTGGATGATCCGGAGGCCATCGCCGGGGAGGCCCAGAAGGCGGAGAAAGAGGTCCTGAGGCTCTACGAGGAGCATGCGTATCGAAAGAAGCCGCTTCTTCCGCCGGAGGAGATCCGATGGACGTTCGACCAGATCCGGAAGAAGATGGCTCCACGCTCTCTGGCCGAGCATGTGATGCTCCGGTCTTCCGAAGCAGAGTCGTTTCGCCACGGAGCAGGCGGAGAACGCGGAGAGAATATGGAAGAGGGCACGCCCGAGCTCTTGCCGGATGCTCTCCCCGCTTCGCCCCCTCCGGAAAAAGATCCGCTGATTGCCTTTGGCGCGCTTTCTCAGCCCCAATACCAGGGCGACCTGAAGCGCCTGAAGGAGGACATCACTAAGCGGCTGGACGAGAGCTACCAGGTCACGATCTGCTGTGACAATCAGGGGCAGGCCGATCGGCTCACCGAACTTTTGGAGGAGCAGTCCGGACGGATTCGCATGGAGGTGGGCGGATTTCACGAAGGTTTTGTTTTTCCCGAAGCCCAGGTTTTCCTGCTGAACGATCACGAGATCTTCAGCCGGTACCGTCGACGGAGCCGCACGCGGAAATTCCAGAAAGGCACGCCGCTCTCCGACATCGGGGCGCTGGTGTGCGGTGATTTTGTCGTGCATGTGGATCACGGCATCGGACGGTTCAGGGGCATCGAGACCCTCGAAATTGACGCTATCAAGCGGGATTGTCTATTGGTGAACTACCGGGGCGATGACAAGCTTTACGTGCCGGTGGACCAGTTGGACCGCGTGCGGAAATACACCGGCGACGAAGGGGTTGCCCCGGTGCTCAGCAAGCTGGGGGGCGCGGATTGGGAGCGCGTCAAGGCCCGGGCCAAAAAGGCGGCCGTCCAGATCGCCAAGGATCTGTTGGCCTTGTATGCCGAGCGTCAGGCGCTTTCCGGGTATGCCTTCCCGCCCGATGGACCGTGGCAGACGGAGATGGAGGCGGCCTTCATCTACGAGGAGACCCGGGATCAGCTGACGGCCACGCAGGCGGTCAAGGAGGATCTGGAGCGGCTGGTTCCGATGGATCGGCTGATCTGCGGAGATGTGGGATACGGCAAGACGGAGGTGGCGATCCGCGCGGCCTTCAAGGTGGTCTCCGACGGGAAACAGGTGGCTGTTCTGGTGCCCACGACCATTCTGGCCCAACAGCACTATCTCACCTTCCGGGAGCGGCTGGCGGATTTTCCGGTGGAGGTGGAGGTGCTCAGCCGTTTCAAGACGCCCAAGGAACAGACCGAGATCCTGGAACGGCTCAAAAGGGGGAAGATCGACATCCTGATCGGCACGCACCGTCTGGTCTCCAAGGACGTGGCCTTCAAGACGCTGGGGCTGGTCATCATCGACGAGGAGCAGCGCTTTGGCGTGGCGCACAAGGAGCGGCTCAAACGCTTCCGGCGGATGGTGGATGTGCTGACCCTGACCGCGACGCCCATTCCGAGAACGCTTCACATGGCGATTTCGGGCGCGCGGGACATGTCGATCATCACCACACCGCCGCAAGGCCGCCAGCCCATACACACCGAGATTCTCCTCTTCGATGAGGACCGGATCGCCGAGGCCATCCTGCGGGAAGTGGATCGGGGTGGGCAGGTGTATTTTGTGTACAACCGCGTGCAATCCATAGACGAAATGGCCGCCTATCTGGCGGAGCTGTTGCCGCAGGTTCGCTTTGCCGTGGCGCACGGTCAGATGTCCGAACGCGAACTGGAGCGGGTGATGCTGCGTTTTCTCGACGGGCGCACCGACTGCCTCGTCTCCACGATGATCATCGAGTCGGGCCTGGACATCCCCAATGTGAACACCATGATCGTCAATCGCGCCGACCGGGTCGGTCTTTCCCAACTCTATCAGCTGAGGGGGCGCGTGGGGCGCTCCAATTTGTCCGCGTTTGCGTACCTGATCATTCCGCCGTGGAAATCCCTCAATCAGACGGCGCGAAAGCGGCTGCGCGCCATGGAGGAATTCACCCATCTCGGATCGGGATTCAAGGTGGCCCTGCGGGATCTGGAGATACGCGGCGCGGGAAACATGCTGGGCACCGAGCAGCACGGATTCGTGCTGGGCGTTGGGTTTGATCTGTATTGCCGGCTCCTGGAGGAAGCGGTTCGGGAGCTCAAAGGGCAGGCCCAGGAGTCGGCCGTTCCGGATCCGAAGATGGACATCTCGATCAGCGCATATATACCCGGCGCGTATATCTCCGAAGAGTCTCAGCGCGTAACCTGCTACCAAAGGCTGGCAGAGGCCAAGAAACTCGTGGATGTCTGGGAGATCGCAGCCGAGATGAAGGACCGATACGGCACGCTTCCGGACGAGGTGCGCGCGTTGCTTGCGGTGGCCTATGTCAAGCAGTCGGCCCGGAGTCTGGGGGCCTCCCAGGTGAAAGTGGCGGGGCCTGTGCTTCGGATCTGTTTTTCCGAGGAACGGGAGCTTTCGAGAACGGAGGTACAAGGGTGGGTGGAAAGAGCCTCCGAGCCGCTCCGGTTCTCGTTTGAGGGCGCTCCTTCCATAGAGGTCATGTTGGGTTCGGGAGTCGCTTTGGAGCGGCTGGAGCAGGCGCAGCAGGTGCTGCAGGAGATGACGGGTGACGGGTTGGCGCAGGGCGTCCCACGCCCCTAAGATCCGGAGGTTGCCCAAGCCGGTTTGGTCGTGCAGGGCGTCCCCATCAACATCTTTTTGATCGTTTCGGTCGGCGCGTTTTTCCGGCATTCAAGGAGATTGGGCAGTATGCGATGCGGCCACGCGCGAGAGCTTGCGGATCACGCAAAAAAACTTGACATTGCCGGGGAGAAGTGTTATCTTAACCCACATTGAAATTACGAAGTACAACCGTAACCTATCCGTTGCCAATGAGGCACCACAAAAAAGACAGGACGGCATGATGAGCGATTTGGCAGTTCGTCCGAATATCGTAGTGTATTGTTGCGCGCATTCGGGATACGAGGCGGCAGACCGGGCTGGAAGGAGACACCTCTCCTATCCCGTGGGCGTGCGGATTGTGCGCGTACCGTGTTCGGGAAAGGTGGATGCCATCTACCTGCTGAAGGCTTTTGAGCAGGGGGCCGACGGGGTGTTGGTGGTGGGATGTCACGAGGACAGCTGCCAGTTTCTGACCGGGAATCTGCGCGCGAAAAAGCGGGTGGACTATGTGCGGGGTCTGTTGCAGGAGATCGGGCTGGAGCCGGAGCGGGTTCGGATGGCGCATGTGGCCTCCGTGCAGGACCTGAGGTTCGTGGAGCTTGTGCGCGAGATGGAAGAGACTTTAACGGCTCTGGGGCCGATTGTACGCAAGGAGCAATAAGCCTGAGCGGATGTCCCCTATGTCCAGGAGAAGCCACATGGCAAAGGATACCTGCGTGAGAGGGAGCATGTCTTCGCGGGGACGATGGTGTTTTGCCCTCATCCTTGCGGCCCTGGTGCTGACTTCCGTCAGTATCCATGCGGCCGAGATCCTGCTGTTCGAGGAACTCTTCGAGGATACCGACTGGACTGCGCGCGGATGGTATGACCAGCCGCACATGGAGATCACCGCATCCGAGCACATCCCGGGGAGCGGGCATTCGTGCAGCTGGCATTGGGAAAATGCGGGCGATGTGCATCCCAGGGGAAGGGGCGCCCGGGTGCTCTTTTCGCCCGTGACGAACGTCATCCTGAGCTTTCACATCAAACACAGCGCCAACTGGACGTGGACCGGGGTCAACTGGCATCCGCACGAATTTCACTTTATCACCGACGTGGATGATCGCTATGTGGGTCCTGCCTACACCCATCTGACCTCCTATGTCGAGGTCGTGGGCGGCGTTCCCCGTGTGGCCATCCAGGACGGTCAGAATGTGGACGAAGGCCGGATCGGTCAGGATCTCGTGGGGCAAAGCGAGCAACGGTCGGTGGCAGGGTGCAACGGGGATTCGGACGGTCACGGGGATGGAGACTGCTATCCGGGTGACCAGATGCATCTCAACACCAAGTTCTGGGAACCCGGCAGGGTCTATTTCGGCGAGGAGCCGGGCGCGACCTATAAGGGGGACTGGCACCATGTGGTGGCGAAGGTGCAGCTGAATACCGTGGTGGACGGCATCGGGATCGGGGATGGGGTTATGCAATACCGGTTTGACGGCGTGCTTATCATGGATCACCACGATATCGTGTTTCGTACGGGCGAGCACCCGAATATGAAGATCAACCAGTTCTTCATGGCGCCTTATTTTGGTCCGGGTGTTTCGCACGAACAAGAGATCTGGATAGACGATCTGAGGATTGTGACAGAGGACGCGCAGCAAACCAGCGTGGTGGACGATGCCCAAGACGCCCTTTGGGGAGGCATCAAGGCCTCTTTTGGGCGGTGAGTCGGGCGCGGCCTTCCCGGACTTTGCGTGCCCCCACGCACACACCGACCCTGTGCATCCTCCCTCCCCATAAACGGAGACACTCAAGAGAAAGAGAACACACTATGGCAGCTCAGATCTTAGATGGGAAACAGGTGGCAAAGGAGTTGCGGGCGGAGATGAAGGACGAGGTTGCCTCCCTTTCGGCAGCGCATGGGATTGTTCCCGGATTGGCTGTAGTACTCGTGGGCGATAACCCGGCCTCCGTTTCGTATGTGACGGGGAAGCAGAAGGCGTGCCAGCAGGTGGGGATCCTTTCCAGGGAATACAAGTTCGACGCGGATTATTCCCAGGGCGAGCTGTTGGCCTTGATCGGACAGCTCAATGTCGATCCGGAGATTCACGGGATTCTGGTGCAGCTGCCGCTTTCCAAGCACATCGACGAGGAGAAGGTGCTCTATGCGATCGATCCGGACAAGGATGTGGACGGGTTCCATCCGGTCAACGTGGGACGGCTGATGATCGACGCGCCGGGTTTCCTGCCCTGTACGCCCCATGGGGTGCAGCAGCTTTTGATACGAAGCGGGATCGAAATTTCCGGAAAGCACGTGGTGGTGGTCGGACGCAGCAACATTGTGGGCAAGCCCGTGGCGATGATCCTGCTTCAGAAGAAGGCAGGGGCCAATGCTACGGTCACGGTGTGCCACACCGGCACGAAGGACATGGGATACTTTACGCGGCAGGCGGATATTCTGATCGTGGCCGCGGGTCGGCCCGAGGTGATCACCGCGGATATGGTCCGCGAGGGAGCCGTGGTGGTGGATGTGGGCGTGAACCGGATCGAGGATGCCACTAAGAAGAATGGATTTCGGTTGGTCGGGGACGTGGATTTTGAGGGGATGAAGGACAAGGTGGCGGCGATCTCCCCGGTGCCCGGCGGCGTGGGTCCGATGACGATTACCCTGTTGCTGTTCAATACCATCCAGGCGGCCAAAAGGATGCATGGGCTGGCCTGACGGCTGGCTTTTGGGATCTGGGAGTTGCCCCTTTGGGGTCCGTTCGTGTTTTGCTTTCTTGGGTTCGTGGCGTTTGAAGGAAAGGGCTTGTTATGATTATCGGGGAACGAAAACCCATGGACGAGATCCGAGCGATGATCTCGCCCTATGACAAAGTGCTGGTGCTGGGTTGCGAGGGATGTGTGGCGATCCATATGGCGGGTGGGGAGAAAGAGGTGGGGATCCTCTCATCGGTCCTTCGATTGGCCGAACCCGCCAAGACGTTTGTGGAGGGCACAGCGCAGCGGCAGTGTGAGCCGGAGTTTATCGAGGAGATCGCCGAGAAGGCCTCATCGTGCGATGCGGTCCTCTCAATGGCGTGCGGCGCGGGCGTGCAGCACGTTTCGGAGTTTCTCTCCGGTGCGCGGGTGCTGCCTGCGATCAATACGACCGGCATTGTCGTCACGGAGAGTCAGGGACGTTGGGGCGAGCGGTGCCTCTCCTGTGGGGACTGTGTGCTTTCCCGGACCGGCGGGATCTGTCCCATTACCCGGTGCTCGAAGGGGTTGTTAAACGGACCGTGCGGCGGATCGCAGGACGGCAAGTGCGAGATCGATCCGGAGAACGTGGCGTGTGGGTGGCAGCTGATCTACGACCGGCTGGAGCAATTGGGACAGTTGGACACGATGGCGGAACTCTGGCTTCCCAAGGACTGGTCCAAGGCACACGATGGGGGACCGAGGCGGCGGGTTCGGGAGGATATGGTACTGGATGAGTAGTTGATCACTAGAGTACTACGGGTGACCTTTCTGGCAAGCCGGGTATTTGTACGACAGGTCTTCTCCAAAAGGTCAAGGTGGTGCTCGGAAGCATCGGTTAGGTTAGGCATATGTAGGGTGTGCCCATCCAAAACGATTGCAGAAAAGATACCGGATTATCCAAAACAAACTGGGAAGAGCGGTAAAAAGAAAGCATGCGCAGTGGGAATCCTATTTGTTTGGTGCGTACTCTCCGTGCTGGTAGGGATCTACTGGAACTCAAAGGGGCGTTCGGGGATTGGAGGCTTCTTTGCGAGTTTCCTTCTCAGTCCACTTATAGGTCTGATCATTGGGCTCATTCTTGAGCCAGAAAAGTCCCGATTCTACGACAAAGAGCGGTTCGGGCGTGTCCAGGCAGATCACTCAGCTTTTGGCAACGGGAAACCAATCAGTGCCGCAGCAAACAGACGGACCTCCGAACATGACGATGTGGGTATCCTGAAACAGTGTCCTTTCTGTGCTGAGAAGATCCAGCGTGGCGCAATCAAGTGCCGGTATTGCGGAGAATGGATCGAGAAACCCGACGTCGAAGCCCACGACAATGCCTTTGTATGTACCGGCTGTGGGAAGCGGAGCAAGGGAAAAACCTATCACATCAAGGGTCATCCCTTCTGTGCTTCCTGTGCAACGATGAACGGCAGCTAGAGAGAGAAACACAAAGAACGAATTGATAATTGTTGTGTTACGGAGGAAGACATGGGGGAATCGCAGTTGAAATCGGGAAGCAACCTGGAACGGGTATTGGCCTCCGGGGCCTTTGCGGTCACCGGAGAGTTGGGCCCTCCGAAGAGCGCGTCTACGGAGACCATCGTCCGGAAGTGTGAGCCCTTGAAGGGCATGGTGGATGCGGTGAATATTACGGACAATCAGACCGCGATTGTGCGGATGTCCAGTATCGCCGCGGGTGTTTTGGCGCTCGGGCAGGGGGTGGAGCCGGTGATGCAGATGACATGCCGGGACCGCAATCGGATCGCGATTCAAAGCGACATTCTGGGGGCGTATGCGCTGGGACTTCGAAACATCCTGTGCCTGACCGGCGATCATCAATGTTTCGGCAATCATCCCGAGGCGAAGCACGTGTTCGATCTGGACTCCCTGCAGCTGCTATGGATGGTGAAAAGGATGCGGGATGACAAGCAGTTTGCCTGCGGGGAGATCATCCAGAACACCAAAAAGGCGCCCATTGTGGAGCCCAAATTGTTCATCGGCGCGGCGGCCAATCCCTTCGGAGATCCCTTTGCGCATCGCGTGGTGCGTTTGGCGAAGAAGATCCAGGCGGGCGCGGATTTCATTCAGACCCAGTGCATCTACGATATGAAACGGTTTCGGGAATGGATGAGGCAGGTGGTGGATCGGGGGCTGCACGAGAAAGCGTATATTCTGGCCGGACTGACGCCGCTCAAATCTGCGGCGATGGCGCGGTATATGCGGGATCAGGTGGCTGGGTTAAGTGTGCCGGATGCGATTGTCGAGCGGATGGCGGGCGTGAGCAAAGAGGATTCCACTGCTGAGGGGATTCAAATCTGCGTGGAGCAGATCCAGGAGATGCGGGAGATCGAAGGGATCTCCGGCGTGCATATTATGGCGATTGAGTGGGAAAAGTATGTGCCGGAGATTGTGGAACGGGCAGGCCTGCTGCCCCGTCCGGTGATTGTCCCCGAAGCGTAAGGGATGGCTTGTATCTTGCTGAATGGGTGTGGGGATCTGGGAGGGGTATCAGACTTTGTCGATGGTGGGTCATTTGAGAGAGGTGATGATGACGGAAGAAATCCTGGTTAGTGAGCTGGATCCGACGCTCAAGTTCGAGATCTGTGCACAGCCGGGCGGGGAGCGTTTCAAGCGGTGTTTTTCGTGTGGCACGTGCACGGCCACATGTCCGGTGTCGGAGATTGATCCGGAGTATAATCCGCGAAAGATCATTCGACAGGTGCTGTTGGGCATGCGCGAAGAGGTGCTCTCCTCCAAGGTGATCTGGTTTTGTGTGCGGTGTTACGCCTGCTCCCAGAAATGTCCGCAGGATGTGAAATTCGCGGATATCATGGGCGGGTTGCGGGATATGGCCGTCCGCGAGGGCTATGCGCCCCGGGAGTGGGCGGAGGGTGTGGAGGAGATCGATCACCTGAGCCAGCGCGTGCGGCATCATCTGATGGAGACGCTCTTTGAGGGCAGAGAGCCCTTGGAGCGAAAGAAGGCACTGCTGGAAAAGGAGATCGGGGCCTAGGTGTCGCAAATTGGCGAAGCCCCGAGCGCTGGCGATTGAAAAAGGGCTGGTCATGGACGACGTACGGGCAGATCAAACAGGGGATCACGACGGCGAATTCCCGATGAATGAGTGAGGCCCCCCCAGGTACTGCCACTTGAGCACATCGACAGAACAGGTCTGATATGATGAAAATTGTTGATTTAAGTCACGAGATCTATCATGGGATGCCGACGTTTCCCTTGGACCCCCCAACAGAAGTGCTCGTGCACCACACCATCGCTTCGATGAAATACAACATCACCCGATTGGTTATGAGCACCCATCTTGGCACCCATTTGGATGCGCCGTATCATTTCTATGATGAGGGTTGTACGGTGGACCGACTCGATTTGGGAAAATGCGTCGGGCCTGCACGGATGATCAGATTGAGCCACAAAGGGCCCAACAGTGAGATCTCCGTTTCGGATCTGGAGCCCTATGAAACGTATTTTGAGCCTCAGGCCAGAATCATCCTCAACATCGGTTGGTATAAGCGATTCCCAGACGATCGGTTCTTCAGTGAAATGCCCGGTATAACCATGACGTGTGCCAAATGGATAGCCGAAAAGCGGATCGCCATGTTGGGGCTTGATATTCCGGGGGTGCACCCCCAGCATTGGGAGGAAGTGCATCGAGTTTTTCTCAAGGAGGAAATCGTTCTTGTTGAAGCGCTCAACAATCTGGATGAGCTATCCTCCGAGAAGTTCTTCTTTGTCGCCCTGCCCCTGAAGATTCGAGGCCGGGATGGCTCGCCTGTAAGGGCGATTGCCATTGAGGACCTGTAAGGCAAGTTGGGGAATGACCATGCCCGGACGCTTTGATAACAAAGTTGCGATTGTCACCGGGGGTTCGTCGGGTATCGGTCGGGCCTGTGTCGAGCGTCTGGGTAAAGAGGGATGCGCCGTCACTTTCTCCGGCATCAGCGGCACGGGGGAGGGGGTCGAGAAGGAATTTGAGGAGGCGGGCCATCGCGTGCAATTTGTGCAAGGGGACATGGCCGAGGAAGCCTTCTGCAGGAACCTGGTGGCACAAGCCGTCCATCGATGGGGAAGGATTGACTGCCTGGTCAATAACGCGTTCTCGTTTATTGCCAAGGGCATGGATGCGACCCGGGCGGACTGGAATCGCTCCATGTTTGTTGGGCCGGTCGCGTATGCCACCATGGTTCAAGTTGCTGCGCCGGAAATCAAGAAACAGGGCGGCGGCGCCATCGTCAACATGTCCAGTGTGTCCGGCTATATCGCTCAGCCCAATCGCTGGACCTACAATGCCGCGAAGGGCGCGGTAGCCCAACTGACGCGCTGCATGGCGATGGATCTGGCTCCGGGCATCCGTGTCAATACCGTCAGCCCCGGGTGGATATGGACCCGCGAGGTGGACAAAGCAGCGCATTTCGACCGGGAGAAGTGGGATCCGATATGGGGCAGGTTTCACATGCTCCGCCGTCTCGGAGAGGCCGAAGAAGTCGCAACGGCCGTGGCATTCCTTTTAAGCAACGAGGCCAGCTTTATCACGGGGACGGATCTGGCGGTAGATGGCGGCTATCTGGCAATGGGAAGTGAAGGTTTGGGCGAGCAATCTGAGTTTGCGGGTATGGGTTGATCTCCCATCTTTCCGCATAGGGAAAGGACCGCCATGCGCTCTTCTGTGGAGAACCTGCAAGAAGGGGCGACCCACTTCCGGACTGGTGCCTCGGGTTCTCCCATATAAAATCAGGGCATTGCATACCGCAGTGGCTCTCGAACCTATGCGCTTTTTCTCCACGGAACATGGACCTTCCATTTGCGCCTTCGGGTCCGAAAATATGGAGGGGCTCCGCTGTTCTCTCTCCGTGAGAGAATCGGCAATCGATCGGCAAACAGGCGACAGCGCGTGGCGACCGGTGCCTTTCCTTCGTCGTAACCCTCAAACCTCCTGATCCTCGTGATAGACTCCCACTCATCTGACTTTTTCATTCCTTTTCCCTCCAAGCCGCTTTCTGTTCGGCAAAGGAAAAATGGGAAGGATGGTCTTGACATCTCATAAGCAGAAAAACCCATTTTGAAGAGGAAAACGGCAGTCCGGACGAGTTTGGTCCAGACCGATTCCTCCGGACTTGGGATCGGCACCGAAGGCCTTAGAGAACACTTCGAGAAAGAATCCCACAGAGAGACCAACCGATTCAGAATCCTGTTCTTGCGAAGCGGCGAATCGTGATCGGACCAGCGCGGAGTTGACGGAAAAAAGGGTGCACGAAAGGAGTGGATATGAACGGCAGATGGATCCGCGAGTTTTCAGGTGCTGTTGCGGGTTTGATTTTGATGCTCTTGTTCTCTGTGGCAGCGCACGCCCTTTCTGCCCCCGAAGACATCCGGGCGTTTGACCGTCCCGACGACAGCGGAG
>JAZDJA010000091.1:0-22728 GCA_043804415.1 Candidatus Latescibacterota bacterium | reverse complement strand
ATCAAAGCCAAGGAAGTGCAGCCTGCAGCGGAGCGACTGATTGCGCTGGCCAAACGCGGGGATCTGCACGCTCGGCGCCTGGCATTGCGGGTGATACGCAGTAATGCGATGGTGGCCAAACTGTTCGATGAAATTGCGCCGAGATACGTGGCTCGAAATGGGGGATACACCCGGATTGTGAAGATCGGCCAGCGCCGGGGAGATGGGGCAGTTGTCTCGCTGATTCAATGGGTGCAGGACGAATCCGCCGAATAGAGTTGCTGGGTTTCGGATCATGGCTATTGTATGATGAAGAGCGACCTGGTAGGTAAGGTCGCTCTTTCTTTTGACGGATCTCCCAGAGGGGAAACAAGTTCCTTCGCAAAAAAAATCCCATGAGTCCACTGACCCAGGGGATTTCACGAAATTCCCATATTTCAAGATAAGCATGTTTCTGATCGGCACGAAATTCCCCACTTGGAGGCGACAGAATTATGTGCCGCACTTCCTGGCCGAGCAGACTGTAAACGGTCATCCGAACCTCTGAGGCCGCTGGAAGTTGGTACCGGATGACCGTTTCCGCATTGAAAGGATTGGGGAAGTTCTGATGGAGAGCAAACTTCTCAGGCAGAAGATTCAGTTTGACGCAGCCATCGTCGTCGAAAATTCCCGTCGCTCGTCCGCTTGCTCGGGTGCATGCCGCAAACTCCGCTTTTATCTCATCAAAACCATATTTCGTACCTTCACAAAATCTCCGGCCCTCATTTCATAGAGGTACATGCCGCTGGCTACATCCCTCCCAGAGCTATCCCGACCATCCCACAGAACCGAATGGGTGCCCGATTTCACCTTCCCATCCACCAATCTCCGGACCTCCTGACCGAACAGATTGTAGACACGCAACCTGACCTCTGACGCTTCAGGAAGCTGGTACCGGAGGATCGTTGATGCGTTGAAGGGATTGGGGAAGTTCTGAAGAAGCGCAAACGCCTGTTGCAGTGAAATCGCTTCCCCCGACTCGCGTACCGCGACAGACAAGTCGATATCTATCCAGACCAGACTGGCAGCGATCTCATCCGCCGAGACCGTGTGATTTCTTACCCGATAGAGTAGATTTCCTTCCTCGTCGTACACGATCACCTCGATCGTATCTCCTACAGCAGCAGCCCGATTATTCGCGAGATCGAGGAAGATCACCACGTATCCTCCCCCCCCCGCGGCCCCTCCCGTCACGTCGGAAAGCTCGGCTCCGACGGTCTGATTTTGCACCACCACGCCCAGCCTTTCTTCCACTGGAAACCCGTCCCGTGTGATCGTCCCGGTGACCACAAATATTCCCGTAGCTTCCGCCCCTTCCTGGGACAGCGATGTGGTGAACGTGTGATCTTCGCTCCAGGCGGGATTCCCACTAACATCCGTCGAGCCGACCCGATAGCGGTAGGTGGTAGAGTCCGACAGACCCGTCAAGAGCACGCTGTGGAGGGTAGTAATAGCGCCCTCTGATCCTGCTGCGGAAAGCCCGTAGGCCGTCGTCGTGTCGTATTCGACGACGGAGCCGCTGGGCTCGTCGGTGGTCCAGGTAATGGTGGCGGAAGAGGTGGTGATCCACGACGCCGACACTGCGCTGATCTGAGGCGGCCTGGTGTCGTCCTCCCCAGGCAAGGTGATGTTTATTGGGGCCACACTGGCAGGGATCTCATCCGCCGCGACCGTGTGACTCACCCGATAGAGCACATTTCCTGTCTCGTCGTAAACGATTACCTCGATCTCATCCCCTGCCGCCGCCGCCCGATTATTCGCGAGATCGGAGAAGGTTACCACGTATCCTCCCACCCCCGCGGTCCCTCCCGTCACGTCGGAAAGCTCGGCTTCGGTGGTCTGATTTCGCACCACTACGTTTAGCTTTTCACCTACTGGAGACCAATCCCGTGTGATCGTCCCGGTGACCACAAATATTCCTGTAGCTTCCGCTCCTTCCTGAGACAGCGATGTGGTGAACGTGTGATCTCCGCTCCAAGCGCGATTCCCACTGACGTCTGTCGAGCCGACGCGGTAGTGGTAGGTTGTAGAATCCGACAGACCTGCCAAGGTCACGCTGTGACTGGTGACGCCCTCTGCCCTTTCCGCGGAAAGCCCGTAGGCTGTCTTCGTGTCGTATTCGACGATCGAGCTGCTGGGCTCGTCGGTGGTCCAGCTGATGATGACGAATGTGCTGGCGATCCACGATACCGACACTGCGCTGATCTCAGGCGGCGCGGTATCGGGCAAGGATATATCTATTCGGGCCAGGCTGGCGGCGATCTCATCCGCCGCGACCGTGTGACTTACCTGATCGAGCATATTTCCTGTCTCGTCGTACACGACTACCTCGATCTCATCTCCTATCGCCGCCGCGCGATTATTCTTCAGATCGGCAAAGGTCACCACGTATCCTCCCACCCCAGCGGCCCCTCCCGTCACGTTGGAAAGCGAATCTCCTGTGGTCTGATTTCGCACCGTCACAGGGAGCGATTCTTTTACGAGGGCACGGCTACAGGCTATCGTCCCGGTGACCACGAAGATTCCCGTAGTTTCCGCCCCTTCCTGAGACAGTGATGTGGTGAACATGCGATCCTCGCTCCAGGCGGGATTCCCACTAACATCCGTCGAGCCGACCCGGTAGTGGTAGATGGTAGAGTCCGACAGACCTGTCAAGAGCACGCTGTGGCTGGTGACGCCCTCTGATCCTTCCGTAGAAAGCCCGTAGGCCGTTGTCGTGTCGTATTCGACGACCGAGGTGCTGGGCTCGTTGGTGATCCAGGTAATGGTGGCGGAAGAGCTGGTGATCCACGACGCCGATACCGCGGTGATCTGAGGCGGCGCGGTGTCTCCCTCCAACGTGATGAACGTGTGATCTCCGCTCCAGGCGGGATTCCCGTTGACATCCGTCGAGTCGACCCGGTAGTGGTAGATGGTAGAGTCCGACAGACCTGTCAAGAGCACGCTGTGGCTGGTGACGCCTTCTGATCCTGCCGTAGAAAGCCCGTAGGCCGCCGTCGTGTCGTATTCGACGACCGAGGTGCTGGGCTCGTCGGTGGTCCAGGTAACGGTGGCGGAAGAGGTGGTGATCCACGACGCCGATACCGCGGTGATCTGAGGCGGCGCGGTGTCTCCCTCATCAGACAGGGTGATATCTATCCGGGCCAGGCTGGCGGCGATCTCATCCGCCGCGACCGTGTGACTTACCTGATCGAGCACATTTTCTGTCTCGTCGTAAACGATCACCTCGATCTCATCTCCTGCCGCCGCCGCCCGATTATTCGCCAGATCGGAGAAGGTCACCACGTATCCTCCCACCCCCGCGGCCCCTCCCGTCGCGTCGGAAAGCTCGGCTCCGGTGGTCTGATTTCGCACCACTACGTTTAGCCTTTCTCCCACTGGAGACCAATCCCGTGTGATCGTCCCGGTGACCACGAAGATTCCCGTAGCTTCCGCCCCTTCCTGAGACAGCGATGTGGTGAACGTGTGATCTTCGCTCCAGGTGGTATTTCCACTAACATCCGTCGAGCCGACCCGATAGTGGTACGTAGTAGAATCCGACAGACCCGTCAAGGTCACGCTGTGACTGGTGACGCCCTCTGCCCCTGTCGCGGAAAGCCCGTAGGTCGTCGTGCCGTATTCGACGAGCGAGTTGCTAAGCTCGTCGGTGGTCCAGCTGATGATGACGAAGGTGCTGGTGATCCACGATACCGACACTGCGCTGATCTGAGGCGGTGTGGTATCGGGCAAGAATATATCCATCCGGGCCAGGCTGGCGGCGATCTCATCCGTCGCGACCGTGTGACTTACCTGATCGAGCACATTTCCTGTCTCGTCGTACACGATCACCTCGATCTCATCTCCTACCGCCGCCGCCCGATTATTCTCCAGATCGGCAAAAGTCACCACGTATCCTCCCACCCCCGCTGTCCCTCCCGTCACGTCGGAAAGCTCGGCTCCGGTGGTCTGATTTCGCACCGTCACAGGGAGCGATTCTTCTGCGAGGGCATGGCCACGGGTTATCGACCCGGTGACCACGAAGATTCCCGTAGCTTCCGCCCCTTCCTGAGATGTTTCGCCCGTGGTGAAGGCAAATCGGTAGTCGAAGATCAGACCATTGCCGGCCAGATCCTCCGCGCTTGTGCCTATCGTCACGGTGTAAGTTGTGATTTCGGCCAGCCCTGCGTAGGGAGTGAAAACCAGGGAAGAGTCCTCCCATGTCAAAGAGCCGAATACGTCGGGGATGATGGAAAACGCTCCCTCGGCAGTCGGGTTTTTCATGGGTTCACTGAACCTGATGCGGACCGACTCCTCCAGACCCACATCGGTGGCTTCGGCTCCCGGGGAGGTCGCGAGGACCGTCGGCGATTCCACATCCGCTTCCGAAGTGGATATGGGCCGGATGGCCACGTTGTTGTCCTCCCGGATTTCGGTGATCGTCTCCTCGGGATCAACCACGACATAAACCGTGTGGTTCCCCGGTGGGATGGCCCAGACCGTCTCCAATGGGACGCGCTGCTGGGAGGGAACGGAAGAGAGTACCAGATCTGTGCCGATCTGTTCCTCATTCTGGGGAGGACCGTCGTAGAACCGGACGAGCACGTCTGCAGCATCCTCCATACCCAGGTTATCCAAGGCCGCCGCGATGGTCACAGAAGCGCCCGCATCTGGGCGCTCCTCCGAAAAAGTGATCATATCCGTGGAGATGGTCAGATCACTACCGCCCACGATCCCATAGGTTCGCAGGAACGCCGCCGCATCCTCCTGGCTCTCCGCGACGACAAACATGGCATAGTCCGGGATATGGAAGAGGAGCCTCATATCCGCAGACACCACGTAGTGACCGCCGTTGAGGTGCCGAGTGTCGAACTTGACGATGTTGACGGCTTCGAGACCGTGGTTGATATAGGTCGAATCGATCTGGAAAACATACCTCCCCTCGGGGATGGTGTTGAGCAGGGCCCCCACCTCGTTGTCGTTAACGAGAATATGCGCATCGTGGTTGCGATAAGCGTTCCGATTCCAGGGCAGGCTGAAGTTGACCTCCAGGTACGCGTCCATCAGGTTGTTGGGCGTCGAAGGCGGAGGCGTCTGGAACCGAACCTGAATCTGGGGACGATTGCTGCAATACCAGGTATTGACGCGCTCCCAGACTTTCATGTTCTCGTGGGCCTGGAATATCTGGTCCCCTTCCCCCAGCGTGAACTCTAAAGGAAAAACGGTACTGTCCAAGGCAGTCCCGGCATGGATCTCGCCATTTAGACTTATGAAGTTCGCCGAGAGCATCGGAATGACGTCGAACTCGACCGTTTTGCCTGTCGCGAGGGCGAAATGCTCGACGAGGGGCCGAAGCATCGCCTTGCCGGTTAGTCCCGGTCCCAATCGGACGGTGAGATCCGTAAGCAGTCCCCCCTGATTGGTCAGACGGATGGTCTTGCCCAAGGTATGCTCGTCTGTCCCCAGCTCTTCAAATGTTAGATCCAGCACGGGCAACTCGACCTGAATCGTTGCCGTAGCGGAGCGGGCGGGATCTTCAACGCCATCAACCATCAGTTTCAGTGTAACGTCGTAAGAGGCAGCCGTCGCATCCTGAGCGTGAATGGCCAGAAGTATATTGCGGCCTTCGCCCGGCCCGAGCGTCAACGGCCGGTCAGCAGAGCCAGCATCGACAAAGTCCAGGATGAGGTCCTCATAGGGATGCGAGACCGATACCTGGACGCGGTGAGCCACCCCGTCACTGTTCTGGATGGGTACTTGCACGCGCTGGTCATACGTGCGCTCGACCATGAACTGAAAGGCTTTCTGCACAAACGCAGCCCCGGAGTCGGTGGTGAAGGTGTATTCGATGCTCCGGGTATAGTTGTCTGCCGCATCGGTCTGGTCAATGATGAAATAGTAAGTTACGCCTGGCGTCAGGTCGGTCAGCGTGACCTGATGCTGGGTCTTGGCCGGAGTGTCTTCCGCCTCGTAAGGATAGTTCTCCTGCTCTTCGCCATAGAAAAGAAACCCGCTGGCCGGCTCGTCCGTCTCCCAGGTGATTGTGACCGAGGTGCTCGACAGTGCGATCACGTGCACATTGCCGATCACCGTAGGGATCTCATCCGACACGACCACCCATACTCTCGCCCGACCTGCCTCGCTCGGCGTATCCACGACGGCTCTACCGAAGGCCGACCGGGCTGCACTCGCCATAGTGATCTGATAGGTGGCATGATAGCCGTGATCAAAAGCCGTGACCTGCAACCGATACACGTACTCCCCCACAAGATGCTCTTCCCAGGAGGCCACGCCATCCTGCGAGAGCCGGGCTTTCAAGACGTCGGATCCTCTATCGAACGTCTCCGACGCCAGCGTGGCCTGATCTCCGTAGTTGGGCTCTGCTGTATACTGATCTTCATACATCCGGATGCCGAAGGTCTGCGAAACATCGAAAGACGCCCATATATACATATAGGCCGTTCCACCCCACTTATTATTGGTGTACCCGATAACTGTAGGATTGGCCGTAAACACAGCGCTCAGATCGGTCCACTGACCATCTGCGAAGTAGATGGAAGGACTCTGGGCGTCCACTGTCCCGGCGAGGATCAAAAGCCAACCGGCTATGATCAAAGCGACAATATGTCTTTTAGACATAGTAAGTTCTCCTCGCGGCCGCAGCTCTGTTCTCAAGCGCACGCCACCCATTGTTCTGTCCTATCCTGGGAGATACATCCTCAATAGCAAGGGGCGACCCGACGGGTCGCCCCTCTTTTGGCTGATCGCTTATTTGAACATCAACATTTTTCGGGCGGCGGAGAAAGATCCCGCTTTCATCGAATAGCAATACACGCCGGTGGCCACACATTGACCGGCTTGATTTTTCCCATCCCAGTGCGCTTTATACACGCCTGCCTCTTTTTGTCCCATATCAAGCGTCCGCACCAATTGACCGGAAACATCGTAAATGCGTATCACAACGTGAGCCTCCCGGTCCAGTTGATAGGGCAGCGAGGTCGTCGGATTGAAGGGATTGGGAACGTTTTGTCCCAGAGCAAAGCCCTCGGGGACCGTCTGACTCTGTTCGAAGTTCAGCGTCACCACCGCATTTCGAATGTTTTCGGAGGTGACTTCCCGAACAACCGGGCCAGCCACGATGTTTCCCGTAGGATCCTTCAGCATAACTTCAATTCGATCTCCCGACCGAGCCACTTCGCGACGATCCAGATTCACCCACGCCGCAGCGAAGTAGCCCTCGCACACGGAGCCTACCCGATCGGATACCACGTCCCCGGTCCGCAGGTTTTTCGCCACCATGACGGTGCCTGCGTCGAAGGGCGCGCCCTCCAACCGTCCACCCACCGCAAAGGCCCATACTGATCCCGACTCCGGGGACACCAGCTGCTTTGAAGCCCCCGACCACCCCGTTCCGGTAAACGTGACTTGCCCGCCGGACGGCACATTCACGATGTATCCTTTTCCTCCTGCGATGGCGAATCCCGTTCCGGGGAACGCCGGCAGGTACGTGATGAAGTTCCCATCCGCCATAGCGATGATCAGCGTGCCATCCACCGTTTCCAGAAGGGTCTGCGCGGTGTAAGATGTCGTTGGCTTCAAAGGCACAGAGATCATGTTCAATCCGGACGTCAGGCTGATCGTATAGGTCAGCGGACCGGTCGGTCCCACCACAGCGGGATCGGGTTCAAAGACCGGAGCCGTATCCAGCCAGGGGCCAAACAGTACGTGATCCGTAACCGCGATCCCCAGTCCGTTCGGATTGCCGGCCGAATGATAGGGGCCGGTGGAGTCGCCCCACCAGTTGTTTGTCGCGGCCACGTTGGAGGTGCCGTCCACCTTGATCCCATGGGCGGCGTTGGGACTTAGCACGCAATTTATCACGGCGGGCCGCGCATTGTTTTTGCACCGGATGCCCGCACCATCACTGTAAGTGATAATGGAGTGGGTCACGGTAGACAATGAGGCGTCTCCGTCAAACACGACGTTCGCGTCGATGTCGTAGCCGGCGCCGCCGTACTTGACGATGCAATAGTCCAGCGTGTCCCTGCTGCCCCCATAAAAATACAGGCTATTCCAATAGTCACCAACTGGAATGGACGCAGGGCCGTCACTGTTAGTGTCTCCTGCGTAGGCGTCATCCGTATAAGCCGTGAAGACGATTCGATTGTCCACCGTCCCTTTAGCGCGCAGGATGCCGCCGCCGTCCACCTGGAGGTAGCTGTTTTGGGTGAATTTGACGATCACGCCGGCGGGGATATTCAGTGTCGCGCCTTGCCTGACTATAATGTTATCCGCCACGTAAGGTACGGTGGGCAAATCCAGCGTGACCTTCTGGTCCGCGGGCACGTCTCCACCCTTCAGACGAATGCCATTACGACCGTTCTGCGTGATGGTGTTGTTCCGGAAGTCCGGAACGGCGGTGAACTGCTCGATGTACACCGGCCACCCCGCATTGCGCGTGATGATGTTGTTCTCCAGCACCGGATGGGCGCCGCTTTGCAGTTTCAATCCATCGTTGCTGCTATAGGCGATCTCGGTCCAAGAGATCGTCGGCGAGGCCCCATTGCACACGATGTTGGCGTAGTTCTGGTAGCCTCCGTAGCGGATCCGACAGTGATCCACCGTACCCGCCGCGCCGGCATCGAAATAAAGACTGTTCCAGTATCCCGCGCCCGGCACCGTGTTCCCGCCGTCCGCGTTCGTATCCCCGCCGAACTCGTCATCCGTATAGGCCGTGAATACGATGGGACTCTCGGCGGTGCCCACCGCCTTCAGCGTGCCGCCACCGAGGACTGTAATATACTGTTGCCATGCGAATTTGACGATCATCCCCTCGGGGATCGTCAGCGTCGCACCGGCCAGGACCCTGACATTGCCGATGACGTAGGGCACATCGGCCACACTCCACGTTACGTTCTGATCGGTCGGGATATCGTGGCTATCTACGTAGATGCCGTTCCTCCCGTTGTCTTCGATCGTGCAGCCGTTGACGTCCGGGATGGCATTCCAGCCCAGGATGCGGATGGGCCATCCGGTATTATCGGCGATCGTGCAATTGGTTATGGAGGGCCGGGCCGCGTTGTAGGTTCGGATGCCGTCCCTGCCGTTGTGGGAAATCGTGCAGTTGGAGATCGTAGGCTGGGCATCGTTATTGAGCCGGATGCCGTCCACATCGCTGTGGGAGATCGTACTGTTTGAGATGGTCGGAGAAGCGGAGTCCTGACAATGGATGTTGGCATCTTCGGCGTATCCGCCGTATCGGATGATACAGTGGTCCAGGGCGCCGCCGCCGTTATCATCAAAATAGATGCATCGCCAGTAATCACCGGCCGGTGTGGTCTCCGATCCGTCCGCGTTGCTGTCGCCGCCGATGTCGTCGGTGTACGCCGTGAAGACGATTGGGTCGGACACGGTCCCCTTCGCATTCAGCGTCCCGTATACCCAGATGTGGGTATTGTCCAAAAGCTTGACGATCGTTCCCGGCGCAATGTTCAGGGTGGCCCCCGCCGCGATGGTGGTGTTTTCGATCACATAGGGTACACCGGGATCGTCCCAGCTCACGATCTGATCTGCCGGGATCGTCTGCCCGTTCACATAGATCGCGTTACGGCCGTTGTCCGAGAAGGTGTTGCCGGACAGATGGGGATTGGCGTTCCAATGCCATTTCCGGATGGCCCAAGAACCGTTGTTGGAAATCGTGCAGTTGGAGATCGTAGGCTGGGCATCGTTATCGAGACGGATGCCGTATAAATCGCTATAGGCGATAACACAATTGGAAATCGTTGGCGAAGCGGAGTCCTGACAATATACGTTGGCATCTTCGTAGGCTCCACCGTATCGGATGATACAGTGGTCCAGGGCGCCGCCGCCGTTATCATCAAAATAGATGCATCGCCAGTAATCTCCGGCCGGTGTGGTGTCCGATCCATCCGCGTTGGTATCGCCGCCGATGTCGTCGGTGTACGCTGTGAAGATGATCTGGTCGGACGCGGTCCCCTCCGCGTTCAGCGTCCCATTTACCATAAGGTAGGTATTGTCCAAAAGCTTGACGATCGTTCCCGGCGCAATGTTCAGGGTGGCCCCCGCCGCGATGGTGGTGTTCCCGATCACATAGGGCACCCCGGGATTATCCCACGCGACCACCGCGCCATCCGGGATGGTATGACCGTTCACATAGATGGCGTCGTGCCCGTTACCGGAGAGGGTATTCCCGGAAAGCATCGGCACGGCCTGGTCCCATCGTTGTATGGGCCAATCCGGGCTGTCGGATACGGTGCAGTTTGAGAGGGTGGGATGCGCCGTGCCGTATAGGCGGAGCCCGTCTCCATCGCTGTGGGAGATCGTGGTATTGGAGATCGTGGGAGATGCGTTTCCTGTACACTGGATATTGGTGTTCTCGCTGTATCCCCCGTATCGGATGATGCAGTGATCCAATATCCCCGCACTCCCATCCAGAAACTGAATGCACCGCCACCAGTCCGGTACCAGATCGCCGTTTGAGGTGAAGGTGATTTTGCCTGCAGGGGTTCCGTCTGCGTTGAGCGTACCGTAAACCCAGATTCCCTGATTGTCGTTGAATTGGACCACCACGCCTGGCTGGATGGTCAAGGTGTCGCCGGCCTGGACGTTGATCCGACCGGTTACGATATAAGGGCTGTTCGCCAAGGTCCATGTTCCGGCCTGATCGCCGCTCACATCGGTAGCAAGGACTGGGGTGGCGACCCACAATCCTATCGCGATCCCGATCAGTATTCTCACCAAAGCGGGGAGCAACCCACCCCATCGGTTTTCGAGCCGTTCCGTTTTCATCGCGTGCTCCTTTCGGGTTGTGCCCATCCTGTAAAGACGGAAGGGGAGCTCTCTACCGCTTCTTCTCCGTATCCCCCAACATGTTTTGCGGAGCTTCCGACGATCCGTCCACATTCGAAAGTCGGGTCCGAGAGCAAAATCGGGAACCGAATCGTTAGAAACAATATGCATGATTTCCTTCAGAATAATGTGATTCAGATCACATGAATGAAACTTTCTCCCCATGAAGGCAACCTATTGTCCCGTGATCGGGGACCGTATGAAGATGCAAAGGGACGCCCCCGCTGTTCCACAAGGGGAAGGGCGGAAGGTTTCTGTGTGGGGTGCAAACGAAAAAAGGGCGATCACAAGGATCGCCCTTCTCTATTCAACTGCGTTCTCCCGATTGAGGGAGGGGAGTTTCGTGTGGCGCAGGCTTACCGCGCTTCTCGATTCACGCGTTCTGACAGGTCATCCAGGTCCAAGTCGCTTCCGCCTTCCGGGAAGGGGAAGGGCAGGAGCCACCACGTTTCCGTGAAGGAGACGGAGCCTCCGGGGGGAATGTGCTCCATCGGGCCGATGGGCTCCAGTTCGCAGAACCGGTTCTCGCAATAGTAGATCGATATGGTAAGCCCCGCCATCTCGTTGTATACCCGATCCGGATAGGTGGGGAAGCGCTTGACAAACAAGAGATCGTTCCTCATCAGATACCCCAGCCATCCCTCGCACGAATCCATTCCCAATTTGGGCTGACTCGGCGGTCCCGTAATCTCCAGAAACTCTTGGCGCACCAGGATATTCGGATCGTTCGGAAGATAGTTCATCACCGGCCCCGGGCCATACATGATATAGTTGTTGGGGAACCGGCTGGGGCGCGTCAGGGGAATGAGGCAGATGCCTCCGCCCTGAGCCAGGGTTCTGCTCCAGTGACACCAGTGTTTATCTTCGTCGGATATATTTCGGATGATCTGCGTGCAGGTCAGCTGCGAGGATACGGGATCCAGTTGAAACTCTCGGACAAGCTGAACGCCGGTGGCTGCATCCTCGACACTGATCAGCCGCGCCGCGCCAGGACCGGTGATTTCCCCTTCCCAAGAGCCCAGCCACAGATCCGGATGGCGCGGGATCACGACCTCAGGGCCGATATCCAGGCGGCCGCCGTACGGGTCAATCCCTGACTTCTCGGGGCCATATTTCCAGCCGTTTTGAGCGGCATCGAGGTAGATGGCATTTTCCCCCTTCCACGAATACTCCAGTACCCGCCCGCCGCCGTGAAGTCCGAGAATCACCCGGGCATGTTCGTTCTCCAGCCTGATGCAATCTGAGTATCCGCTGTGTTCCACCACATCTGAAGTCACCATGTTTGCCCCCGTTTCTGCACCATTCGATCCGTGTACCGCCGCCGCCACCAAGCCCAGCAACACATAAAGCCCGGTCTTCTTCATGTCTGTCCCTTTCAGGATGCCATCGCGCTTATCCCGTTTTTCGCATGAACGGGGGGGTGCGCAGGCATCAGCTTGCGCACCCGTGGGATACCTCCGAGCGCATCTTCCCCTGCGCTTCGTGATGGGGACTAACTCCAGAGCCGGTCGTGCGAGTGCTCAGCGTCCCACGCCGTGGTCGGTTCGAAGTAGCCCGGATCCCTGGGATCCAGGTGCTCCTTGATGACCTCCGGATTCAGATCAAGCCCCAGTCCCGGCGTCTCCGGCACGGCCACGTATCCGTTCTGGATGATGGGGTGCGGGAGGCCGGTGACCAGATCGTTCCACCAGGGAAGGTCCACCGCGTGGTTCTCCAGAACCAGGAAATTCTCTGTGGCTGCGGCGCAGTGAACGCTCGCCATAAAGGATATGGGCGATCCCGCCATGTGCATGGCCATCGAAATCCCATGTTCCTGTGCCCGGTCACCGATCTTCTTGGTCTCCAGTATCCCGCCCGAAGTGGCCAGGTCGGGGTGAATGACGGCGATCGCCCGGGCTTCGAACAGTTCCGAGAAGCCCTCGCTGCAGTAGATGTCCTCCCCGGTCGCAATCGGTGTTTCACAGGAATTGGAGAGCCGGACATACTGATCCGTATATTGCCAGGGGATCATATCCTCCAGCCATGCCAGAGAGAATTTGTCCAGCGCCCTGGCCAGCCGGATGCAGGTTTCCAGTCCAAGATGGCCGAAGTGATCGATGGCCAGCGGAACCTCATAGCCGATCACGTCCCGCACGCCGGCCACATAGTCTGTGAGGATTCCGATGCCCTTGTCTGTGAGACGGATGCCGGTGAACGAGTGCATGATGGTGCTGGTCTCCAGCATGCCCTCTGGGAAGGAAAGCGCGCCCGGAATGTTTCGGCAGGTCTGGATCCCGAGGTCCATCTTCAGAAAAGTGAATCCCTGGTCCATCCGTTGTTTCAGTCGGTTTCCCATCTCGGTAGCATCCGGCAGCGTGGCCGTGTCGCAATAGCAGCGGATGGTGTCGCGAAATTTCCCCCCCGCCAGTTGATACGCAGGTACGCCGTATGCCTTACCCGCCAAATCCATGAGGGCCATCTCCACGCCGCATACGCCGCCTCCCTGCCGTCCATGATAGCCGAATGGTTTTATTTTTCGGAAGATCTTGTCCACGTTGCAGGGATTTTCACCCATGATGCGGTTTTTCAGGATCAGCGCATACGTCTTGCTCGCGCCGTCCCGTACCTCCCCCAAACCGTAGATGCCCTGATTCGTATCGATACGAATGACGGGCCATGCGCCGGTTATGTTCGCGATGCGCAGGTCCGTGATTTTCAACTCGGAAGGGCGGGAACATGTGGGAACGTGCTGGGTGACTGTTTCGAGGTCCGTTGTAGAACGTGTGCACATGGGTTCTTTCCTCCATTATGGGGTTTTTTCAGGAAAATGCGCCGCAGTGTAGCGGAGCATGCAGAGAAAGGCAACGGAAGGGAAAGGAAAGGGAACGACTCCCCTCTGTGCCTCGACCTGTCTTCGTGGTTCACTTCTTCTTCATCAGCTCCTGCATTCTCATGATGTGCTGCGCAAGCTCCCACCGCCATTGATAGGGGGTATCGAATGGGAGCGTGCGGAGGGTCTGATGATAGTCGGGATCGAGGGCTTCCATCATCAAGGCCATGACGCGTTCTGCGTTTCGGGACGCCTGCTCAAGCGCAAGATTGCGGCGTTGTTGTTCCTTCGCGCGATGGATCAGTTCGGTCAGGGTGGTCAGATAGCGCACATCGTCTATGCCTTCGCGGGCGGCCTCCCACTGGATCGTTGGAATGGGTCCGTTTCGACTCGGGTAGGTGACCAGATGGTGTCGGTGGTGCTTCCCGCTCCAGTCGTCGTAGGGATCGCCCAGATCGGATATCTGCTGGTAGACGTAGGGGAAAATGCCGTCCATCCCGGATTTCCACAGGTAGAACCCACAGAGAAGTCGCTCCAGAAAGGGATCTTCCTGCATGATCTGCCAGTAGTAGGTCTCCGTCTTCGCTGATTTTTGGCGACTCCCGTCCCCCAAATCAGACACGTATTGCACAAACCCCGGTTCCATCGAATAATTCGGAAGGTCGATAAGATCGCCTAAAGAATCTGCATAGGCTTTCGGGATCGCCGTAGTGGTGCGGCCTCCCGCTTCCTGGATCATGCCAAACAAGGCCCGGCAGCGTGCTGATTTCTCCGGGTTGTTCGGCTCGTCCACGCCATAGTAGATGAGCTCCGGATAGCCGCCCTCCCGAACGAGCCTGTTGAGCATCTTTACGCCTTCGGTGCTCGCGCCGCCGCCCAGCCATCCAAGATAGGGCACCGGCCCAGCCAATCCAACCTTCCGCTGCAGATCCAACGCGGCCTTTACGTAGGGCGGGGGATCGTAGATGGTGGCGGTCTCAAATCCGTGGGCAGCGATGTCCCTCAACTGCGCTTCATACCGGGCTTCGGTCAGACTCTCGGGGCCGTGTCCGGGCGACAGTTTTCCCCGATAATAGATGATTGTGCGCTTCCCCGGTTTCATCAGGTGGATCGGGAGCACCTCGACCTCCAGGGCCAGGTCGGTTTGGGGCTGGTTGTCCGCGCTAAAGTGGATTGCGGAGGTGTAGGTTCCCGGCGTAGCGTCCTCGGGGATCCAGAGGGTCAGCCAGAACTGTTTGGACGTGCCCGCGGGAATGTCGGTGATCACGTCTCCTGTAAGTCGCACGTCCGGCGCATACCCATGCATGGGCGCCCGGTCGTCCTTGAGAAGCAGTTCGGGAATGAAAACTTTCCTGACGCTCTTCACCGGGCCTCCTCCGGCCTGGTCCCAGCAGCGAACTACGTGGATCTGGATGTGTTCTTTGGCGATTCGGGTGTTTCCCATCGCCAGATCATCCGCGGTGACGGAAATGTTATAAAGCGCCTGCGCGGCAGCTACCATGAACGTGGCCGGTTCGTATTCCCCGAGCGCCGCAAAGATGCGAAGGCGATCTGTGATTTCCTGAGGCCGGGGCTTGGTGGCGTAGGTGGGGGTTTCGAGCGGGAGTTTGGCAAAGAGCACATACTGCCGCTGCATCCGGTCTGCCTCGAGCTCATCCGGGCTATACCCGACGAGCACAAATAAGCGTTCCTCCATTTTGGCCAGGCTGTCCTGGATAGCCCGAACGGAGTCATTGAGCGCGGCCCATCGGGCCATCGAGGGAGGAACCGCCCTCTCGATCAACCTGCGAGTATTTTCCGACTTCTGTTGTTGGGCATAGCTTTGCCGGATCAGGGCAGGCACTTCGCTCAGATGGGTGTCGAGATTGCTGAGATAGGAGGCCACGTCATCGAGATTGTCATCCAACACAGCGAGGCTGGGTTTCAAAAAGGTGTTTTGCAGAGGATAGGCTGGGGATCGGTAGTATACCTTGTTAGATTGGGTATCCGACACGGTAACAGAGACCATGTTTCCCGCAGGGGCTGCAACCGAATAGGCGAGGGTCAGGTTCTCATCTCGTTTTCCGGACGGAAAGGATCGCGTGTGGCTCCGTCCTCCGAACAGTTGCGTATGCACGGAGAAGGGCCTTTTCGATCCCCCTCGGTGGATGACGGCTGAAACCGCAGCGCTTCCCCAGAGGTCTCCGTATCGATCTCCCAGATCGAGGATCTGGGCCCACGGCGCTTTTTTCTCGAAAAGGAGGGCTCCGAAAAGCTCGGCATTGTGGAAGTTTCCGTAGGTACAAGCCCAGCCACTCCGTTCCATATCGGGTTGCCGGACTCTGTTCAGGTTGAACCGCCATTGATCCCCGGTCTTGGGTGCCCCCCCCAGGTCGGCAAATGGGATGGCGATTTCCACCTGCCACGCGCCGCCATTTGTGGAGATGCCTGTTTCCCAATGTCCGTTCCAGTCTTCAGGGCGCGACTCTTCCTGCTCATCGTATTTTGTTCCCAGTGCATTTACGATAAGATGCAACTGCTCCGATTTTTCTGCGTTGCGGATGAGGAACACCTCTACGGCATCGTCGTTCCCAATATCTTCCCCATCGCGGCAGGTGGCCCGAGCCCACACCGTATCCTTTTTCGACTCCTGGCAGTCCGCTGCGATATAGAGCATTTCCGCATCGTAGCATACATAGCCTGTGGTGGGCTCCGTGGCGAGGGCGCGTCCATCCAGGGCGATAAACGGCCCCATGGACGGTGCTTCTCTCCACGCCCCATCTCCCAGTTTTCCGTCTATGATCGGCGGCGTTTCCGTCCACAGGCAGGGCAGGATCGGCCGCTCGGGCATGGGGCGGGCGTTCGGGCCGCCCTGCACCTGTCCGAAGCACAGGGTGATCAGTAGAGGGAGTATGAAGGGGAGGAATTTCACGGCTTGCCTGTGTTTGTTCCGGTTGGTGAGTTGGGCGGTTCTTCGGGATGCTTTTCGTGGCGCGGAAAAATGGGCCCATGACCCACACCCGCATCAAGAAATGGATGACCTGAAAGGTCACGCCATTTGCTCTCCGGTGCTTTCTGGAGTTCTCCTTCTCGATCCGGGCGCAACCCGGTTTTTCGAAGTAGTTCGTTGCCGGGGTTGCGTCAAGAGGCAGGAAATATACAGTAGATCATGGCCAAAGTCAAGCACAAAACCTTTTGCGCTCCCCCGAATTTTGAGGATTTGGCCGGGGGGGGCAGCGAATGATTAGCCTCCCGGTTTTCTCTTCCGGGGGGCATGGGGAAAAACCCAATCCGGCTGCGTGAAAGTGTTTGACTTTTTTAGAAACCGAGCATATATTAACTTCCATGGGAGAAAATGGAACGGCTATTTCCCCAAGATACTCAGAGGCTGCGATGTGGGAAGGATCCATAAGTTGCGGGCGCAGTTCGGATTGTAGGGCGCGCGCGCGCATGCGACGGGTATTGCGGATAGTGCTTTTTTTGGTGCTGGCGATGTCCGCCTCAGGCCCCGCCAGGAGTGCCGGGAACGATCGAACCCCGAGGGGAGTGGAAGGGCTGCCTGTTGCGGATGCAAAAGGAACGCGCGATCCGCAGGGCAGTCGTTGGCAGGAGAAGGTGCGCCAGCAGAACGCCAGCTACATCGACAGTGTTCGTTGGTGGACATCGGATCGGTCCACCCGGGTTGTGATCGATCTGAAGCGAGAGGCGACATATTCGGTTCATCGGCTTTCCAATCCTCCCCGGCTGTACATCGATATCGAGAAGAACGTATTGGACCCGCCCAAACAGGAGTGGTCTGTCCGAGATGGGTTGGTTCGTGCGGTGCGGGCCTGTCAGTTCCGAGAAGACATCGTCCGAGTGGTGCTCGACCTCGAGGCGATCAGTTCGTACAACGTGTTTCCCCTCACCAATCCCCATCGCATTGTGTTCGATGTATTTCCCGAGCGCACCCAGGAGGCGACCCCGACGCGCGATCCGTCTCTCGCGGGCCAACTGGGCGCCAAGGTCAAAACCATTGTGCTGGATCCCGGACATGGCGGCAAGGACCCCGGTGCCATCGCCGGGCGACTCCAGGAAAAAACGTTGGTGCTGGACATCAGCAGACGGCTCGAAAATCTTCTGAAGGACGAATACCAAGTCTATATGACGCGGAGGACGGATGTCTTCATTCCACTGGAATCCCGGACAGCCTTTGCCAATCAGAAGGGGGCCGATCTGTTCGTAAGCGTGCACGCGAATCTGGCGCGTTCCGACCAGGCGCAGGGGATCGAAACATTCTACCTTTCGCTGGCCTCGGACAGGGAGGCACGCGAGTTGGCCGCCTATGAAAATGCGATGGCAGCGCATGCGATCAGCGATCTGGAGGGGATGCTTGAAAAGATCCTGAAGAATACGAAGCTGAAGGAAAGCCGGTGGGTTGCGGAAGGGATTCAGCGCGATCTGATAGTCGAGACCGGTCGAAAGAATCGGGGTGTCAAACGTGCGCCCTTTGTGGTTCTGATCGGCGCCAATATGCCCTCCGTGTTGACGGAGGTATCGTTTATCTCCAACAAAATGGAGGCGCGCCTTCTCTCCACCGAAGCCTATCGGGAGAAAATCGCCCGCGCGCTGGCCAACGGCATACTGCGATATACCAATGGATTGACGATGAAGAAATGAGGAGAGCATGAGAGAATGAGAATGTGGGTGAGTGAGAAATCGGGAAGGGGAGACTTTTCCGCTGGATTTCTCGCTCTTGTGCGTTTGCTCGGTGACCCTTCCATGGAGGGGCGCTGGCTCAGTCTGCAAACAGCGCTGAAGGAATAGGAGCGTTGCGTAAGGCAGCGGATTCTTCCGGGAGGGGAATCGAGGAGAAAAGGAATGGCACGAAGTCTGGGCGCGTATGAAACGAAAGGCTCGGTGGTCGTCCGAGGGGAGACCTTCGAGTACACCTTTGATAAGAAGAACGGACTGATGTCGGGCCTGGAAGTGCTGGGTGAATACTTCCCCTCGGGACCTATCCCGGATCTGTATGTCTCACCCGACCGCGATCCTGATCTGCTCTCTTACGCTGCCGAATATGAGACGCACGCTTCTTGCGTCGTTTCCAGCAAGGAGGATCATTGCATTGAAGTGCACTCCCGAGGGAGCTATTACAGCCAGATGGACGTTCCTTTTCCGATGACCTATCGGATCGTGTTCCAGATTTGCGAGGACGGGGTGGTGTTTATCACCGTCCGAAACGAGGCGGCGGAGGCGAGCACCATCCGGTGGCTATGCTGTTGCAAGGGCACCCTGGAGGCCGAGTTGTGCCCGTATGTGTGCCGACTTTCGGAACATAGCGCCGGGCATGATGCGGCGGGGTATACCTTCGAACGGGTTTGTGACGCGGCGGGGGAGGATGGGCGGATCTTCGGCGGGCACTTCATTCCGTGGTTCTGGTTTGGGAACGATTACACGGGCATGGAGGTCTGCATGTGGGACATCGGTTCTTCCTCCTTCGGAGAGCTCGAATGCCAGGGGAAAATGGCGAAGGCTTCCGAAGAGATCGGGGGATACTTCTCCGCTTCAAAGACGGACAACGGGGTTATGTGGGAAATACTCCCGATACGGAACACGCCCACCCCCCTCCACGCGGGTTGGGTCCGGGAGGATCGTTTCGCCCTGGCCATCACCCCCTCAAAGCGGTGCGACGCCGCGTATTCGGATCTGAGGATGCATTGGGAGGAGCCTCACTCTTTCGATCCCTCTTACGTGTATCCTTCGGAAGAGCAGATCAAGACACTGGCGCAGCGCGGAACCAATCTCTTTGTCGGGGGGGCGAACTGGCTTTCGGGTGAATATGTTCCGAAAAACGATGTCGAGACCCGGCGCGTGATCGAAACGTGTCACCGGTATGGTCTGAAGATCATCCCCAGCGTGACGTTGAGGGCTCTCCATAAGGAGACAGCCGTTTTGCCGAAGGGTGCCGAAAAACTACGGGCCAAACCCGGAGTAGCCCCCGGAGAACCCGGGAGCATGAGGTGTCCGGGTTCGGAGGGATGGCTGGCCTATTGGAGGATGCAGGTGGATCGCATGATGGACGAATACGATTTTGACGGGATGTACTGCGACTTCCGGCACGCCAAGTTGGTCTGCGAAAACCGAGCACATGGATGCGGGCCGAAGCGGGAGCGAATGATGTTCCCGTGGTTTCGGGACATGTTCGGTTTCGCAAGGGAAAAGATAAAGACAAAGTGCGAGGACGGCATCCTGATCGGCAACACGAATGTCCAGCCCATGGCGATGATCTCCGGCCTCGTGGACGCCCGGATGGTGCGGGAGACCAGAGACCTGAAGAAGATCGACGAGATGGAGGCCAATGCCTTCTACAATTCCCATCGGCTGGGGATCCACTCCCTGATGTGTCCCAAACGGAAGGAGCAGATTGACGAAGGGCTGATCCGTTTCTGGCTGCAATATATGGCGCCCTTTCCCCTGAGTGACGATTGCAGTGAGGAGGAGATTGCCTCGGTGCGCCGCTGCTGGGATGTGCTCCGCTTCTTTGGGATCGGAAAAGCCACGTGGTATCCCTCCTTCGGATCCTATCTTGCGGCATCATCGGATCGGAAGGAGGTCCGGGTCCACGTGCACGAATCGGCCAGGCGGCTCCTGCTGACGGTCATCAACACGGCGGACGAGGATGTGGAGGCCGAAATCTCCATAGCGCTCTCAAGGGTTTGGATCAAGCCCAAGAAGCTCTACTTGATCTATGACCCCCTGTCAAAAAGTCTGCTCGGGGAGCGTTTGTGGTCCGGGAACGATCTGACCAAACTGCCTGTGCGTGTCTTAGGAGGGGGCTTCCATTTTCTTTTTGTTCAGGAGGCCGAAGTGTATCCCACGCTCGTATTCGCGGGTGGAACGGATGGGGTGCGCAGGCAGCACTGGGATCAGGAGAGATGGGTCCTGAACCTGCGGCTCGTGCTTCCGTGCGAGGGCCCGGTTTCCATTGCGGCGCACAGTCTTTTGGGGCGGCCGCAGGCGGTGGAATTTGGAGGGGATCCCGTGGATTTCGCGTGGAACGAAAAGCAGCGTCTTGTGTTCGCCCAGGGATGGCTTGCCGAGGAGCCTCGGGTGCGGATTTTGTATGAAAGCTGAACGGCAGATGATACAAATTGGGCAGTATTCTTGCCTCCTTGTTCGCACTCAGAGCATGGGAAGGAGGTGACAGAGGGACGACGATGTCGGTTAGTGTCCGTGTTCGGTAGGAGGAAATCCCCCAAACAACGGAAAGGAGTTGGCCGATGACTATGAGAAACCTGTTCGCGTTGGTGCGCAGTTTGGCTCTGATCACCTCCACAGCCTGGATTGAGCCCGCCTGGGCGGCAACTGTATCGGGGACGGTGACGGATACCGAGGGGCTTGCAGTCGTTGGGGCGCAGGTCACGTTTTCGGAGGAGGCCGAGTCAGGTCGGGTGTTCGGCGATGTGACAGACGGAGAAGGCGGGTATCGGGTGGTGTTGGCCGAAGTGGCCGTAGAAGAGGAGACGCAGAGACAGTCGGTTCCGGGGAGTTTTTCGCTGAACCCGAACTATCCGAACCCGTTCAATCCCTCTACAGTGATCCCCTATCATCTCAGAGAAGCCGGTCACGTACGCCTGGTGATCCACAACACGCTCGGGCAGCACATTCGAACCCTGATGGACGGGGTGCAGGAGGCCGGATCGCACACCGTGCAGTGGGATGGGCGCAGTGATGCGGGGGTGGGTGCAGGTGCAGGTGTTTACCTGATTCGGATGGAGGCGGGAGGATTCGTGCTGTCCGGCAAGATGGTGATGATGGATGGGGCAGATGGCGGGGTGGCTGGAACGCAGGAAAGCATCCGGGACCCTTTGGCGAGAAGGACCGGGAGTTTAGAAGAAACGATCCCCCTCTACACCGTGACCATCACAAGGGATGATGTTTTTTTCAGACAAACGGGGGTTGCTGTCTCGGAAGATCGGATACTGGACTTTGTCGTGGGGCGCATGGCCCTCATCCCCGCCGGTAGCTTCCAGATGGGGGATGCCTTCAACGAGGGATATAGCGACGAGCGGCCCGTGCACACGGTCTATGTGGATGCATTCTACATGGATGTGTGTGAGGTGACAAACGCTCAATACTGCGTTTTCCTCAATGAGCTGGGCAACCAGACGGAAGGCGGCGTGCCGTGGTTGCACATCGGGAGTTCCTATTATTTGATTACGCTGAGCGGCGGGCAGTTTGTGCCTGAGAGCGGGTACGAGGACCACCCTGTGATCGAGGTAACGTGGTTTGGGGCGAGTGCGTATGCCGAGTGGGCGGGGAAGCGGCTGCCCACGGAGGCCGAGTGGGAGAAGGCGGCGAGAGGAGGATTGGAGGGGAAGCGATATCCGTGGGGAGATGAGGATCCTGCGGGAGGGAAGTGCAATTATGTGGACTACAGCGGGCCTTTGACGAGTCAGATGTCGAATCTCTATTCGGGTCGGGGTACGCTGCCTGTGGGGAGCTTTGAGCCGAATGGCTATGGCTTGTGTGATATGGCCGGCAATGTGTGGGAATGGTGTAACGACTGGTATGACAGCGGCTATTACAGCAACAGCCCTGAAAGCAACCCAACGGGCGCAGCATCAGGTACTTTCCGCGTGTTGCGCGGGGGCTCGTTATTCAACAATCCGATCAGCATACGGTGTGCGAACCGCCTCTGCTTCTCCCCGACGGATAGCCTCTACGGTCTCGGGTTTCGCTGTGTGCGGTCGTTGCCTTAGTCGTTTGAGGGGCTTGGGGTTGCGTGGTTCGTCCTTTGGTATTTGGGTTTTGGACTTTGGCAGGGGTGATCCTAAGGGGGGCGAAGCCCCCCTTAGTCAGCGCATTTAGGGATTTTCTTCGTCGTCCCCACGCTCTGCGTGGGAACGACGACTTGACAGACGCTCCGCGTCTACAAGGGATTCCAGGGCCAGGAAGCCGCTACAGAATACATGAAGATCACCAGGTCCATTTTTCGACGCGCACAATTGTTAACTGGCTGCCCATTTTCGCAAGCCCACCCATCGGCCAGATCATGCTCGATTGCTGGTGATTCGTGCAGGAGCATCATCGCA
>JAZDJA010000090.1:0-3264 GCA_043804415.1 Candidatus Latescibacterota bacterium | reverse complement strand
CAAAAAGGAGAGGAATCCTATGTCGTCGTCCAAACTTTGGTACAAACAGCCTGCGTCGGAATATATGAGTGGCCTGCCCATCGGCACGGGCCGCCTGGCTGCAATGGTGCTGGGAACGCTCGATCCTGAGCGGGTGGCCCTAAATCACGAATGGCTGTGGCGCGGCACAAATCGCAACCGCGACACCGAGTCGCGCGCCCACCTGCTGCCGGAAGTGCGGGAGCTCCTGCTTTCGGGCCAATACGAAAAAGGCACTCAGAAAGCCAACGAGGCCTTCGGAGGGCCGGGCGGTACGGGCGGGAAACCGAATCTGGTGGATCCTTACCAGCCTGCGGGGGATCTGCATTTTAAACTCGACCATGGGGCGGTCAGCGGGTATCGCCGCGAGCTGGATCTGGACCGGGGCATCGCTGCGGTGGCCTACGAGGCGGAGGGCGTGCACTATCGCAGGGAGTATCTTGCCCATCTGGCGCTGGATTTGATCCTGGTTCGGATCACGGCGGACAGGCCCTTTGGAGGGACGTTCTGGCTCTCCCGGATCGAGGATCCGGCGTGCTTTCTGCGCTTTGAGACCACAAAGGATGCCATGATCATGGACGGGCAGTTTCACGGGGGCATCGGATTTCGGGTGGAGACGCATCTCGCCGTCTTTGGCGGATCAACCACGACCGAGGAAAACCGAATCTTGGTGCACTCGGCATCCGAGGTGCTCTTGGCCGTGGGCATCGGCACTTCGGCAAAATTCGAGGCGCCGGCACGGGAATGCGCCCGGCATTCCCTCTCCTGCACGGATTGGGAGAATCTGGTTGGGGAACACGAGAAGGCGTATCAAACGTTTTACGGCGGGATGGACTTGAGCCTGGATGTGCCGGAGTCCGACCTTTCCACCGATGAGCGCCTGCAGGCGGCCCGAACGGGCGCGAAAGATCCCGCCTTGCCGCTCCTGTATTTCCGGTACGGACGCTACTTGACGGTGGCTGCGACGGGTACCGGGGATCTGCCCATGAACCTGCAGGGGAAATGGAACGAGGAACTGGAGCCGCCCTGGGAGGCGGACTACCATCACGACGTCAATCTTCAGATGAACTACTGGCCCGCGGAGGCGGGAGGCTTGCAATCTGCCACAGAGGGTCTTTTCCGGCACATCGAGCGCTTTGTGCCCCATGCCCGCAAGGCTGCGCGGGATCTATATGGCTGCGACGGCGTGTGGTTTCCGATCCAGACCGATGCCTGGGGACGCAGCACGCCCGAAGCCTTCGGATGGGCCGTCTGGACCGGAGCGGCTGCGTGGCTGGCTCAGCACATGTGGTGGCACTGGGAATATGGCCAGGACCGGACGTTTCTGCGCGCGAGAGCCTATCCGTTTATCAGGGAAGTGGTGGCCTTCTACCGATCGTATCTGATCGAGGACGACGAGGGCGTGCTCCAGGCGGTGCCCTCTCAGTCTCCGGAGAACCGCTTCGTGGGTGGAGGGGGTCTTCCGGTGACGCTGTGCGTGTCGGCCACCATGGATATTCAGCTGATCCGGGAGGTGCTCGATCACGCGATCCAGGCGGCGGAAATTCTAGATGTCGACGCGGACAAGCGGGAAGTGTGGCGCGCGATGTGCGACCGTCTGCCACCCATCAACGTCGGGCGCTTCGGGCAGTTGCAGGAATGGAACGAGGATTTCGAGGAGGTCGAGCCCGGACACCGGCACTATTCTCATCTGTTTGCGCTGTTTCCGGGCGACGGGATTGACCCGGAGCGGAGCCCGGCCCTGTGGAAAGCGGCGCGGGTTTCTCTGGAGAGACGGCTGGCTCACGAAGGCGGGCATACGGGATGGAGCCGGTCGTGGACGGCGTGTTTCTTCGCCCGGCTGGGCGAGGGCCAAAAGGCATGGGAGCATCTCATGCATCTGATCCTGGATTTTGCCACGGACAGCCTGCTCGATCTGCATCCGCCCAGGGTCTTTCAGATTGATGGCAATTTTGGGGGCACGGCCGCGGTGCTCGAGATGCTGCTGCAAAGCTATCACGAGGAATTGCACTTGCTGCCCGCCCTGCCGCCCGATTGGTCCAAAGGATCCATCCGTGGCCTGCGCGCCAGAGGCGGGTATACGATCGATATGGCGTGGGAGGACGGAGCGCTGACCCGCGCGGAGTTGGCATCCTGCACCGACCGCACATGCACTCTCCTCCATGCCGCGGGTCGGTATGCGGTGAGGGACGTCTTCGGTGATCCGATTCCATGCACACAGGATGGACACCGCATGCGCTTCGAGGTCGCGGTCGGGCAGACGTACGTGATTATCCCGGCGGATTGAATTTCATCCCGCGCAGGCGCCCCCGCATTAGTCAACCGCAACGTCTGCAAAAATATGAAGATCTGCTCAGCGCGGCAGAGCCGAAACCGCGGACAAAATGCAACCGCAGATTACGCGGATCGAACGGATTTCCACCCAACCCTTGTTCAGAAGACAGGGATTCTCAGTGGAGTAGAAAGGCCATGAGCGAGAAACGCGTAGCGCCCTATCCGGAATCCCAGATGACACGGGAGAAGATGGTATTGGAAACGTATGAATACCACATGCCGTTCAATTACGCTAATATCACGATCAACAGGCGCTATCAGAACGGACAGGAGTTTCACGGCGTGGAGATGAATTCCGTCAATTCCATTGCCAAGGACAACCGTCATCTGCCGCCCGATACGATCGGAATTATCGAAGAGGAGCCGATCGTCCGGGTGGCCGTGATCGGTTCGGCATGCGTGCCTCCGGGATTCGTGCAGTTGGAGGCCGAACCCTTGGCGGAATTCTACAAAGAGGTGGATGTGCCGGGCGTGCTGGCCGTGCGGTATCGGGTCAGTAATCTCTGGGGGATGCACCTGAGGGTGGACAACTGGATGGCGCGATCGGACGCATCGATTCAGGACGAACAGGGGCGGCCGTATCCGGAGGTACCTCAGGCGCGGGTGGAGCAAGTTTGGGGTCAGAAAGAAGCCCCTCCCATGAAGTCAAACTATCGGGAAAATCCCCTGGCAGGAATGAGCAGTGCCATCTTTGAGATCCCGAAGTCATCGAAAGTCACTATCTCGGGGGGATCGGAAGTGTGTGCCTGGACGGACGACAACTATCCGGATGATGTGCATTATTCGTTTCGGATCATCCGGGTGACCGTGGCCCGCACCATCGGATAGGATCCAGCACCCGGACCTCCTCGAATCACTGTATGGGGCGATTCGATCCGGAATCCCGACATCGGACACCGAAGAACACGGAAA
>JAZDJA010000089.1:0-2138 GCA_043804415.1 Candidatus Latescibacterota bacterium | reverse complement strand
TATCCTGCACGATCTTGACCCAGTCCCGGATCATACCGATCACACTGGCGGACTCCTTGTTGATCATCACGCCGTGCATCTGCCGTTCCATCTCATCCCAGTATTTATACCACGGGTTGTCCCACCATTTTGGGTAGGTTTTTCGCTCCAGGTTGAACAGGCCCAGTTGTTCGGAGAGTCTCCGGTGCTCATCGAGCGCATCGAACCCATCGGCCAATCCAGGACAGAAGTAGATGACGGGCATCTTTCCGCCCGTACAGCCCGTCTGCATGACCTCAAATTCCAAGCTGAATCGCTCCCGGTGCATCTTGAGCCGGGTCACTCCGATCCCCCATGCGCCGGGAAGGGACACACCCAGCCAGGATGCCTTTCCGCCCAGTGCAAACGCACGCACCGGCACGTTCCATATCCACGTGGGGGGCAAATCATCAGGATCCGTCATGCCCCCGCCCGTGTTGCCATCGGGCGAGTTCGTGTCCGCATACGCCGATGAGATGGGGATGTAGGTATCGATCTTCTTGTCCCAGAGCCGCTCGTATTCATCGGAGACAAAGGTGCGCCACGTCTCACCCGAGAGGATGCCATCGGAAAGATAGGTGACATGATCAAAGGACTTTATGGGCGTCTCGATCCAGAAGGCCAGCTTCCCAAACTTCTCAGAGAGAAAGGCTTTTCCGTATCTCCCGAGGGCGCCCTCATATTGGTTGGGCCCCATCTTTTGCCACGCCGTGATCGGAACCTTCTGGCAATCCAGCACCGGAGAAAGGCAGATGTCGAGGACCGGCTCGCTTTTGTGGAAGATCCGCAACCGATTCCCGGACAGGCAATACTCGGTATGGCCAATCGTCATGATGCGATCTGAAGCAGAACACATAGAAACCTCGTGGGTTACGTATTGCCCCGAAAAGACATCCGAGGTCATGGTATAGTCAAATGAACCTTGGGCTATACGCTCAGGAGGGCGGAACGACTGTGGCTCGAACCATCGCGGCCCGAAAGAAGTCGAAGTCAACATCCCGCCCGACCAGATACCCTCTCTGAGGCGGGGTAGCCAGATCGTTGCAGATCGGCAGGCAGAGGCCCTTGCCGTCTGCAGTGAGGACCGGAGTCATCGGGGTGGGCGTGAGCGTGGCCACATACAAATACTCATAGGCATCGGCTTGGGACGGGTCTATGGGAATCTCCACCCATCGGGCCGGGTCGCCGCTCACATAGTAGGACTCAAAGAAGATTGCCAGCGGCTTTTTCTCCTGGGTCTCGAACAGATATACGCGAATCTTGGAGGGCAGCATGACCTGCTCCACAAACGTAGCCTTCAGGAGCAGAATGGAGTCCGGCACACACATGGCCACGTTCTGACAGATGGGCCGGGCCAGAGCGAGCTGTTTGCTGAAACTGGCGCAATACTTGGCCACACAGCCGTCAAAGGATTCTCCCCAGCCTTCCATCTCCACCGTCCGGGGGTCGTAGGTCAGGCCATGGGCCTCAAGTCCATCCAGAAAATCGGATACGACCGTGGGATAGGAGCAGACGATCAGCCTTCGCCCCAGCTTGCGCCGTGCCATGGCCTCGATATCCACCAGTTCCTGAGGGCGGAAATCAGGTGAGCACGGGTAGATGACCAGCGCTTCGTCCTCCCCCATCGTATCAATAGCCTCGTGATAGCGCCGTCGCGCCAGGTTCTCCACCTCCCGGCACACCCGATAGAATTCCTTGTCTTCGTAGTCCCCTTCACATTCGGGCGCATACGTCAGGGGATGGATCAGAAAGTTCACCTTGCGAAGGGAGAGAACCTTTGGCGTCAAAGCAACTCCTCGGCGGTGCGCAGGTTTGGGAACCTTTTGCACCCGTCATTTGGTTGAAGTCATCTTGCAGAGGTTAAGAACAGGAATCGTGGGTCAGACATTCTTGTATGACTGGGCTATCCAAAAAAGGGAACAGACAGGAATGTCTGTCCTATCAAGCGCTTGCGCAACAGTCCGTCCTATTGGATTGCTTTGGCAGGGACCGCTTCCCCATTGCACTCATCCGACCCGGGCCATTCCGTCTTTTGTGGGCAGACTCCTATCCGTTCTGGGACGAAGACGGGTCCCACTTACTCCCCCCGCCCGGCATCCAGCGCAATCCGTCCCTGCTCG
>JAZDJA010000088.1:0-10557 GCA_043804415.1 Candidatus Latescibacterota bacterium | reverse complement strand
GGCTCGCCCTCCCCGCTTCGCGGCGAGAACAAGCCACTGGAGCCGACAGCGGCACTGGCGCTCCGCAAGCAAGCTTGCTCCACGCCAGCACCTTGCGGCTCAGCGCCGCGATTAGACGTTTGTAGAAAGGAGGTGCAAGTTGATATATCTCGTTTTTCTTGTTCTCACAATAGTCGTGATCTTCGGTATCTCCGGCTGTGTGGGAACACAAGGCAGTGGTAAAGTTATCGTCTCCCAATCAAGAGGTCATGGTCCACCTCCTCATGCACCAGCACATGGTTATCGCCATATGCATAATCATGGAGTTGAGCTCGAATTTGATTCAGGCTTAGGGGTATACGGCGTTCTGAAATTTCCGAGTACCTATTTTCTCGATGGCATGTATTTTCGGTGGTTCAAAAGTCATTGGGAAGTCGCCACGCATTTTGAGGGGCCTTGGAAGGGTTCGGTAAAGAAAGATGTTCCTCCAAAGCTCTGGAGCTCGAAAGTCTCAGATCATCCGGGTAAGGGCCGTGGTCAAGGCAAATGGAAGTATTGAGGCTGTTTGAGGATCTCACCTAAGCAAACGTCTAACAAGGCCATAAACTCGGACCCCAAAAAGCGCCGCTGCGCTCTGCTTTTTGGGTCCGGTTATGGCTGGCGTTCGGCAGGAGCAGAAGAAGTTATCGCGCATCTTCGGATTCAGGAGACCAGAACTTGGCTAAACTACAACGTGTGATCCTCAATGGTTTCAAATCCATCAAGGAGATGAACCTTGAACTGCATCCCTTGAATGTACTAATCGGTGCGAATGGGGCTGGCAAAAGCAACCTTGTCTCGTTCTTCAAGATGCTTAACGAGATGATGGCAAGACGACTACAGCAGTACATCGGAACGACTGGGCGTGCGCAGTCGCTTCTGTACCTCGGTCCCAAGGTGACCCCGCAGATGGAGGCTCAACTCCAGTTCGAGGCGGACAACGGCGTGGATACCTATGCCATGCGCTTGTTCCACGCGGCGGGGGATACACTCGTCTTTGCCGACGAGAGGTTGAGCTTTCTTGAAACTGGTCACTTGAGTCCAAAGTTGGTTGGTCTCGGATCGGGACACGAAGAAACGCGGATTGGCCAGAAGGCCGATGAGGGAGAGCCAACAGCCAGGGTGTTTCGGTATTTACTCGATCATTGCCGTGTGTACCACTTCCACGACACTTCGCCGACGGCACGAGTTCGCTTGCACTGTTACATCGGAGACAATCGTTGGCTGATGCCCGACGCGGGGAATTTGGCCGCCTTCCTGCTGCGCCTCCGCGATGAGCACGGCGGGTCGGCCTATCACCGGATCGTTAATACCATTCGTCTGATTGCTCCGTTCTTCGATGACTTCGATCTTGAACCTGCCAGTCCCAACAAAAAGGACATCATTCTGAACTGGAGGGACAAAGGATCGGATCAGGTGTTCGGTCCGCACCAGCTTTCGGATGGTACGCTACGAGCCATGTGCCTTGTGAGCTTGCTCTTGCAGCCGGAGAACGAACTGCCCGACCTCATTATTGTTGACGAGCCGGAACTGGGGCTACATCCATATGCTCTCAACATGATCGCAGCGCTGTTCAAGAAAGCATCGCACCTTACTCAAGTCCTTATCAGCACCCAGTCGAGTTCCTTCCTGGACAGCTTTGATCCTGAAGACATAATTGTGGTGAATCGAGAAGGCAAAGAATCCAGGTTCACGCGACCCGATGGAGCAAAATTGGAGGCATGGCTCGACGAGTACACCCTTGGCGAAGTCTGGGAGAAGAATGTCATCGGTGGAGGACCCCACTAATGCCTCGCCTCTACCTGTTTGCCGAAGGGCCTACTGAGCTCACATTCGCCGACACGGTGCTTAAGCCCCACCTCGCTAACCTGGGGGTGTACTTGCACCCTCCGGTCCTAATTGCCCACGCCAAAAAAAGGGGGAGGGTGCATAGAGGTGGGGGGCGCAATTATGTGCCGATGAAAAATGACATCCTACGGTTTCTCGCGCAAGAGAAAGGAGAGGATGTGTTTTTCACGACCATGATCGACCTATATGCTATCCACGCTGATTTTCCGGGACTGGAGGAGGCCGAAAAACTCCGCCACATGCCCGGCAAGCGGGTTGAGGCCCTTGAGCAAGCATTCGCGGAGGACATCTGTGACGGCCGGTTTGTGCCGTACATCCAGTTGCACGAGTATGAGGCATACCTATTTTCTGATCCTACTTGGTTCCGGTTCTTCTATAACCATCACGAAAAGCAGATTGCTGCGCTCAAGGCCATCGCTGATGAACACACGACACCTGAGTTGATTGACGATGGACCGCGCTCGGCCCCGAGCAAGCGGATTATTTCCGAGCTTCCCGATTACGAAGACGCGAAGTCCTCCATAGGACCGCAGGTGGCGGAACTGATCGGACTGGATGTGATCCGGGGCAAGTGCCCCCACTTCGCCGCATGGGTGTCACGACTCGAAAGACTTGACGAAAATGAGCCGATGGGTCATTGAACGCCGAACCCGTTGCTCAAGCGGACACGCAAAGAGCCTCGTGCCGCTTGGTTCTTCGGTAATTCGAAAATATATTGGAGAGATTAGTGGAATCCCGTGATCAATCGACTTTTGAAAACTTCTCGTAAGACATGAGAAACTTGCTGAAACATACAGGGCATCAGCACGTATGGCTACTGTAATCATTGCATTCCCGAAAGCAGGCGTTATTTGCGGATCGGTTCGTAGTATGAACAGCTTTGGGAGTGGTTGTACCCCAGAGCAGACAGAGCGGCAGACGTTTCCCTCTTTCCCGTCGGAGACACCATGACCCCCTGGTTCTTTGCGATCGGATTGCTCCTGATCGGCTTTGTGCTGATCTTGATCGAGATCTTTCTGATCCCGGGCATTTCCCTGGCGGGCATCGGTGGGGGCTTGGCGATCCTCGGCGGCGTGGGGTATGCCTACAAATATCTGGGGATAACGGAGGCCGCGTGGTGTCTCGGAGGCAGCCTTGTCCTGGGTGCCGTGCTTCTTCGTTTTGTGGTCAAGACGGGTTCCTGGCGCCGCATGGTCCTAAACTCGAAGGAGAGCGGCGATGAGGGATTCCGATCCACCCGTTTTGAGCTGGAGGCGCTCGTGGGAAAGGAGGGCGTGGCCCTAACGCCCCTGCGTCCGTCGGGAACCGCAACAATCGAGGGCCAACGGATTGACGTGGTGACGGGAGGAGGTTTCGTGGAGCGCCACTCGAAGATCGTCGTAGTGGAAGTGGAAGGCAATCGTGTCGTGGTACGCCCCTCATAACCTAAGGAGACTGTCATGGAAGTAACGGCTGTGGCGGTAGGACTGATTCTATTTGCCGGGATCGTGTTCCTGAGCATCTTGTTCCATTTTGTACCCGTCGGTCTGTGGATCACGGCGTATTTCTCCGGGGTGCGGGTGAAGATTTTCTCGGATCTGGTGGGAATGCGCCTGCGGAAGGTTCCTCCGGCGCTCATCATTCGCCCCATGATCGCCGCGACCAAGGCGGGCCTCCACGTGGATGTTGACAAGTTGGAGGCTCATTACCTCGCCGGAGGGCACGTGCAGGACGTGGTGAACGCGTTGATCTCGGCGGACAAGGCCAACATTGACCTGACCTTCGAGCGCGCCACGGCCATTGACCTGGCCGGACGAAACGTCCTCGAGGCCGTAAAGGTCAGCGTGAATCCCAAGGTCATCCAGACGCCTTTAATAACGGCAGTGGCCAAGGACGGTATCCAGGTGAAGGCCACTTCGCGGGTGACCGTGCGGGCCAACATTGATCGTCTGGTGGGCGGCGCCGGAGAGGAGACCATCATCGCGCGGGTGGGAGAGGGCATTGTGACCACCATCGGCTCGTCGGATTCGCACAAGCAGGTTCTGGAGAACCCGGACAGGATTTCCAAGACCGTTCTGGGGAAGGGGCTCGATGCGGGAACCGCGTATGAAATTCTCTCCATTGACATCGCGGACGTGGATGTGGGCGACAACATCGGGGCCAAGCTGCAGATCGATCAGGCCGAGGCCGACCTGAAGATCGCCCAAGCCAAGGCGGAGGAGCGCCGCGCAATGGCTGTGGCCCAGGAACAGGAGATGAAGGCTCGGGTCCAGGAGATGCGGGCCAAGGTGGTGGAGGCTGAAGCTCAGGTGCCCCTGGCAATGGCGGAGGCCTTCCGAAGCGGTCATTTGGGCGTGATGGATTACTACCGCATGAAGAACATCCAGGCGGATACGGATATGCGGGACTCCATCTCGAAGACGACCGACGAAGCAGGAGCGCAGGGAAACAGGCCTGAGGGCGGGAGCTCGTCGTAGGATCCCGGTCTGAAGATTGAGGAATGCGTGTTTGAGGTTGGGGCTGAGCGTGCGCCTCAACCTCAACCTGAACCTCAACCTATTCAAAGGAGAAGAGTGCCGCCATGGAATCCCTCATCGTCTATTTTGTGCTCTTTTTGGTCATCTCATCGCTTGTAAAACGCCTCTCTCGGGCTCAGAGAAAAACCGATGGAGAAACGGAATTCCCCGAACAGATGCCATCGGAAGGAGGGGCATACGCCCCGGTGCCGTCCCCTGTGCAGCCTCTTCCGGCCTTTTACCCGCCATCCGCCTCTGAGGCGCGTGCGGAAGGATTGCCTTTCCCGTCGCAGACGCAACATGGGGAGCGCGTTGCTCGCCGGATTTCCCTGGCCGAACGCATCCGGGAGGAGATCGAGCGCACGACCGGGGAGGGGATGAAGGAGCAAATCGAGGTGTCGAGACCAGCTCTTCCGAAACCGATTCAGCAGAAGACCAAGATGCCCGTGCGGGAAACGATGCAGAAGAAGTCGGAGCTTGTTCCTCCTGCAATACCCCGAAACAAAGCAGTGCCGCACCTCCCCTTCGCCCTCCGCTTCGATCCCAGATCGGTGCGCCAGGGAATCATCTTTTCGGAGATTTTGGGACCTCCTCGAGCCGAGAAATTCTGAGATTCGCACGGCAGGGGCACCTCCATGAATCGCTGAGTCAAACTCACCAGCTATCCCTCAACCGGGTTTCGGAGCCTCATGACGATCGGCCCATCCCCATCCATCTCGTTTTCGCAGGAACTGCGCCGCAAGACCATCCATCTGACCGCTCTTCTGATCCCGATCGGTCTCTGGGTCGTGCCGGAGTATGCCGCGTTGCCTATTCTCGGGTTTCTCGCCGGGTCGTGTCTGACGGCGGATCTCCTGCGGATGAGCCATTCTCTGGTGGCCCGTATATTTCTCAAGGTCTTCGGTCCGCTCCTGAGAGATCATGAAAAGGGGGAAAGACTGACGGGATCCACCTATCTGCTCATCGGATCTTTTTTGTCCGTGTGGGGATTTGGCGCGAGAATCGCCACGCTGGTGTTGCTCTACCTGATCCTGGGAGATGCGGTGGCAGCGTTGGTGGGGAGGAGATGGGGGCGAGTGCGCCTGGGGAAAAAGACCTTGGAGGGATCGGCAAGCTGTCTGTTTGTGTGCGTGGGAATCGCATTGATCTCCCGGTTTGTCCCCGTTCATGCTGCGCTTGTCGGGGCGCTGGTGGCCACCTTCGTGGAATGGTTGCCCTGGTCGATTGACGATAATATCACGATCCCCATCATAGCTGGACTGGCCATCAGGCTTTTGGTGTTTTGATCGGTCTGGGGGTCTTTCCGCTTTCTGCGTATTGAGGAGTCTCTATGCTCTTGGAAGGGTTACGAAGGGAGGTTTGCCGGGTCAACCTGGAATTGCCGAAGCACGGACTGGTGACCATGACCAGCGGAAACGCGAGTGGCCGGGATCCCGAGACCGGTTCCATCGTGATCAAGCCAAGCGGGATGGCATACGAAGCGATGCATCCGGAGGATATGGTGGTTGTGGATTCGGAGGGAACGGTCGTCGAAGGGGCGTGGCGACCGTCCGTGGATCTGGCCGAGCATCGATATCTCTATGCCCGTTGCCCCGAATTGGGCGGGATCATCCACACCCATTCCAATTACGCCACCAGCTTCGCGGCACTGGGGCGCGGAATCCCCGTGTACCTGACGGCGATCGCGGACGAGTTCGGTGCGGAGATCCCATGTACCCGTTTTGCCACCAACGAGGGGGATGAGATCGGAAAAGCGCTCGTTCAGGCCATGGGAAAAGGCCCGGCTGTGCTTCTCAGAAATCACGGTGTGTGGACGTTCGGGCCCACTCCTGCGGCGGCGCTCAAGGCCGCAGTGATGGTGGAGGACGTGGCGAAAACGGTTCATCTTGCGCTTCTGCTGGGGACGCCCGAGATCTTGCCTCCTGAGGAGGCGTCCAAATGGTGGGATCGCTATCACGGCCGGTATGGCCAAAAGGCATCCTAGGACTTTTTCGGCATGGGCTGTGTTCCTCCCTCGGAGGTTTCTGGATCTTTTCAGTGTTTCTCGGTGTTCAACGGGTTCGATTGCATACTTGAACCCTCTTTCCCCTGTGAGTCCGCGATGCTCGAACGCTATAAACAGGATTTTTCCGCGATATTCAAGCCCCTCACGCAGCTGTTCGTGAAGAGCGAGTGGCATCCCGACCTTCTGACCACCGTGGGTTTTGCCGGCAACGTGGTCGCAGCGCTGCTGTTTGCCTTGGGGCATTTTCGTCTGGCCGGCATCTGCATGCTCCTGGCGGGGCTCTTCGACCTCTTGGACGGCGAAGTGGCCCGGGCAGGACATAAAGCCACTACATTCGGAGCCTTGCTGGATTCCACGCTGGACCGGTATTCGGAGATCTTTGTTGCCTTCGGCATCACAGTCTTCTTTGTGCGCAACGGGTGGGTGATGACCAGCGCGATCCTGTTTTTCGCCTTGTCCGGTTCGCTGATGGTCAGTTACGTTCGCGCCCGCGCAGAGGGATTGGGCCAGACCTGCAAGGTCGGCTTCATGCAGCGGCCGGAGCGGGTGCTCGCTATCGCGATCGGGGGAATGATCGGAATCAGGACGCTGGCGGTGGTGATGTGGGTCATCGCCTTCCTGACCCACGTGACTGTATTGGAACGGCTTCGGCATGTGTGGAAGAAGACGAGGGGGGTTGTATTGGATCACGCGGAATGAGGGGGATGGATCGTCCGGTTCACCTTATATCGAAGGGGGTTTGGATATGGACAAGGTAAGAGTCGCGATTATCGGCGCGGGGAATTGTGCTTCTGCCTTGGTGCAAGGGGTTCATTTTTACAGGGATGCCAAAGAGGATGACTTTGTCCCGGGATTGATGCATGTCAATCTCGGTGGCTATCACGTCAGGGACATCGAGTTTGTGGCGGCGTTCGACATTGACAAGAACAAGGTGGGGAAGGATCTCAGCGAAGCGATTTTCACTGAACCTAATAACACCTATAAGTTCGCCGATGTCCCCCCGCTTGGCGTTCCGGTGGATCGCGGAATGACGCACGACGGATTGGGCAAGTATCTCTCGGAAATTATAGAGAAGGCGACCGGACCCACCTCGGACATTGTGGGCATTCTCAAGGAGCGCAAAGCCGATGTGGTGGTGAACTATCTTCCGGTGGGCAGCGAGGAAGCCACCAAGTGGTACGTGGAGCAGGTACTCGAGGCGGGATGCGGTTTTGTCAACTGCATCCCGGTTTTCATCGCCAGCCAGGGATATTGGCAGGAGCGTTTTGCCAAGAAGGGGCTTCCCGTAATCGGCGACGACATCAAGTCGCAGGTGGGGGCCACCATTGTCCATCGGGTGCTGGCCCGGCTCTTTAGGGACCGGGGCGTCCGATTGGAGCGCACCAGCCAGCTCAATGTGGGCGGGAACACCGATTTTCTGAACATGCTGGAGCGGTCCCGATTGGAATCCAAGAAGATCAGCAAGACCAACGCTGTGACTTCCCAATTGGACTATGATATCGGAGCCAAAAATGTCCACGTGGGCCCAAGCGACTATGTGCCCTGGCTCGAGGATCGAAAGTGGTGTCACATCAGGATGGAAGGACGCACTTTCGGAGATGTGCCTCTCAACCTCGAACTGAAGCTGGAGGTCTGGGATTCCCCCAACTCCGCCGGCGTGGTCATCGATGCGGTCAGATGCTGTAAGCTGGCGATGAACAGCGGGCTTAGCGGCCAGTTGGAGGAGCCATCCTCCTACTTCATGAAGACCCCGCCCAGGCAATATACCGATTCGGAAGCCCAGGAGATGACCGAAGCCTTCATACGAAAGTATGGCAAGCAGGACGGGCAGGCGAAGAAGGAGAAGAAAGGGTGACGCAAGCGTGCGGATCGGGGAGGACCGATTGCGGGATATCCCTCCGGAATCCGGAAGCCGAAAGCCGGAAGGATAAGGGCGTCTTCATCACCTTCGAAGGTATCGACCAGTGTGGAAAAAGCACGCAGGCCCAGAGGCTCGTGAAGACCCTCATCGGATCTGGGTATGAGGTGGTCCTCACCCGGGAGCCCGGAGGCACGGCGCTCTCGGAGCGGATTCGGGCCATCGTGCTCGATGGGAACACCGAAGGGATGACGCGTTGGACCGAGTTGCTGTTGATGATGGCCAGTCGCGCGCAGCACACCGAGGAGGTGATCCTTCCTGCGCTTCGCCAGGGGAAGGTGGTGGTCTGCGACCGATATTCAGATTCCACAGTCGCCTATCAGGGAGGCGGCCGGGGATTGGATCTGGAGACGATCGCGGTACTCAACCGGATCGCTGCACTGGGCCTGGCGCCCGATCTGACGATCCTCTTGGATGTCTCGGTCGCGGAAGCAGCCCGAAGGCGAGGACACGCCTTGATCGCTCAAGACCGCATGGAGCAGGAAACCTCCGATTTTCACCAACGCGTCCGGACGGGCTATCTGGAACTGGCGCGGCGCGACCCCGGCCGTTTCCTGGTTCTGGACGGAACGATGCCCGTCGCTGCTATCGAAGAACAGATCGGAAAACGGGTCATGGAAGAGCTGAAACAAGGAACACCTACTGCGTAAATTGGGAAATCGTGCCTGCGCAAAGGGGTAATTTGCGTGTGCAAATTCTTTTCATTACGCCTATAGGGAGGGTTGCTACATGTTGCTCACCACGAAAAAACGGCATGGGATCCTCCTGCTGCTGCTGATCTTTCTGTCCTGCGCGTGGTTTTTGGATCACGTGCGGGCAACTGAGGATGACGCGCTTGCTGCGATAGACGAGGGCTTCGATGTCTTCGGCGAGGTCTACCGGTATATCGCCAACAATTACGTGGAGGAGATCGAGCACGAGAAGATTATCCAGGCGGGAATCGAGGGGATGCTGGAACAGCTGGATCCCTATACTCAGTTTCTAAACACCCAGGCCAGGGTGGACCAACTGAGAATTGACACGACAGGTGAGTTTGGGGGTCTGGGCATCCAGATCGCTGTGCTCAACAACGCCCCCACGGTCATCTCGCCGATCGACGGCACGCCGGCCTACCACATCGGTCTTCAGGCCGGGGACCGCATTGTAAAGATCGAGGGAGATCCTACGCTGGGAATGAGCCTGGAGGAAGTGGTCTCCATCCTCCGTGGGAAGCCGGGCACCCCCGTCACCATCACTATCGAGCGTACGGGCGAGGAGACGCCCCTGGATTTCACCATCGTCCGGGAAATCATCAAGGTGAAGAGCGTGACCCTGGCCGAAAAGGTCACCGAAACTATTGGATATGTCCGGCTGGCCCGTTTTCGGGAGGGGGAGTCCAACAGTGCCACACACGAACTCTCGGAGGCGATCCAGCATCTGAAGGATCAAGACATACAGGCCTTCATTCTGGATCTCCGGTCCAATCCCGGGGGATTGCTTTCGGAAGCATGCTCCGTGGCCGATCTATTCCTGGACAAAGGACAACTGATTGTCTTCACAAAGGGCCGGGCTCCTCACCAGAACCGCGAGTTATTCGCCGAAGAGGACCCCTTTCTGGATCCGGCCATCCCCATGGTGGTGCTGGTCGGTCCGGGAAGCGCCAGTGCGTCGGAGATCGTAGCCGGTGCGATTCAGGACCACGATCGGGGATTGATCGTGGGGACACCCACCTTTGGGAAAGGATCCGTGCAGACTCTGCACCGGATCGGGAGGGACAAAGAGCTCAAATTGACCACTGCGCTCTACTATACTCCCAGCGGCAGAAGCATCCACAAATGGCACCGGGAAGAGGCTGAAAGCCCCCTCGCATCCGAAGGCAAGACCGAGCGTCACCGGGGAATTCTCTCCGTACCCAGGGACACGACTGCGCAGGAGATCTTTTTCACGGACGATAGGCGCGTGGTGTATGGCGGCGGCGGCATCACCCCGGATGTGATGGTGGAACCCGCCAAACCTTCCGCATTTCTGCTTGCCCTGGAACGGGGCCGGGTATTTTTCAATTTTGCAGTGCAATACGCCGCCCTGCACCCGGACATGGGATCGGATTTTGTCGTGGATGACGGGATGCTCTCCGACTTTCAGCACTATCTCAACGATCCCGCGCACCCCTTCACCTATCCCCTGCCCGGGAAAACTCAGATCGAGGCCCTCGAAGCCCTGGTCGAAGAGGAAGGATATGACGGGGGGATAAAGCGTCAGCTGGCTGATCTGAAAGGCGCATTGGAGAGGGAGAA
>JAZDJA010000087.1:0-8988 GCA_043804415.1 Candidatus Latescibacterota bacterium | reverse complement strand
GCACATCAAGAAAGGCCGAGGAGAAACATCCCCCCTCGGCCTTTCATTTTATCGTCTCGTTCCCACGCTCCTGCGTGGGAACGAGACGGAGGGGGCACCTCTCGCCTCTCACAAGCCTCTACGATCTGTATGCGCTCCGCGGTGAAACCTGACTTCAGGCCGCGCCCTGTGACATATCGGGATTCCCAGGTCCGAAATGTTTCAGCAGCACCAGATCTTCGTAAGCGCTCTGGTTGGTGATTGTCACGCCCTCCGCAGCGGCATAGGCCGTGACAAAGTACTCATCCTCCGTCAGCGCTCCAAACCGGATCATCGTGGGCGACGCCACAGCCAGCTTCCCGATCATGCCACGGCCCTGCACACAGATCAACCCATACGCGGCCGCATCCCGGATCTTCACGCTTCTTCCGGGGGACACGGTCAGTTCCTTGGCGCTGAACTCCTCTGCTTCGAAAGACACCCAGTTTTCCTTATACCCGGCCTCTTTCATAGCCTCCGGCGCCTGGACAGATTTGGGAATCAGTGCATGATGCTGGGCAAATTCTGGATCCACGTTCTGTTCCCAATCGACCATCCCCACAATGTAATCGAGATCGTGGTGCAGCGATTCGGGCACATCCTTGACCAGCGAATCCCACGTCATCGGACGTCCATCCACCATGGACTGGAAGAGACTCGCCACGTCCGACGCCTTCTGGGGCTCATAGGTCACCAACGTGCCGGGGGCGTGAAGAATGCCCGGAGGAATATTCCATCCCATTCCTGGACGAAGCCGGTAGGCCTTCGAATGATCCAGGATGCCATTGTCCCCCTGGTCCCATCGCTCCAGACAGCGGATCACGTCCTGCTTCGTGGTGCCGGGCTCCAATCCGAGAAAGGTATACGGGAACTGCTGTTCCACAAAATTGAGCTGAGGCGGGTAATAATAAGCCTCCGGTTTTCCCACGCGTCCCACCCTCGCGGCATGTTCGTCGCCGGGATGCAGGTGATGCGGGATCGGTCCCGCGTTGTCAAACAATTTGCACAGGACCATCCAGCCGCCGTGCGTGGCCATCACCGCATCGCCCAGAATCCGATCCCCGATAAGCTCGATGGCTTCCTTGAGCAAAATCTTCTCCGCGCCCGCGCCGTCCTTGACCACCACGTAGCTGAGCCCTTCATCCTCAGGCGTTTCCGGGCCATTGTCCGCACGGGTCGTGGAAGCCAGCCATCGCTCGTCAATGCCTCCCCGGTGCGCGCCGAGCGCATACATATCCCGTGGAGCCAGTTTCAACCGCCCCCCCGGCACAAGGAAAGACCGCGGAACCCACGCAGGAGCAAGCCGCAAGATCCCCTCCCCGGCACCCAAAGCATCCTTCAACAGTCCCCGTTTCCGGTTGGTATCCATCTCCTCCTCCTTCCGGTTTTCACAGCAGAGAGAAAAGCAGGTGAAGGCAGCGGCAAAGAGCAAAGAACCATTGTCTTCTGCCTTTTCCTTTGCCAGCCTCTGCCCTTTTTCTATCTCAGCCTATGCCTGCTCTTTCTTTCAGCTGACCATTCGTCTGAAAGTGTCCGTCTTGAGTTCTGCCTCCAGAAAATCCTCTATGTTGCCCTTTTCAAGCGCGCTGCAAATAAGGCCAAAGACCTCCCGCGAGGTAGCCACGGTCTGGGCGATGTCGTCTGCGCTGTGGGCCATGTTCAGCGTGAAGTAGGAGGAACAGAAGATCCCCCGTTTGCTCATCTCCTGCACATACAGGGTGGAAACCTTTTGAAGGAGCTTGGGATCTGCGATGTCAAAGAGAAACTTCGGAGAACAATCCAGTCCGGAAACGTGGGCCGGTATGCCCGTTTCCCGGATCGCTTCGCCCAGCGCCTGTTTGATGGTTCGGCCGGCTTTGGCAAAGTGCTCGGTCGAACCCCGCCGGCGCAATTCACGGATGGTGGTTAACGCCGCGACCATGCCGATGGTGTCGCTCCAGTAGGTACTGGAGATAAACATCCGGGACGCAGGTTCCATCACCTCCCGCTTGCCCACCACGGCTCCCATGGGATATCCGTTGGACATGGCTTTGGCAATGACGGTGAGATCCGGGGTGATGCCCAGATATTCCTGCGCGCCCCCGAGCGCGATGCGAAATCCACAGGAGACCTCATCGAAAATCAGAACCACTCCAAAGCGATCCGCCAACGCACGCACCCCCTCCAAGTAGCCTTCGGGAGGCAGCTCTGATCGGAGAGGCTCCATGATAATGCACGCCACCTCGCCCTTATTGCTCTGGAGCAGTTGCTCCAACATGTCCAGATCGCCGTACCGGAAAGGAAATATCGTTCCCGCCAGAGCTTTGGGCACGCCCGTCGGATCGATCCCCGGAAAGAGATGCTCATCGAGGGTCGCATCCTTGAGCAGATTCGCTGCCAGGTACCAGTCGTGCCATCCATGATAGCCGCAGAAAAGGACCTTGTCGCGTCCCGTAGTGCCCCGGGCTATGCGCACAGCCACAGTACACGCATCTCCGCCGCCTTTGGCATAGCGCACCATCTCCGCAGAAGGGATCGTGCGGATCAGCTCTTCGGCCAGCTCGAGCTCCAGCTCGTTATTGATCGAGAAGTTGACGCCTTTGCCGATCTGCTCCTTGACCGCGTTGTCCACCACCTCATCGGCGTAGCCCAGGATAATGGCGAGAATTCCGCTGACCCAATCCACATACTCATTTCCGTCCACATCCCAAAAGTGCGATCCCTTCGCGTGATCCGCATAGATGGGACTCACGCCGTAGGCCATGCGGGAGGGTCGACGACTGATCAGCTGCGTGCCGCCGGCGATCAATTGCTCTGCCCGCGCATAGTCCTTCAGAGAGCGCTGCACCGAATGCTTTTTTGGATCTGCCATCTGAATTCCTTTCCCGATTGTTGTCTGTTTCATTGGATGATGAACCGATGGATGAGCTCCTTCCCGCAGGTTGTTCCCATCTGAGGGACGTCTGAAAAAAGGTCCAAATCCATCGTCATAGGTGGTGCGCCACCAAAATACGATTCATAAGATTATTGTAGGTCACCGGAGGGTCCTCACACGCCATGTCAACATGCCCAAATGTACGGGCCATTCCCGCGCTTGTCAAGCCCTAAATGGACTCGCCGGGAACGGGCAAGGACGCGATATCCGCTAACTGGTTTGGGAAATCGCTTACAGACTGAGCCCGAGGGTCAGCCCCAGAAATGCCCCCGTTACGCCCGGTCTGCCTCCTCAAAACGTTCCATCGCAACATGCGAAGACAAAATACACCGGGATGCCATGTTGTTTCAGATCCCTCATGGCACACGGCATCCAGCCTCGATTCGGGGTCTATGACGCAACCGTTTGCGATGATCGGGTCACGAGTGTGATTCTGGGTGACCACACGAGCCGTGCTCCTTCGCGTTTGGTCCTCATTCGGTAATCGGTCCTGACCAACCTGACCACCCATCCGTCGGACGCGTTGCCGACAATCCCCTCAGCTCGCCGTCGCACATCGTCGCGCTCGGTACAGGAACTCTTCAGACGTTTGCATTCTTTCCGGATTCCCTCTGAGCATATTGCTCAAGGCCGTTCATAATGGACCAACAACTGTGCTGCCATCTATCCGAAGGAATATTCTCAGTGATCCCCATGATAATCCCATCAACTGATTCCAACTCGCCGAGCATTTCAATTGTTACCGCCTCAATCTCAAGATCTGTTCTTAGATGGACAGAGGAAGGGAAATTGAGCCACAACACCTTTTCCGGCCACGCCTTTCGCGCATCCGCAAGGGTCATGTCGGTATCCGGAGCTGGCGTGAAAGCCTCGATATAGTCAAGATCGGTCTCGGCGATGGCTTTTGAGAGTAGTTTGCAGTTGGCATCAAAATGACAGCCGACCAATTTGCCATGCTTGTGCATGATCTCCGCAGCCTCATTGTAGTGCGGAACATAATATTTTTCAAATGTTTCAAGCCCTATGACCTCGGGCGTCACATTTCCCCCATAATTGGCGTGCAGCACCGGTGATTCGGCGACAATCGGATATACCTGTCTTCTCTTTTCCACGAGGGCGTCATAGAGCTTGATGATCTCATCCCGATTATCCATCCATTCCACGCAAAATGTCTGCGTATCCATATACGAACCGGAAATAAGGGTCTGTAAAGGTTCAAGGCCAAATCCGGATCGAAATATGAGGTCGTCGCCCGCAGCTTCCATGGCTTTTACGACAGGAGCATAGGTGGGTTCATAGACTTCGTCTTGGATAAGATACAGCAGCGCTTTATAGTCGGAAGTGGCCTTGAACAGTTTTTCATGGGACCACGAGGTAAAATCCGCTGCCTCGTCCAGTGTCGAAAGGGTACCCTGAGGCGTTTCATAAACTCTGCGTGTCATTTGCCTGGGACCCTCCCAGTAAGTGTGTTCACTCACTTTGACGTGAGGTCTGTGGGCTGCAAAAACAGGATGACCCCGGGCGACGATACAAAGCCCCCGGTTGCGCATCTCCCGCTCCGCGGTGCACTGGGGTATCATGCATTCATACATCGTGAAGGGAACAACGTCCACGTGCCCGCCCCTGAGTACCCGTTCCACGCTTTGGCGCGGAGTGAGCTTGTTGCTGGAAATTGAAGATTTAGCTATCATTTTGTCCATAGTGGTATCCCTAACGCTGGGCGTAAGCCTGGAAACCGCAACGACGGAGAAACGGAGGCTGTGAAGCGTCGGAAGCACGCCTTTGTTGGGCCTCCTTTCGTCGTTCGATTAGCTTCATTCTTGTCATGGGGCTGCTTTTTGCGCTGTTTTTTTGAGGGGTTGACGGCGTGCCATAACGGATGACCGTTACTTTGAGACGATCCGCGTATTTGTACAGATCGTCAAGTTCATCGATAGGGATACGTTCTTCCTTCTCGGTGTCGAAGAAGCTGACGTACTTCTGTGCGCTGTTGAAATGTAGACGACAGATTGGTTTGCGGTTGTTGTCATCCAACAGAATCCCGCAATAGGTGTGTACATCGCGCATTACGATACGCTTCGCAGGCACGATTTCGCGCAGGATCGCCCGGACGATGTGGTATCCTTCCCACTCCTCTGCAGTGGTGACAGCGCCGCCACCTGCTTGTTCGGCTTGTGCGCTGCCCACCGTGGTCACGCCGCTCAGCGTAGGGGCTTCCACCACCGGAGCTGCAGTACCCGTAGGATCGGAGGCCAGTGCCGTCTTCAAACGCTCGTTTATTTGGTCATTCAACAGTTGTTTGAATGCCTGTTTCGTTGACTGCGCGAACTGCTCTCGCACACCCTGCGTCATCCTCCCGCTGTATACCCGGGACGCAAAAAACCGCACAAATTCTTCTGTTGGCTCCTGCATTTGTTCAAAGAGAAGCCGTGTTATTTCTCTTGTGTACTTGAGCTCGCTGGCAGTAGTGAGAATATAGTCGAGGTCAAATATGGATTTAGAAAATTTCTTCAATTCTTCTACGGCCGACTCCTTGGCATCCAAAATGCTGAACTCAAAAAATGGCTTTTCATCCATTTTATTTGGGGCCTCAAGATCGGTATAAAACCAGTACACAAGACCGTTGGTCAGCACGCCGAAACGGGCTTCCGTCACGCTAAAATACCGGTAGAGCTGTGACGCCTGCACCTTGCCAAGATCCGTTGGGTGGTGTTTGCATTCGAACAATATGATCGGTTGCCCTTCACGTAGAATAGCGTAGTCGACCTTTTCTCCTTTCTTGAGGCCGACATCGGCGGACAACTCAGGAGTCACTTCAGTTGGGTCAAACACGTTATATCCCAACGCGCTTATGAATGGCATGATCAGCGCATTCTTTGTGGCTTCTTCTGTTCGGATGTGCTCCAGTTGTTTCGGAATGCGCGCCGACAATTCCCTGATCTTATCGATGAAGTCCATGCTATTCTCCTCCATTGGTTGTGGGGATTGGTTTGTGTAAATGCCTTGCGGTCCAATATGGCTCATGTTGATCCGTGTAGCACCCTATGTGCTGCTGCAGGTTCCGCATAAGATTCCCCAAAAGCCAGCGTCAGGCGACCTGCACGACGAATTGCCGGGCGACCCTCACTGCCGTTGGCAGCAATACTTCATTCCAAAAATCTCTTATTCCTTGGATCATCTCAGTCCAAGTTTCTGACCTTGTTCCAAGAGCTCCATAGCCTCTTTGATGCGCTTTTCCTGGGTCTCGGGGCGTTTGGCTGCCGCTATCCAACCGACATATTGTTTTCGATAGGTCGGAGCCAATTGATCAAAATGTGCTCTCGCCTTGCTGTTTTGGCCCAACGCTGTTTGAAGCTCTTCTGGGATATCAAACTGAGTATTGAGTCTATCCGGTCTGTCCCATTGACCATTACGCTTGGCTGTTTCTATTTTCGCCAAACCCATATCTGTCATTCAGCCATCCTGGATCAGTTTCTCAACGCGCTTCTTGTTGACTTCCGACCATTTGCTGTTGTCGTGTCTGGGTGTGAATTTCCTGGCGTATTCTTCCTCATCCTTTTTCTTGATGATACTGTCAATCCATCCAAAGCACAACGCTTCTTCCACAGCCACTTCGTAATCGATCGAAGATCTGCCTGTGTCCTTTTTGAAGAACACCAGCCAAATGGAGGTTGCTTTATCGTGATTACTCTGCAGCCATTCCCGCCACTCAGCGGAAGTCTTGAAGTACAACCGTTTCATGGATTGCATGTTCTCCCCGCTACGGCCACAACCTGTCCACCACATCCGACTTGTCAGCCATCCTGTGTCCTCTATCCCTTTCCTTCGATGACCTCCAGGAGGGCCATCTCTTCCTCCTCTGTCAAGCAGTTGAGGGGAGGCGCTTCCGCCATGAGCGCATCATACGCAGCTACCGCGCGCGTCCCATCCGTCTTGCCGTCCTTTTCGATCCAGGCTTCCAGCGGCTCGCGACTCCAGATGGACGGCTCCCATGATTCCTCTCGAAAATGTTCAACCGTGTGTGTCAGGTCGGCAAAAAGCCCGCCCGGACCTGCTTCGGCGATGGCCTCGTAGCCGATGGCCCCATCGCTGCAGTCATAGGGTCGCAGAAGAAGTTCCAATGCCCCGGCCAGCTCGTTGTCGAGGATCATCTGGACCGGTGAATAGATGCAGTCAGCGGCCAAAAGACCGGCATCAATCATCGCATCGGCTCCTGCAAAGAGGGCGGAAAGCGAGCTGATGACCTTCTGGGCACCCGATTCGTTGGAAGGGCGTTTGGCGTCGGAGACACCGGAGTGCAGGAAACAGGAGAAACCGTAGTACCGGGCCATCTCGGCAAACAGCAAATTGGCAGCAGCCATCTCCGGTCTCCCATAGGGACGCATCATGGTGCGCATGTCCAAAGGGGCCAACATGGCCATCAGGTTCAACTTCGATTCCCCGTAGCAGGCCTTCAGCAAAAGCCCCATCGCGATGGCCTCAGCCAGATGCACAGTGACCACTCCGGCCGGCGTGACGGGCCCGGTGAGCCCGGCAGTCGTCATGTGCGACAGATCCACCCGAAACCCGCGCGACCACCACCAGACAAACTGGGCGGCCTCTTCGGCGCTGAAGCGCAGGGGAGACTGAACAAACACCCCGCCAGAAAACAGCTCCTGCACCGGTTTTTCCTTAAGCTGCGCATAGACCTGGTAAAGATCTAAAAGCCGCGATGCCTGCGCCGTCGGATAGAGTATGCCCGACGGGTCCGCGCCGTATTTCCAGCAGTAGAAACGTTCATACAGAGGCTCCAGCTCTGCGCTTGGGCCCCACGGACATCCCGTGATAAACGTGGCGTTGATATTCGGCAACGCGTGGGCAAGTCGGAGATAGCGCTCCACACACTCGGGAGAAAGCGGGCTCAACTGCTCCGAGTGCGGATCGAGGTATTTCCCTTCGTAGAGCGAGGCACGGACCAGCAATTTGGGTTTCTTGTGCTTCCAGTCCACTTTCGGGCACTCGGACAGGAAGGACGCTACGACCTGCCGTGGAAAGCGGGCGATCTGAGAGGGAAGATCTATCTTGGCGCCAATACCCGCGAGAACCTCCAGCAGGACATCGTTCTCGACCTTAAACCCGACCTCCTCGAGCACGCGCAAGGTGTTGCGATGGATGTTGTCCAGGTCATTTCGTGACAGATGTTCCAAAAGCCATTCTCCTTCCAAGGAATCACTCCGTGGCCAAATCGAATGTGGCCCGCTGCGTGACCCAGGGTGGCACACCCCGTCCGTATTCATCCTCCTGTCACGGGGCCCTGTGCGAGTTTCGTGGCAAGAGAGCACTCGGAAAGGGGTCTCCATCCGCCAGATACCCTACCAGCAAGACTCCTCCAACCCGGAACACAGTGCCTCGATGTTCTCCAAGGGCACGTCCCTGCCGTATATGGCCCCTATCAGCATCAAGCCGCCCTCGGAAGACCCCAGTCTTTCGATCACATCGTCGATCTGTCTCTTGATATCATCCGGCGTGCAGAACGGAAACATCTGTCTGTCGAGATCCAGGTTGATGCACATCTTTCCCTTATACGCCGCTTCTATCCCTTCCAGTGTGTTCGCCCGAAATTGAGGATCGTGCATCGATACTCCGCATTCAATCAGATCGTCCACGATTTCCAGGAGTCTGCCGTCCGAGGAAAGAGAAACATGTACGCCGGCGTCTCTGCAAACACCGAAGATCTTCTTGAACATGGGTTTGATGTACTTCCGGAATTGCCGCGGGCTGATCATCAGGGCATGTTGTGAGCCGATGTCGGTGTGAAATCCTATGGCATCCACTCCCATGTCCAGCCATTTTTGAACCAGCCTGAGTTCATAGTCCACTAACATATCGATCAGTTTTGGCAAGTGCGGGTCGTCTGTGGCGATGTCGAACATCAGGTTTTCGAATCCTCTAAGCAGATAGAGCCGATCGAAAAGCCGTTCGGCATATCCGTGACGGGGCCGGCCTTTTTGCTCCGCCTGCTGCAATTCCTGTTCGGTTTTTTTCCAGTCCCGCTCCCCCCGCTCCGTCTGGGTCTC